>CAVBYE010000102.1:0-9003 GCA_963599285.1 Bacteroidaceae bacterium | reverse complement strand
GATCCAATACATCAAACAAATTGCGACTGACTTTTTGAATTGCTGCAGTGGCATAGGCATCCGAGATAGGATTGGCCGCCATACAGGTATATGCTTCAACCGCATGGGTGAGGGCATCCATCGCAGTCATGGCCGTTAAATGGGGTGGCAAGGTTTTGGTCATGCGCGGGTCAAGAATGGCAGCATGCGGCATCAAGTAATACGAGGCAAAAGCCATTTTGACATTTTTTTCAGGATCAGACACCACCGCCACCATGGTTACCTCAGAACCAGTACCTGACGTGGTTGGAATCACGAAAAAAGGCTTTAAGGGGCGAGGTAAATTATGTGCACCCGAGTATTGCAATAAATCGTCACTATTTTCCGAGACCAAAATATTGGTGGCTTTAGAGGTATCAATGACTGAACCACCGCCAACAGCAATAATCGCATCACACTGTTGGGCACGGTAGAAGGCTGCTGCCTGTTTAACTGTCTCTAGGCTTGAGTCTGGCGGAACATCATCAAAAATGCCAGCAATACGTACATCGGTCGATTCAAACGCCGCTTCAATCGGGGCCAAAAGCTGATTGGCACGTACACCTTTGTCCGTGATAATAAGCGGGCGCTTGGCACCTAAAGTCGCCAATTCAAATGGAATGTGTTCAAGTGCAGCATGGCCTGCAATGACTTTGACAGGGCAGAAAAATTCATAATAAGGCTTAGCCATGTGGCGCACTCCGTTTGAAATAAGATTGGGCAACTTTTAAGTAGATATTGGCTGCACCAGTTAACTTTTGTTTTAAAGGTAATTGTTGAGGATATTGTTTGACAGCAAGTTCGGCCAAAAGCTTTGGTAAAATCAAGGCTTCCATTTTATTTAAGCAACGCACCAAACGAATGGCATGACTTAAGTCACCATCAGCAATCATGCGGTCATTGGCAAAAGCCTGAGCGGTGCTCTCTTGGAAAGAAAATACCAAAAAGGCATGATGCAAATGTTTAAAGCTGATGCTTAAGTCGGGCTTTCTCACTGACTCAGTTAACAGGGTTAATTGAGCATCTTCAGTGACCTGTGCCACAAAGGCTGGACCATTGGCAAATACATTCATGGACAGAATAAAACCGACAGGAAAGTGCGCCACTTCCTGTGCAATTTCCTCATCGACTTGACTGGCCATGACCAAGCCACGGCCAATCACATCCATCATGAGTTTGACATAGGCGTGTTGCAAGGCAGGTTTAACGGCTTTGGCTGCTATCACTCGCAAATCCTTTTTTATAAAGTATATTTTCTATATGGTTATTCTAAAAAAGTCACACTTGGTTCAAGTTTTGGACTTCAATCTGATTAAAGTAACCGCTGTTTTGTAAACTTGCAATCATATCGCGACATAAATCATCGAAGCGAGGATAGTCGTTGAGTAAATCCATCACGCGTACCATTTCAAGACCGGCATAGCCACATGGATTAATGGTCTGAAAACCAAACAGGTCACAATCAATATTCAGTGCAAGGCCATGGTAGCTGCGACCTTTACGAATTTTAAAGCCGAGAGAACCAATTTTACGCTCAGAGACATACACACCCGGTGCGTCAGGCTTCGCATAGGCTTGAATACCGTATTTGTTGAGCAGTTCAATCATGAGGTTTTCAGCATAGCTAACCAAGCTGCGCACATTCCAACCTAAACGATTGAGGTCAAACATAAAGTAGGCAACCAATTGACCAGGGCCATGCCAAGTGACTTGTCCACCACGATCACTTTGCACTAAAGGAATATGACTTGGTACCAGAATATGTTCGGGTTTACCGGCTTGACCTTGGGTTAACACCTCGTGATGTTGCAAAATCCACAGCTCATCTGGGGTATGTTCATCACGTTGTTCGGTTAAGGTTTTCATTTCTAAGAAACGGTCTGCATAGGGCGTCAAATCATGGTAATGGCGAATGATTAGATTTGGCTTAACAGCATCGGTCACAGGTTAGGTCCTTTCACAATAAGCATCAGCACGATTATAAAGAGATTCACAGAAAAAATGCGTTCAATTAACAGGCATAAAAAAACACGCCCGAAGGCGTGTTTTGACTTAAAGTGCAGTTCGAATCAAAGGACACGCTGCTAAGTCGGCATATACGGCATGGACTTGCTCGAGTTCTTCGAAGCGAAGCTGTGCTGTAATAGAATGATACTTGCCTGTACGTGATGGGGTGACAGTCATGCTGCTGCCATCAAATTCAGGGAAGTGTTTGACGAAAATATCGTTTACTGCTTGACGGAGTTCATCCCCTGCAAGACCAATCAATTTAATAGGGTAATCCATAGGGAACACCCAAAGATGCTCTTGGAGTTCGCGTGATGGCATACGGTTTGTCATGTCGGTCATGGGACACCTCTGTGATTAAAAATACCTGCATATAGCAGGTATTTTGATGTATTCGCTAATGCTTATATTATGGGGCAGTTCGCCCCATATTCAAGTCAGCATTGTCTCATCTGTAGATTAGTCATTCTCAAGGAATGAACGTAAATGTTCAGAACGTGAAGGATGACGTAATTTACGTAATGCTTTGGCTTCAATCTGACGAATACGCTCACGGGTGACGTCAAATTGTTTACCCACTTCTTCCAAGGTATGATCCGTTGGCATATCAATACCAAAACGCATCTTCAAGACTTTCGCTTCACGTTCGGTCAGATTTTCTAACACTTCACGCGTTGCTTCTTTTAAGCCTTCAGAGGTTGCTGCATCAATTGGCGAGGTAATGTTGCTGTCCTCAATGAAGTCACCAAGATGCGAATCTTCATCATCACCAATAGGCGTTTCCATTGAAATAGGTTCTTTGGCGATTTTCAAGACTTTACGTACTTTCACTTCGTCCATTTCTAAACGTTCACCCAATTCTTCAGGTGTTGGTTCACGGCCCATTTCTTGTAACAACTGACGCGAAACACGGTTAATCTTGTTAATGGTTTCGATCATATGTACCGGAATACGGATGGTACGGGCTTGGTCAGCAATCGAACGGGTAATCGCCTGACGAATCCACCATGTTGCATAGGTTGAGAACTTATAACCACGGCGGTATTCAAACTTATCTACCGCTTTCATCAAGCCGATGTTACCTTCTTGAATTAAATCCAAGAATTGTAAGCCACGGTTGGTGTATTTTTTCGCAATCGAAATTACAAGACGAAGGTTGGCTTCAACCATCTCTTTTTTCGCACGACGTGCTTTAGCTTCACCCACAGCCATACGTTTAGAAATTTCTTTAATTTCTTTAACGTTTAGACCTAAGTCTTTTTCGATATCAGCAATTTTTTGTTGGAAGGCTAAGATATCTGGGCGAACTTTTTCAAGGTAGCCTTTTTGATCTGGGCTCGCTTTGGCAATTTGCTCGTCCAACCAAGCAAAGTTGGATTCTTGACCTGGGAAGCTGGTACGGAATTGAGTACGGTCCATACGACCACGACGTACAGCAAAACGCATTACTTCACGTTCAGAACCACGAATCGAATCATGTGTACCACGAATCATTTCTGAGATTAAATCAAACAGACGTGGGGTGAATTTAAACATCATGAATACAGTTGCAAGCGCTTCTAAAGCTTCATTGGCTTCATTGCTGTTGCGACCATGTTTTTCAATAATCGATTTGGTATTTGTCCACGCAGCGCTTAATTCAGCAAAACGCACTTTGGCAATTTCAGGGTCAGGACCTGAGTCACCTTCAGAGTCGTCGTCACCTTCAGACTCTTCTTCTTCATCGTCGTCATCAAGTTTGACATCTTTGCTTGGTTTAGACGTGTCTTCGTCTGCGTCTAAATCATCAGCATCATCTTCTAAAACTTCAGGAATATCGTCGTCAGTTTCTGGGTCTAAATAACCAGATAAGATGTCTGCAAGGCGGCGTTCGCCTGCAACATAGTCATTATATTCTTGGAGTACAACTTCAACTGCATTAGGCCAATAAGCAATTGAATGTAGAACGTCACGGATCCCTTCTTCAATACGTTTTGCAATGCTGATCTCGCCTTCACGAGTCAAAAGTTCAACGGTACCCATTTCACGCATATACATACGTACAGGGTCAGTAGTACGGCCTGGTTCGTTTTCTACAGAGGCAAGTACTGCAGCCGCTTCTTCTTCTGCTACTTCATCAGCAGCATCGGCATTGTTCGAGTCGAACATCGCGTCATCAGATTCAGGCGCACGTTCATGCACAGGAATACCGACGTCTTGAAGCATTTGAATAATGTCTTCAATCTGTTCACTTTCTGTGATCGAGTCTGGGAGATGATCGTTAACCTCAGCGTAAGTTAAGTAACCTTGCTCTTTGCCTCGGCTAATCAGCGCCGCTACTTGAGAAGTAGGGGAAGTCATATCGCTCATCTTTGCTTACTCTTCGTTGAATCTGTGGCAGTAAAAAACCGTGCATGATAGCACAATTCAGTCAAAATAGTTTTGGAATTGATCAGTCAAGCATGATTTTATAAATAATCATTGCTAATGAATATGGGGTCGCATTTTTATTTTTCAAGCCCATTTATTTTGATTGCAGCAAATAACAATTCATATTAGCATGACTGAAGTTTAATCGATAAACGTATAATAAGTACACAAAAACAAGTCAAAAACAGACGAAAAAAAATAAGTTTTAGTGGTTTTTTTTGAATAAAACTTGACAATATAAGAAAAGGCAGATAAATAGCGCCTAGACCCATTACATTTTTTCATTAGAGGTAGTTTTAGTGTCTTCGACAGATTTTGAACTAGATGATAACTACGGTGATGATGATGTTAACTTCGATGAGGCATCAAGCAAATTAAGTGCTAAAGAGTCGTTGGAAAAACGCCGCCTGATTGATGATTTACTCGCACAGCGTCGTTTAGAGCGTGAACTGAAAGATTTTGATTATGATTTCGACGACGATGATTTCGACGACGATGATGATGCGTAAAATCACATTCAGTCCGCTGCTTTTCAGTGCTATGCTACACCGATAAATACATTCAATCTTGGATTTAAAATGAGTGCTTTAGATTTAGACTTACTAAGCGATTATCTAGATGGTGACCAAAACGAACATGGTCTAGATTTTGCGGCGACTCATGGTTTCTTATGTGCCATTGCGGTAGGCCCAACTTTTGACAAATGGTTAGAAGAACTGTTTGAAGGTAATCAAAAGAAAGTGCCTGCAGACATTATTGCACAGGTTAAAACATGGTTAGATGCGATTCGTCAAAACTTAGCCAATGAAGAAGGGATTGAGTTTCCTTTTGAAATTGAAGAAGCAGACACAGAGTCAAGTTTAGGTGACTGGAGTGTTGGTTTTGTTGACGCGATGTTCTTAAACGAAGAAGCATGGTTTACGGAAGAATTTGAAGAGCAATTGGTTGATTTAACACTGCCAATTATGGTCTTCAGTGGCATTGACGAAGAAGATCCACAAATGGAATCTTTCCGTCGTAACGGCCAATTAATGGATGAACTTGCAGAAGAGATTCCAGAGAATTTAAATGAGCTGTATTTGATGTATCATACACCAGAGAAATAAGCAGATCTATGAAAGCACCTTCGGGTGCTTTTTTTAGCGCTGTTGTTTATGGCGTTTATACATGACGACGATAATGCCAAGCAGCACAAGGCTCAAGATAACATAACCCACGCGACTAAAAATTTGCTGCATGAAGGCCTGATTTTCACCAAAGTAAAAGCCTACACAAGCTAAAAATGTGGTCCAAATAACCGTGCCTAAGCCGCTAAACAGCATAAATTTCCAAAATGGCATACGACTCATGCCCGCAGGAATACTAATCAGTGAGCGCACCGCAGGCACCATGCGCCCAAAGAACACAATACGATGACCATGCTGTTCAAACCAATGTAATGATTTTTTAACATCTTCAGTTTTTATAAATAAGTACTTGCCATAACGATCGACAAAGCGAAAAATCGCGGCATGACTAAATTGGTAGCCAATCCAATATAAAACCGCAGCAGCAAGCAATGAGCCTATACTACCTGCCATAATCACACCCATAAGCGTGAGTGTGCCTTGTGAAGCAGTATAGCCTGCTGAAGGCATAATAATTTCAGAAGGAATCGGTGGAAAGATGTTGTCTAAGAACATCAGTAGGGCAATGCCGAAATAGCCCAAGCGTTCCATAATGCCAATGATCCAAGCGGTCAAGTTCATAGTCAGATCTATTGCTAAACTCCCATGATGCTAGCCCGATTTGAAGCAGAGATAAAGTGGGCTTTAGTAAAGAAAAAAGCCCGCACAGAGCGGGCTTTTTAAAGCATGAATTACAGACGTTTGCGTTTTGCTGCTGCAATTTGCGACTGACGCATACGGAAGCCTTCTTTTTGCTTCTCGGTGGTTTTGTCGATACAGTACACGCAAGATACACCATGTTCATAGCTTGGGAGTTCAACTTCAGCAGGCAGTAAAGGCCAGCCACAAGCGTGACACTTAATGTTTTGACCTTCTTCAACACCGTGTGTGACTGCGGTACGGCCATCAAACACGAAGCATTCACCTTCCCACATGCTCTCTTCAGCAGGGGTTTCTTCGAGGTATTTTAAAATACCACCTTTGAGGTGATAGACCTCAGTGAAGCCTTCTTGTAAAAGTAAAGAGGTTGATTTTTCACAGCGAATACCACCGGTACAGAACATCGCAATTTTCTTATCTTTGTGCTGTTCGAGGTTATTTTTCACGTATTCTGGGAATTCACGGAAAGTTTCCGTTTTTGGGTCAATGGCACCCTTAAACGTACCGGCTTTGTATTCGTAGTCATTACGTGTATCGACTAAAATCACGTCATCACGTGCAATGAGTTCGTTCCATTCTTTAGGGTCTAAATAGTGACCGACTAAATCACGAGGTTTTACCTCTACGCCCAACGTCACAATCTCTTTTTTGAGCTTGATTTTCATTTTGCGGAATGGCTTGTCATCACTGTGTGATTCTTTGTATTCCATTTCATTAAAACCTTCGTTTAAAAGGAATTGATGAATGGTGTCAATCGCAGCACGGTCACCTGCCACCGTACCGTTAATGCCTTCGCCTGCTACAATCAGAGTACCGCAAAGATTGATGGTTTTTACCAAGTCTAAAAGACGTTGTTGAAGATCGGCTGGATCTTGAACTTCTTTAAATTGGTAAAGTGCTGCAACAACCCAGTTAACGGTCGCTTGCTGTTCTACAGGTGCAAGCTGTTCTACAGTAGCGTTCATGGAGACTCCAAATGTAGCTAGTAAATTTTAAAGGAGCACATTTTAACTGAAATTAGTTACAGATTCAAAATTTCCCTACAAAAAATAGGCCTTTTTTCAAGTGTTATCTCAGGCTATGCTAGGCGCGCTAAATTTTCAGACACAAGTGGAGTTTTTATTTTGAGCACTGAACGTCGAATTGCCTCTTTAACCCCATGTGCAGGACGTTGCTCGACTGTCTTTGGAGACTTGGTCTGTCGTGGCTGCCGCCGTTTTAACCATGAAGTGATTCATTGGAATACGTATGCAGCAGAACAGCATACCGTAATTTGGAAACGCTTAGATGCGCAGTTGGATCAAATTTTAGTGCCCATGTTGCCTTTAGCGCGACTTGAAGTGGTGGAAAATTTTATTACCGCTAAGCGTGTCAGACTGCGCCCCGATGCGAGTACAGGGCGTAAACTCTACCATGCCTTAAAATTATGTGAGAAAAATCGTCACTTTACCGATGAAAGTGGTTTAGGTATTCACTATAAACAGGTGCGTCCGCTGTGGGATGAGTTTGAGCGACGTGTACTTGCACTGGCGAATGCATCTTATGATTTGGCCTTTGTACGGGCTAAAGGTATTCGTTATCACTTACTGCAAGGTAAAATTGAAATCGATCGCTGTTAAAACAAAAAAAGCTCGCAATCGGCGAGCTTTTTAAGCGGTATAGAAATGAGCTGAGCATCATAAATTAAGGCTTATAGGCATTAATTTGGTTCATTGCTGGCTGGATATCCCCATTGACCAATAATTTGATTTGCGCGAGGGCATGATGAATTGCATCATCCATCAGGCTTTGTTCTGAGCTTGGTGCTTTGCCCAAGACATGACCCGACACTTTGTCTTTTGCACCAGGATGACCAATACCAATACGTAGACGATGGAAGTTTGGACCTGTATGCGGCACAATATCGCGTAACCCATTATGACCACCGTGACCGCCGCCTGTTTTCAGACGAATCACGCCCGGATTCATATCCAGTTCATCATGTGCGATGAGCATGCTTTCGGGTGCAATATTATAGAATTTAGCGTAAGGCACGACACTTTTACCCGATAGGTTCATAAAAGTTGTCGGTAACAATAAACGAACGTCTTGACCTTCGATATTGCCACGGCCGCTAATGCCGTTAAATTTGGGGTCGGTTTTTAAATTGATGCCATAACGTTCTGCAAGGCGTTCGACAAACCAAAAGCCTGCATTATGGCGGGTTTGGGCGTATTCCCGACCGGGATTGCCCAAACCAACAATTAGCGAAAGATTAGCCACTAATTACACCAATAAACACTTATGCGCGTTTGAAGTCAGCGTGCATAGGTGTGTTTTTCGCTGGGTGACGTTGTAACGCTTGGATTTTAACGCTTTCAACAGTTTCGCCAACTTTAACTTCGATAACTTCTTCGAAGAAAGCATTGTTTTCTAATGCTTTAACTAATTCACGAAGTTCTAAAGTGATTGCTACAGGAGCAGCTTCGCCACCGTAGATGATAGCAGGAACTTGTGCAGCTGTACGAAGGCGGCGGCTCGCACCTTTCCCTTGTTGAGCTTCTTCACGTGCTTGAGCGTTTAATACGAAGTTTGCCATGATCGACATCCTATTTAAGTTTAAGTGAACTAGATCTGCGACCGATCTAGTGAAACAAAACCCTGCACAAGGCAGGGCTTTGAAATTTTAGCGTTCGATTATAAATAAGAATCGAACATTGCGCTAATAGATTCTTCGTTGTTAATACGACGAATTGTTTCAGCA
>CAVBYE010000101.1:0-9287 GCA_963599285.1 Bacteroidaceae bacterium | reverse complement strand
AAGCAAGGTTCCCAATAACACACGATCTAAAGTTGAAGTCTGTACACGACTGGCCAAATAGGCGGCATACAGATTGGCGCTATACTGTAGGGGTATATACGCCTTAACGATGTGTAAATAGTAAGGATCTTGTTCTAGCCGTGCGACTGTGGCCTCGTCAGGATTGTTTGTGTCTTCCCCCAAATGCCGATCCAACCACGGTAAAGCGAGGTGTAATGTCAGTAAACCCGTGGCTGCACACAATTTACGTGTGAATTTGGGCCCAAATTGATAGCCAAGCAAAGCCACATTGGCCACAGCAGGGATCGCAAGCCCCCATAACCACTGTTGACGTTTTGGATCTTCTGCCATACTGCTCTCCTTGAGCTGAGCCCACCATCCTAGCGCGATTGAATTTTAGTATGCCATGATCCAACATGGTTTCGCTCAAATTTTAAACAAAAAAAAGACACCCTGAGGTGCCTTTTTTTGTTTATACGAATTTAATGGGCTTAAATTCAGGTTCATGTTGGTGATGATCATCATCACACTCTTCACCTTCTTCTTTAGTGCCACGGTCAATGTAGCCACTGCGCTCTGTTTCAGGCAAATTTTGAGCTTCCCATGCATAGACTGCTTGCATACAGGTTTGACGTTGCTCTACAGTCAACGCAACACCATTGGGCCATTTGCCAATTTCTACCGCAGTTCTTAAACGGTCCACAATTTCAGGATTAAGGACTGCTAACATCTGTTCAATATTCATTATTCATCCTGCTGTTGCAATGAATCAAAGCCTTGATTCCACCCAAGTTTGGTACGACAAGCCATATAGAAGTCATAGCCAGGTGGGTGAAGTAAATTGAGTTTAAATGGATGTTTACGAATATGTAAACTATCACCGACATTTAGGGAAATACTGTGTTGTCCATCAGCACTAACCATCGGCAACACACGATTTTCACGAATGAAAATTTTAATTTCGCTTTGTCCACCCACCACAATCGGGCGTGAAGATAAGGTATGCGGATGCATCGGCACCAGCGCAATGGCATCCATACTCGGATGAACAATAGGTCCACCGCCGGATAACGCATACGCAGTTGAGCCGGTAGGCGTGGAAACAATCAGTCCATCACTGTGTTGGCGATAGACATATTGTCCATCAATATTCAGTTCAAAGTCTATCATATGAACCGATCGCCCCGAATGCAAGACCACATCGTTTAACGCAATTGCATCATAAATGCATTCACCTTTAGAACGGACTTCCATTTCCAACAAGAAGCGTCGGTCGAGCTGATACTCGCCTTTTAAGACTTGGTCGAGTTTATAGATCACTTCCGTGGGTTTAATGTCGGTTAAAAAACCCAAACGGCCACGATTGACCCCAATGACCGGGGTATTGTATTTCACCAAAGCACGTGCAGCATGCAGCAAAGATCCATCGCCGCCAACCACAATCACCAAATCCACCACTTCACCTAACAGCGCGCGACTGACGGTCTGCGTATTTTGATACGGCACCAATTGCGCAGTTTGTGTATCAAATACAGGATGTAAACCTAAACTTAAAATATGATCATGAATCAAACATAAAGTTTCGACTACCGAAGATTTATCCGGGCGCCCAATCAGGCCAATATTTCGAAATGTCTTATGTGAAGTGTACACCGACAAGATCGCTCCGCTACGATTCGATCTCTATCATAGCATTAACCGATTTGATTTTAAAAAAACTCCAGCCGAAAACAGCATGATTTTCTTTCGTAATTCAATCACATTCACATTTTGATTATTGCAAATTGACGTAAAGCTTCGCATGATTAAAGCAATTGTGTTGCGTGTTATATGTGTTATGAAGTCTGAACGTGGTCTAGGCATTGTCGGATTAATATTTTGTCTGTTGGTACTTGGGGCCTTTTTGGCACTCAGTGTCTATTTAATTCGTCTTGATAATGTGGTGCGCAGTAAGTTTGAAGGACAGCGTTGGGATATTCCAGCCAAGGTGTTCGCGCGTCCATTACAATTGTATAACAATGCGCCCGTCAGCCAAGCGGCCTTTACCCAAGAACTTAAATTGCTCGGTTATAAAGCCTCGGACAGTTATACCCGAACCGGCAGTTTTGTGACCACAGCCGAAACCATGTATGTGCATACCCGTGGTTTTGATTTTGGTGATCATGTTGAACCTGAGCAGGTGCTCAAATTAAGCTTTGCAGGTGATCGCATTGCCAATATCAGTGCCACTAAACCCTCATCGCACGGCGTCGCACAGCTTGAACCCCTGCTGATTGGCGGGATTTATCCGCAGCACAATGAAGACCGTGTCCTCATTAAACTCAGCAGTGTGCCTGAGCCGCTCATTCAAGCGTTAATTGCCACCGAAGATCGCAATTTCTATCAACATTATGGTTTGTCACTTCGGGGCACGGCACGTGCAGTTGTGGCCAATGTTACCGGCGGTAAACGACAAGGAGGTTCAACCTTAACCCAACAGTTGGTGAAAAATTTCTACCTCACGCCAGAAAAAACCTTAAAGCGTAAGGCCAATGAAGCCCTCATGGCCATGCTGATCGAATTACACTACAGTAAAGAAGAAATTCTGGAGGCCTATTTAAATGAAGTCAATTTAGGCCAAAATGGGAATTATTCTATTAACGGTTATGGCTTAGCCTCACAATTTTATTTTGGTTTACCGTTACGTGAGCTAAATATTGCTCAACAAGCCTTCTTGGTCGGACTAGTTCAAGGGCCATCTCTGTACAATCCATGGCGCAATCCTGAAGCCGCGAAAAAACGTCGTGATTTAGTGTTACAGAATATGCTGGTTATGGGCTATTTAAATGAACCCACTTACCAACGTGAAGTTGCAAGACCTTTGAATGTCATTAGCAAACCGACCCTAGGGCCTGCACGTTTCCCAGACTATATGGATATCGTGCGTCGTCAGTTGCGTAGTGAATATCAAGAAAGTGATCTGACCAGCCACAGCGGTCTGCGTATTTTTACCGCCCTTGATCCAATTGCACAAACCAACATTCAAAACAGTTTTAAAAATTCCATCGCACGTTTAGAGCAATCAAGTGCCCGTCTGCAAGATTTGCAAGGCGCTGTATTGGTCTCACAACCTGAGAATGGTGAATTGGTGGCCGTGGTGGGCTCAAGTCAAGACTTTACCGGCTTTAACCGTGCCATTGATGCCAAACGTCAAGTCGGCTCCCTATTAAAACCCGTAATTTACCTCAGTGCCTTAGAGTCGGGACGTTACCATTGGGCAAGTCCAGTTGAAGACAGCTACATCAGCATTATGAGTGAAGGCAAAGCATGGACCCCAAAAAACTTTGCCGGTAATGAATATGGCATGGTGCCCATGTCGCGCGCGCTGTCACAATCGTATAACTTAGCTGCTGTACGTTTAGGACAAGAATTTGGACTGGCCACCTTTAAAAATCATTTACAACGCTTAGGGGTCACCAGCGCGATCCCACCGTATCCGTCAATTTTCCTAGGCGCGGTAGATATGGCACCTATTGAGGTCTTAAGCATGTATTCGAGCTTTGCCTCAGGCGGCAACAAGTATCCAATTCGTTCGATTCGTAACGTGGTCGATGGCAGCAATCGCTCCCTGCCGCGCTTTGGTTTAGACATGCAACAAGTCCTCAAACCGGGCAGTGCCTATGTGCTCAACTATGGTTTACAACAAGTGATGCGCACAGGCACAGGCCGTGCAGCCTATAGCACTTTAAGCAGTGACTTAAATTTAGCGGGTAAATCAGGCACCACCAATGATACACGTGATTCTTGGTTTGCCGGCTATGCAGGCAACTATGTGGCTGTGGTGTGGTTAGGTTTAGATGACAATAAAGTGACCGGATTAACGGGGTCATCTGGTGCCTTGCCTGTATGGAGCAATGTGATGAAGCAGCTACGTCTACAGCCGGTCGAATTACGCCAGCCAGAAAACGTCTCTTGGCAATGGGTAGATACTGTAACGGGAGATGAATTGTCGGGCCCAGGCTGTGCCAATGCGGTGCATATTCCGATGCTACGTGGCTCGGTACCGCGTCGGGCCAATGCCTGTGGCCAAGCGCACTATGCAGTCGACCCTGAAAGTTTTGAAGACCAAGATTCAAGCTTTGACCCAGACACCGGTGCAGCACCAGCTCCAGCTGACGCAGATGAGCTTGAAAATTGGATTCGAGACAATGAGTCACAGCCACAACCAAGCCGTTATGAGCGTCAGCCAAGTGGTGAGGTCATCTCAAGTGGACGATACAACCAATGATCTTGCAACGTATTGTGCTTAGCGTAGCCTCAAGCAGTGTATTAAGTTTTGCCCTCAGCGGCTGTCAACAGGTGTCTTCCGTACCACAGCCGCTTGTCTCAACCCCTCAATATGTGGCACCGCTTCTGCATGTGCCTCAACCCTCAAGCTCAGGGGTTGTGATTACGCCTTATGATGTGCAACCCATTCAACGCACCTCGTTATAAATAGCGTACATGTGGCTGCTTTGAGGCTATACAACGTATCGTCCAGCAACACCATAGCCATGGTAGCGCTGGGCAGTCTCTAGATCAGCAGGCATTACTCCTTGTAATGCAAAGACAGGAAGATGTACGTGTTGTGCAATCTCAGCAAACTGCTCCCAACCGAGCGCTTGCCCTTCAGGCTGTGTGGGTGTGGGCGAGATTGGCCCAAGCAAAACTGCATCACAGCCGATCTGCTGCGCATATTGTACACTGCACACATCATGGCAGCTGGCCATGTAACGCTGCCCGAGCTTGAGATCCCCTTTTTGCAGCTGCATCAACTGCTGATGCTCGAGCTGAATCGCCGCAACATTGGCTTGTTGAATTGAATTCATGGCCTGCCACAGCTCCATATTGACCACCAAACGTGGCAAGGTTGCCACAGACAATTCAGCGAGCTCAACAAGCTGGGCTTCAATCGGCTCTGCACTACACCAATACAACCATTGATCTGCTGCTAAATGATCCAGTGCCTTCAGTTCAGCTGCAATCTGAATCGTCTGCGCCCAATAGAGGCGCTGTAGTAATCCTGCATTGGCTTTTGGGAAATTCAAGCTTAAGAGCTGTGCCCGGGTGTACCATGTCCACGGTGCTTGAATCTGTTGGATTTGCGCCATGCTGACATGCGCATGAAAAATATTTAAATTGACGATCACATCATCATATTCATGCTGCACACAGGCAAATGGGTACCAATCGGCTATATCAATCCCGACTTCTTCTTGCACCTCACGGCGACAGGCAGCGATAGCAGATTCACCTGCCTCAACTTTACCACCGGGAAATTCATACTTATTGCCTTGATGTTGTTTGGCTTCACGCCAACCGACCAAGACCTGCGCCTGATGCAATAAAATTGCGATTGCAACATCAACATGTGGCTTTGCCATAAACACATTCCTTTTTACTGTTCACTCATCTAAGGATGATGTGAACTTTTTTATAAATTTTAAAGTTAAGCATTGACAGGACTATTCGATAATGATTATCATTTAAATCACTAGAAGACACCACGAAAAACTTCGGAGAACTTAGCCATGAACGCACCATTTAGCTTATTTACTCGTCATACCGAAACGCATCACTCATTACCAATGTTGCATTCAAACAATTTATTTGCTTTAGGTCGAGAAATTCGCATTATGCATGCAGGCGAAGAATACCGTTTACGCTTAACACGCAATAACCGCTTAATTTTAACCAAATAATAAAACCAAGTTATTGTTATAATTATAAACGTGGACAGTCAGCAGTAGCTTGATCTCGCTACTGCTTTTTTATCGCCAAATTAAGCCAACTTTTAATCCTCCCTGCGCACGGGCGACATAGTCAATACGCCCGCCATGCAGCTGCATAATCTTGTGACAAATCGACAATCCCAAACCTGAACCTTGTGTTTGGGTACCCAAAGCGCGATAGAAGCGCTCACCTAGGCGCACAATAGTGTGCTCCGGCAACATGGGTCCGGGATTTTCTATCCATACTTGAGAAGATTGCATCCGGATATAGAGCTGTGCCTGCTCGGGACTATAGCGAATCGCATTATCAAGTACATTGCGTAGGCAGGTAAAGATTAATTCGCGCTGCGCACATAGCATTCCTGCTGATCCTTGAACATGCACTTGAATATGCTTGGCTTGAATAAAGGGCTGTAGGGCCTGAATCACCTCATCCACGACATCATTTAAATGAAATTCGGTTTTAGGCACATCCTGTACTTGGGTGGGATCGAGCCGAGCCAACAACAATAAATTTTCAAGTATTTGCGTACTGCGTGCCACATCCTGCTGAATAGGTGCTAGGTCTTGTGCCAATTGCGGTTGCTGCTGATATTTTCGTATGAGTACTTGCATACGCATCTGTATAGCCGACAACGGTGAACGCAGCTCATGCGAAGCATCTGCAGTAAAGCGCTGTTCGGCGGTTAAGGCATGATCCAAATGGCCAAGTAATTGATTAAGCTGACCCACAATCGGCTGAAGCTCTTGAAATTGGGGCTGCGGCGCATGTATCGGCTGTAGATCATGAACGCTCTTTTGAGCAATATCATGACTCAGCTGTTTTAAGCTCTTAAATTGACGTCCAATCATGAAGTGCACCAGCACCCATTGCAAGCACCACAACAGCAGCAAAATTGCAGCAAACACGCCCGCGCTGTGCATGAGATCCTTGACCCGCATTTCCATCGGCTGATATACCACCGCACGCATTTGATGCTCATCTAATACATAACGGCGCCACCATTTGCCTTGTTGCCAAGTGAAACCAAAATCAGGTGCAAGGTTTAAATAAGGCAGCTGGAAATCAGGCGATTGGGTCAGGACCTGTGTCTGTGTCTGTAACTGATAATGAATGGAAAATTCTTCACTGAGCTCATCAATTTGTGCCCCATGTTGTTGAGTAATATCGCTCATGACGAGCATGTCTGCGACCTCATCCATCAATTCGTCATGCAGCTGCAAGGTATGATAGCCTGAGAGCCCCATAAGTACGGCCAATGCAATCAGGCCCGCCACAATTGAACTGAGCATTGATGCGTTCACAAGGCTCTGTTGCAGTGAAAAAATCCGCGCTGACATGCCTCAGTCTACCTGTGCTTGCATGCGATAGCCCAACCCACGTAAGGTTTTAATGCTGTGACTGCCAATTTTTTTACGCAATTGGGAAATAAATACCTCAATGGCATTACTTTCGATTTCATGCCCCCATGCATATAAAGATTCTTCAAGCTGCTCACGCGTCACCACATGTTCAGGCTTTTGCATGAGCTTATGTAAAATTTGAAACTCTTTGGCGGTCAGATGCACCGCTTCACCTGCAACTTTTAAGCTCTTGGCTTGAGGGTCAAGTAGCAAATGCTCAAACACCAAGTATTGGCTCACTTGGCTTTGGCTTTGCCGCAGTTGACTGCGTACCCGTGCTGATAATTCTTCTAAACTAAAGGGTTTGACCAAATAATCATTGGCGCCTAAATCTAAACCGGATACCCGATCTTGAATAGCATCGCGGGCGGTAATAAAAATTACTGGCGTTGTATGCGCTTTGCTTCGTAAGCGACTGAGAATATCGTCCCCTGTCGCATAAGGCAAACCACGGTCTAATAACACACAGTCATAATCATGCTGTGCAATGGCTAAAATGGCATGATCACCGCGTTCGACCCAATCCACATTGTAGCCATCCATTTCAAGCCACATTTTTATGCTCTCTGCTTGGGCGGCATCATCTTCTGCCAATAAAATGCGCATGATTTTCCTCTGATCCTGTGGGTATGATTGAGTTTAAACTGTCGATAAAAAACCACATACGGAGTATGTGGTTTTTAAAGCAATCTGCATCGCACTGCTCAGTCAGTGCTTAAAAATGTACGGCATCTACATCAATCTCAACGCGTTTTTTGGGCTTTAGGTCAACATCTACCTCACCCACAATCGTGACCATTTGCGTTGGAGAAAGTGCTTTACCTTGCCATAGATCATCATCAATATCGACGGTAATCGTCCCGGTTGCATCACGGAATTGATATTTTTCATCGCCAACGGCTTTCACCACGTAGCCTTTGAGTTGTACAGGGGTATCATCCTTTAAGCTATAGGCTTGTTTTACCGTGACCATGTGTGCAACCGGTGCCAATGCTGCTTGATTGACTGGTGCGTTGGCCATGCTCACACTCGCAGCACCTGCAAGTGCTGCCACTAAGATTGTTTTGACCATCATTTTCATGTCTGTATCCTCAACTGCATTACGTTGTTCATTCGATGTGCTTATTAAAACAACGTTAGCTGAAGCGAACCTGAAGATCGGTTATTTTTTGTATGCTGATGATGAAAACCCCTTAATTTAACGGCACTACGCGTAGTACCTCTTCTAAGGTCGTCTCCCCCTGCATGACTTTTTTGATTCCAGCAATACGTAACGGTTCAACCCCTTCTTTTTGAGCTTGGTATTTCAATTGCGCTAAGTTTGCACCTTGTCCAATGAGTTGTTTCAGCTCCACACTCATGGGCATAAATTCATAAATACCGATACGTCCCTTATAACCCGTTTCACGGCACGCTTCACAGCCAACCGCTTTATACACAAAATTAGGCATTTTAAACTGATAATCAAAGCTTAGATGCTTCCACTCTTGCTCATTAATAAAGGTTTCTTGCTTACACTGTGGACATAAGCGACGCACCAGACGCTGTGCCAAGATGCCTAAAATGGTCGCAGCCGTCAAAAAAGGTTGCACCCCTAAATCATGTAGCCGCGTTAAACTTGAGGGTGCATCATTGGTATGTAAGGTCGACAGCACCAAATGTCCGGTTAACGCGGCTTGAATGGCCATATTTGCGGTATCTTGATCGCGTATTTCTCCGACCATAATAATGTCGGGATCTTGACGCATGAGGGCGCGAATCCCATCGGCAAAATGTAAATCAATACTTGGATTGACCTGCATTTGATTAAAGCTTGGCTCCAACATTTCAATTGGATCTTCGACGGTACAGACATTCACTTCATCGGTGGCGAGCTGTTTTAGACTCGAATATAAGGTGGTGGTTTTACCTGAACCGGTCGGACCTGTCACCAAGATAATGCCATGACTGTGCTGACTGACCTGTTGCCATTGGCTCAGCAGCTGCTGATCAAAACCAAGTTCAGCAAAAGAGCGCACCAAAATATCAGGATCGAAAATACGCATCACCAACTTTTCCCCAAAGGCCGTCGGTAAAGTTGACAGACGCAGTTCGGTTTCACGGCCCTTAGGCGTGCGTGTTTTTAAACGTCCA
>CAVBYE010000100.1:0-9292 GCA_963599285.1 Bacteroidaceae bacterium | reverse complement strand
TATCGGTCAAAGCATCAAACGTGTTTTTAACCATGGATGCTTATCGTTTGTTGTCACAACAAATTGATAACCCGCTGCACTTAGGTGTAACAGAAGCCGGCATTTACCGTACGGGTTCAGTGAAATCTGCCATTGCTTTAGGTGGTTTATTAATGGAAGGCATTGGCGATACCATGCGTATTTCCTTGGCCGCTGAACCTGAAGAAGAAGTCAAAATTGGTTTTGATATTCTCAAATCACTCGGCTTACGTTCAAACGGGATTAACTTCATTGCTTGTCCAAGCTGCTCACGTCAAGAGTTTAACGTGATTAAAGTCATGCAAGCACTTGAAGAGCGTTTAGAGGACATTCGTACCCCTATGGATGTGTCAGTCATTGGGTGTAAGGTGAATGGTCCGGGCGAAGCCAAAGAAGCCGATATTGGTGTGGTAGGTGCAAGCCCGCGTTCATTGGTGTATCGTAATGGTGAAAAGAGCCATTTAATTGACACTAATCAGTTAGTTGACGAAATCGAAACCATGGTTCGTCAGCGTGTTTCAGAGCTTGAAGAAGCTAAATCTAAAGAGATCATTCGTAGTTCATCATGAGTTCAATTGTTGCAATCAAAGGTTTTAATGACATTCTCCCAACGCAAAGCGCGGCATGGAGACGTCTAGAACAGCATTTATCTAGTCTGATGGATGCATATGGCTATCAACAAATCCGTTTGCCGATTGTTGAACAAACTAACTTGTTCAAACGCTCTATTGGTGATGCGACGGATATCGTTGAAAAAGAAATGTACACCTTCTTAGACAAGGGCCAGCCGCCTGAGTCATTGACCTTGCGTCCTGAAGGTACCGCAGGTTGTGTGCGTGCAATGCTTGAACACAACTTACTGCGCGGTGCAACGCCACGGGTATGGTATATCGGGCCAATGTTCCGTTATGAAAAACCGCAAAAAGGGCGTTACCGTCAATTCCATCAGTTTGGTGTAGAAACCTTTGGTGTCGCTACACCCGATATGGATGCCGAGCTGATTTTGATGACCGCACGTCTATGGAAACGTATGGGCGTAGCCGATAAAGTTCAGCTTGAACTCAATACATTAGGTGAGTCGGACGAACGTGCGGCATACCGCGCAGCTTTAGTGGACTTCCTAGAAGCGCATAAAGCGGATTTAGACGAAGATTCACAGCGTCGTCTGACCACGAATCCATTGCGTATTCTTGATTCTAAAGATGCTAAAACGCAAACGATTTTAGAGCATGCACCAAAACTTCACGACTTTATGGGTGAAGAGACCTTAGCGCACTTTGCACAGTTACAGCAGTATTTAACTGATGCTGGCGTAAGCTTCGTGATCAATCAAAAATTGGTGCGTGGTTTAGACTACTACAACAAAACTGTCTTTGAGTGGACCACGACGCATTTAGGTTCACAAGGTACGGTATGTGCGGGTGGTCGCTATGACGGCTTAGTCGGTCAATTAAAAGGTAAAGCTGATCAGTCTGTGCCTGCCGTTGGTTTTGCTATGGGTATGGAACGTTTATTGTTGTTGCTTGAACAAGTTCAAGACCCAACGCCAGTACGTGACTGTGAAGTATTCTTGGTGGCAGAGCCTGCCTCTCAAGGCCGTGCCTTAGTGATTGCTGAGCAAATCCGTGATCAACTTGAAGCTGCTGCAAGCACAATTCGTTTGAAAGTGGGCTCGCAAGGTTCAATGAAGTCGCAGATGAAAAAAGCCGACCAGTCTGGTGCGATCTATGCCCTGATTTTAGGTGAGCGTGAGCTTGAAGCACAGCGCTTTGCGGTAAAAACACTGGCGACAGCTGAACAAGCTGAGGTGGCGATTGAGGCCATCGTCCCATTTGTTATTGAACAACTTTCTTCAAAATAAGCCAAAGAACATAAGGAAAAGGTAATCACATGAGCGCACTAAGTGATGATGGACAACTTGATAGCTTAAAAGACACCACCAAAAAGTATGGCTCGTCTGTACTCAGCGGGGTGCTCATTGCGCTGATTGCCTATTTCGGTTGGACGTATTGGCAGAACAAAACTTTGGCAGAAGCTCAGCTTGAGACTGCCAAAGTGCAACAATTGATGGATGAAGCAGCAGCGGTTGACCCAAACAATACCAATGCATTGTTGGCACTCACCAAAACTGCAGATGAAATTGTCAAACGTGCGCCTGACTCTGCACAAGCGATTCAGACGCAATTGTTGATGGCAAAATTGGCCTATGACAAGGCAGATTATGCAGGTGCAGAAAAAGCCTTACAAAAAGTTGCAGCGTCTAAAGTGGACGATGCAGGCTTAAAACAAATTGTGCACTTACGCTTAGCCTATGCGCAATTGGCACAAAATAAATATGATGAAGCACTCAAAAGTTTAGATGCGGTTAATGAAGCTGCATTTAAAGCCACTGCAGATGAAGCACGTGGTGATGTCTATGTGGCTAAAAATGAAATTGAAAATGCCCAAAAAGCCTATCAAAGTGCATGGGATGGTTTAGTAGAGCGTCAACAAGAACGCCAAATTTTACAAATTAAACTCGAAAGTGTGGGTATTTTAGTCGATGATCCAGAGATCGAACGCCCTGTTTTAGAGTTAGCATTAGAGCAACCTGCATGAAGACCAATTATAAAATTCCTTTTGCCTGTACCTTACTGAGCCTCGCTTTAGTGGCTTGTTCTGATAAAGCAGTAATTAAAGACAATCAAGTGCTCAAACCAAGTCCGCTGCCAAAGCTGAGCCAAACCACACAGCAGCTTGCGCCAGTATTTAAATACAGCAGTAGCGCACTTGATGAAGCCGATCCACTGCGTTTACAGCTTGATGTTGAAAACGGTGTAGTCTTTGCGGTGAGTGCCAAAGGTGAAGTGGCCGCTTATCGTGGTAAGCAAAAACTGTGGGAAAAACAAATTTCGAAACAAGGCCTAAGTGCAGGTGCAGTTGCACGTGAAGACGTTGTGGTGGTGGCCAATAAAAAAGGTCAGTTGTTTGCGCTAGATCAAGCCACAGGTCAACTCAAGTGGCAGCAGCAACTCAGTGGTTCGGTGTTAGCACCCTCGTTGATTCAAGCAGGCCGTGTGATTACCCTCAGTAACGACGGTACGGTGTTTGCACATGAAGTGGCCACGGGTAAGCAAGTGTGGAGCTACAACCTACCAAAGGTTGACTTCAGTTTACGTGGTACAGCTGCACCAATTGCGGTGGATCCACGTACCGTTTTAGTCTCATGGTCCAACAGCCATATTTACGTGATTGATACCATTACCGGTATCCCACGTATGCAGCGCCGTGTAGCCATTAATGATGGCCGTTCTGATATTCAACGTCTTAATGATGTTGATGGTGACCCAGTCGCTTTGGGCCGCTACTTAATTAGCACCAGCTATCAAGGTCAAGTCACAGCATTGGATCTCATTAGCCAACAAGTGTTGTGGAGTGAAGATGCCAGCAGTTTACGCAGCCCAGCCATTTTTGATCAAAAAGTCTTTGTTGCACAAGCCGACGGCAAACTCAGTGCTTATGATTTGGCCACAGGACAAAAGCTGTGGGAAAATGAGCAATTGCTGCGTCGTCAACTCAGTAATCCTGTGATTGTGGGTGGTCATGTGGTGGTGGGCGATGTTGATGGTGTATTGCATATCGTTGAGCCAAATGCAGGTCAGCTCGTTGGACGTGCTAAAGCTGCAGGTGCGGTGCAATATTTGCGTAGCATCGACAATCAACTTTATGTCTCGACACAAAAGGGTGAGCTTAGCATTTGGCAGAATCGTTAATTTTTAACGCGCTTATGTTAAACTAAGGCAACCGTATTTTTTACACGGGGTATTTTGAGTAAATGCCCCGTGTTTTATTTCAGTCTTTGACACATTTTTTTCTTCCATTGTTTCTGATGTTCAGGCCACTTGTACTGGCTGATCTTAACTATAAGGTTAATCTATGAAACCCGTAATTGCGCTCATTGGTCGTCCGAACGTCGGAAAATCAACGCTATTTAACCAGATTACCAAAAGCCGTGATGCGCTTGTAGCCGACTTTGCCGGTCTGACTCGTGACCGTAAGTATGGTGATGCGAAATACCAAAACAAATCTTTCATTGTGGTGGATACCGGTGGTATTGGCGAAAGTGAAGGCGGTATTGACAACTATATGGCTGAGCAGTCGAAGACCGCGATTAACGAAGCAGATATCATTATCTTTGTGGTGGATGCACGTGCAGGTCTTTTAGCATCGGATGAGCAAATTGCCCGTGAACTGCGTACTTTAGGTAAAAAAGTTTACCTTGTTGCCAACAAAGTCGATGGCGTACATGCAGAAGCTGCATTGGTTGAGTTCTACAAACTCGGTATGGGCGAGCCAATGCAAGTGGCTGCAAGCCATGGCCGTGGCGTACAACAGATGCTTGAGGACGTGCTTCAAGACATCCCTGAAGATGAGTCTGAAGAAGAACACGACAAAAACACCGGTTTACGTTTAGCGATCATTGGTCGTCCAAACGTCGGTAAATCAACGCTCGTAAACCGTTTACTTGGTGAAGAACGTGTTGTGGCCTTCGACCAACCGGGGACTACCCGTGACTCGATTTACATCCCGTACGAACGTGATGGTCAGCAATATACTTTGATTGACACTGCAGGTGTACGTCGTAAAGGTAAAGTAGATGAAATGATTGAGAAATTCTCAATCGTGAAAACCCTACAAGCGATGAAAGATGCGCATGTTGTGGTGATTGTGGTAGATGCCCGTGAAGGTATCGTGGAACAAGATTTGCACTTAATCGGTTATGCGATTGAAGCGGGTCGTGCCATGGTGATTGCGATCAACAAATGGGACAACATGTCTGAATATGATCGTAAGCAATGTAAATTGGATGTTGAACGTCGCTTTGACTTTATTCCATGGGCGAAAATCCACTTGATTTCTGCATTACATGGTACTGGTGTGGGCGAGCTTTACCCTTCGATCCACCGTGCGTATGATTCTTCGCATTTACGTGTATCACCAGCAAAAATCACCCAAATTTTAAAAGATGCGACCGATGCACATCATCCACCGAAAGTGCAAGGTCGTGCCATCAAAATGCGTTATGCGCACATTGGTGGTCAAAACCCACCGACCATTGTGATTCACGGTAACAAAGTCGACAAGACGCCTGCTGATTACCGTCGTTACCTCGAAAACGTGTTCCGTAAAGTCTACAAGCTTGAAGGTACACCGGTGAAAATCGAATTTAAAACTTCGGAAAACCCGTTCGAAGGGCGTAAGTCACAAATTGATGAACGTACTGCAGCGCGTAAACGCCGTTATGTACAGAAATTCAAAAAAGCAGAGAAGAAGTTTAAACGTTAAGTTAAACCTATCTGAATTGCTGAAAAACCCAGTCCTTGCGACTGGGTTTTTTATTTACAATAACTGCATCCATTCAGAGTTTAAAATCATGCAACAGCTATTAGACATTATGCGTGAACTACGCCAAAAATGCCCCTGGGATCAACAGCAAACCCCTGAGAGTCTCACCCGTTATGCCATTGAAGAGGCTTATGAAGTCGAAGCCGCAGTACGCTCCGGGCAGGCCGATCACGTACGTGACGAGTTAGGTGACTTATTGTTGCAAGTGGTGTTTCAAGCGCAGATGTATAGCGAACAAGGGGCATTTAATTTTCAGGATGTGGTGGAGGCGATTAGCCAAAAACTGATTCGTCGTCATCCCCATGTGTTTCAAGCTGAGCAGTTTGGACAACTGAGTGCAGAGGAGGTGGCGCAGTTATGGCAAAAAATTAAAGCCCAAGAAAAGCAAGGCCAACCTCAATCGCGCTTAGACCAAGTGAAACATGCACCGAGCTTGCAGCAAGCTGAGCAGATTCAGCACAATGCTGCCCAAATTGGTTTTGATTTTGCGCATGCCCAAGATGCCTATGGCAAACTAGAAGAAGAATTGGCCGAATTACAAGAGGCGATTGCTGCGCAAAATTCCGACGAAATACAGGCCGAATTTGGTGACTGTTTATTTTCACTGGTGAATGTCGGGCGTAAACTAGGTATATCGAGTGAACAAGCGCTGCTCGGGACTATTGCGAAATTCCGTCATCGTTTTGCCTATATTGAAGCGCAAGCGGCCAAACAAGGTGTGCAGGTCGATGATTTAAGCCTTGAACAGATGGATCAATGGTGGGAGCAAGCCAAGCAAAAATAGAGGTACGCGATGAGGTATCCCATTTTGATTTTGCTGCTGAGTTTAGGTTTTAGTATGTTGGGTCATGCTAAAACCTCACAATTTGATCAGGCCTACTTAAAATGGCAAGCCCAACAACAGGCGCATGACGCGCGCTTAACAGCACGTGCAATGGCTGGATCTTCAAGCCGACCCACCGCACATGTGGGAGGCACGAAAATTAATATTAATAGCGCCTCAGTGGCAGAGTTACAGGGCCTACATGGCATTGGTGAGAAAAAAGCAGCCGCCATTATTGAGTATCGCCAGCAGCATGGTAAATTTCAATCTATTCAAGATTTACAAAAGGTCAAAGGAATTGGACCCAAATTGATGGAAAAAAATCAGGACAGAATTGGCTTATAAGTCAAAATTTTAAAAATATTTTCTCATCCATGCCGAGATCACTGCTATCTCATCGATTATGAAATTGCCCTTTTCAGGTGTAAGCGATATGATTAGCGACATCTTAATACATTACGTTCAGACGTAGGAGACAGCGTCTTTTGCAAACCTTGCGCGCGTCAAAATGCGGTTTATCTACCGCACAATTACCTTCTTATATTTTAGATGTCATCGATGCTTTAACCAAAGCGGGTTATGAAGCTTATATTGTGGGCGGTGGTGTTCGTGACTTAATGCTTGGTCTTAATCCAAAGGATTTCGACGCTGTCACTAATGCGACCCCAAGCCAAATTAAAGACGTCTTCGGTCGTCGTTGCCGTATTATCGGTCGTCGTTTTGAATTGGCGCATGTCTATTCAGGTCGTGAACTGGTTGAGGTGGCCACCTTCCGTGCACCGCCTAAAAAAGCGGTCACTTCTGCGCAAGGCATGATTTTGCGCGATAACAATTGGGGTACCATTGAGCAAGATTTTGCTCGTCGTGACTTCTCCATTAACGCCATGTATTACCAACCACGTAAAGGCATTGTGTTAGATTTTTGCAATGCAGTAGATGATATTAAACATAAAACTTTACGTCTACTGGGGGATCCACAAACACGTTTTGAGGAAGATCCTGTGCGTATGCTGCGCACTTTACGTTTTGCGGCCAAGCTGAATTTTAGTATTGCACCAGAGATTTTAGAGGTCTTTACTCCAGAGCTGACGCAACTGTTACGTGATGTATCACCGCATCGTTTATATGATGAATCACAAAAGCTCTTCACCATGGGTCACTTAAATCGTGTGATGCCGATGTTGATTGAGTTTGGGATTTGGCAACAACTCTTTGCCGATATCAAACCACGTGTGACGCCATTTATTGAACGTGCAGCTAAAAATACCGATCAACGTATCTCAATTGGTAAAACCATTAACCCGGCATTTTTCTATGCGGTGTTACTGTGGGAACAATTCCAAGAACGTTGTCATTACTATCTACATAAAGGTGTGGTTGCGGCTGAAGCACGTGCACAGGCGGGTTTAGATGTCTTAAAACGTCAAAGTACGCGCACCATTATTCCTCGTTTTGCTGAAACCTTTATTCGCGAAGTGTGGGAAATGCAAACCCGTTTACTGAGCCCTAAACCACAGCAAATTGAAGCATTATCGGGTCATGCGCGTTTCCGTGCCGGTTTTGACTTCTTACTGTTACGTGAAAAATCAGGCGATGTCACCACCCAAGGCATGGGCGAATGGTGGGATGCTTATCAAGTCATGAGCGGTGACCAAAAAGAACGTGCCATTAGTCAGTATAACCGTCAGCGTGCTAAAAGCCGTCGCAGCAAAACAGGTGCTGAGGACAGTGTTGTACTTAAGGCAGTCAGCACAGAAATTGAACCTTTGGTGCAAGAAACGGAGTCACGTGGTCGTCGTAGTCGCAAAGTGAAACAGGATGTGCAGGCACAAGTGCAACGCAGTCAGGCTGCGGGCAGTAGTGATACTTCGATCGGACTCGATCATCCGATTTTAAAACGTAAGCGTGTCAAACGTGATTTAAGCCAAGTTGTTTTTGGACCGACCCAATGATCGTGACCTATATTGGCCTAGGCAGTAACTTAGGCGACTCACAGCAAATTTTAACCGAAGCGGTGGCAAAGCTTGCCACTTTAGGAACGGTGAAAACCTCGAAGTTGTATCAAAGCCCACCGATGGGTCCACAAGACCAACCGCATTATTTAAATGCGGTGGTACAACTGATCACCTCACTTGAGCCGTTGGCATTGCTTGACCAATTGCAAAGTTTTGAGCAAGAAGCGGGACGGGTGCGTTTACGTCATTGGGGTGAGCGTACCCTTGACCTCGACCTATTGCTGTATGGTGATCAAGACATTCAAAATTCACGTTTAACTGTGCCTCATGTGGGCGTACTCGAGCGTGATTTTGTGGTGTTACCGCTACTTGATCTTGACCCGACAATGCAAATTAAAGGGCAAGCATTACAACATTTAAGTCTAGTGACCCATCCTAATCTCACCGTGTTAGAGAGCGGTAACTGGGCACAGCTTTAATCTTTTACTGATTTTTAAGGAAGTCTCGTTCACTTCCATAGAGGAATAGTCACATGATGAGTTTAAGTGATTTACGAAAATTTAAAGCCGAAGGGCGTAAATTTTCTTGTTTGACTTGTTACGATGCCAGTATGGCCAAAGCCATGGAAATTGCTGAAGTAGATAGCATTTTAATTGGCGATTCATTGGGCATGTCAATCCAAGGTCGTGATTCAACTTTAGCTGTGACTGTGGACGATATGGCGTATCATACGGCTGCGGTGCGCCGTGGTAATCACCATTCCTTTATTATGACCGACCTGCCATTTATGAGCTATGCCACTTTAAATGATGCGCTGCACAATTCGCGCATTGTGATGCAAGCCGGCGCACAGATGGTCAAAATGGAAGGTGGTGCTTGGTTGGCTGAAACGGTTGAAGTATTAACTCGTAATGGTATTCCGGTCTGTGTGCATTTAGGTTTAACCCCACAATCGGTACATGTATTGGGTGGTTATAAATTGCAAGCACGTACCCGTGAAGCGGCTGATCAGTTGATTGCTGATTGTAAGGCTGTGGTCGAGGCTGGTGCTGCAGTATTATTGCTTGAATGTGTACCTGCACAGCTTGGCCAAGAAATTACCGAATTATTC
>CAVBYE010000099.1:0-9354 GCA_963599285.1 Bacteroidaceae bacterium | reverse complement strand
GGCTAATCGGTTAAGACTTAAAAAACCGACCCCTTGAGGGTCGGTTTTTTTTTGCTCAAATTTGGCATTAATTCTGCATGTTTTATGCGTATCATCAGGTCAGTCATTCGCGCAATGATGAGGAGATATGAATGTATAAAATTACATGTACAGAAGAAAAATTTTTGATCTCAAACCAATTTCAGTTTGATTTTGATGTGCAGTATCAGGGTTATGCCCAATTGAGCCAGTCCCAGTTTGAACATGACATTAGGGATCAAGATGTCTTGATTGTGAATGAGCTCCAGGTCAGCCCCATTATTTATCGACATAATCCTGAGCTTAAGCTGATCGCTTTGTGTTCAACGGGATACGAGCACATTGATTTAAGGTTAGCACAGCAGCATGGCGTTAAGGTCTGTAATGTGCGCCACTACGCAGCCGATAGTGTGGCTGAGCATGCAATGCTATTGATGCTGTGTTTAGAGAAAAATTTCTTGCATTATCGCCAAGCGGTTTACAATGGCGCTTGGCAAGCCAGCCAAGATTTTTGCTACTTGTCATCACAGCATCCTATTTACCAACTCAAACAAAAAAAACTCGTGATTGTGGGTCGAGGGGATATTGGTCAAGCGGTGGCGGTTAAAGCGCAAGCCTTTGGCATGCAGGTGATTTACGCTGAGCGGCCCGATGCCTCATCATGTCGGGTGGGTTATGTTCCTTTTTGGGAGGCACTTGCACAGGCGGACGTGTTGTCCTTACATTGTCCATTCAGCACTGAACAGCCACTCTACATTGATGCGCATGTTTTAGCCCGCCTACCTTCACGTTGCATGATCGTTAATGTCAGCCGAGGTGCTCTCATCGATGAAGAAGCTTTACTCAATGCGTTAGAACACGGTCAAATCGCCGGTTACGGCGCTGATGTTCTGCAACAAGCACCCCCTTCGCAGCAACATCCTTTATTACAGCCGCATTTAAATGTCATTTTAACCCCGCATATTGCTTGGGCAGCACAAGAAGCACAACAATGTTTATTTACCATGCTCAATGCCAATATCAATCTGAACTTGCAAGGCATTGCACACAATTTATTGACTGATCTCCAAAGTCAGGCCTCTTAAGCGCTTGTCTGAGGACAGCAATCACCTTTGTGTTTTGTTGTCCTAAGCTTCAAATCTTTGCATAACGTCATAAAAGCCTACTTTAACTGCTAAACACAGCACAAAAAGCAATAAAGTGGAATCATCAACTGTTGCAAATTACACATTAAAAACGTCTTAAATCCAACATAAAAACTCGGAATTATTTTTTAAAATTAATAAAATCAATAACTTAATTTGTTGGCATGCTTATTGATATATCACAGCTATCAATTTAATTTAAAACGGAAGTTTCATGATTCACTTTCAATCAATCACCGCCATTACCGAGTCGGTCTTACAAAGCACATCAATGGTCATGTGTTGTGATGCAATGTCATAACGCATATTGGTGAGTGACCCTCACGCCCGCTTTTACCTTTTTTCTTTCCCCACATGATCACCTCAACACAACAGGGTGAGGGGAAGCTTTGTGCTAGGGATTTGTAAGTGAAACACTTAAAAATAAAAACACTCGCAGTCGCAGTGACTGCATTGCTCGGTAGTACTTCAGGCATTGCTGCAGCGGTTGAACAACAGTTAGGCAACCTCAAACAGGATTTGGCCACTTTACAACAACGTATTGTGGAGTTAGAAAAACAAACCAAAACCACGGTTCAAGATGACACCCTTCTTGAAGATGGTACGATTGAAGCGCCTACAGCCGAAGATGATGCTGTAGAACTCAACACGTGGGTCAGTCGCGATGATCTTGAAGGGGTACGTAGCGAACTTGAAAACTATAAATATGATCAGTCGCGTCAGTATGAGCGTCAAACTGTAAAGTCAGTACGTGATACGAATTTATATGGCACCGTACAGGTGCGTGCCCAGGCGGAAGATCAACGCTTAAACCAAAAAGCCAAATCCAGCTTCGATATTGGTACGGCTTTAATTGGGGTGAGAGGTAATTTATTTAAGGATTATAACGCAGGTAAAAACTTGGAGTACCAACTGTCATATGGTTATTCCAAACGTAACGATGGCACCAACAACAGTAACTTTAATCTACTCGATGCCTTTTTGCGTTATCACGTGTTTTCGACCAATGCCGGTTTAGAAACAGCGAAATTAAATGTCACTTTGGGTCAACAACTTTTGCCCTTTGGTTTAGACGTACAATCGCCTGAAGATTTACGCCCAACCATTACGTATGCTGCAGCCTCGACCAATTTAGGCCTATTCACTCGTCAAAACGGTCTGGTGGTACGCGGCGATATTTATCCATTTGTGGATTATGCAGCCAACTACCGTGCGCCATTGCTTGAATATGCAGTGGGTGTGGTCAACGGTAATGGCAGTAATAAGACCGATGACAACAACAGTAAAGATTATATTGGTCGGGTGGCCTTTACGCTCCCTGTAGATTATGCAAGTTGGTTGCGTGAACTTAAAGTGGGTGCCAGCTATTTAAAAGGCGAAGCCAAAATTAGTGGCTTTGGCACAACTGAAAATAAAGCACAACGTGATCGTATTGGGGTAGATCTGTACTACAACCATGCCCCTTTTGGAGCGACGTATGAATATTTACAAGGTAAAACAGATTACTTCGCAGCTGCAGACCAGCTCGGTCATGCCAAATCTGAAGGGCATACCTTTACTGCTTTTTATACCTTAGGCGATCAGTTCTATAACAGTATTAAATCCAATGCCAAGTTTGATGACTATTGGCCTAAATCTGTACAGGGTTATTACCGTTTTGACCGCTTTAATCCACATACCCAGCAAGCCGATTATCTAGATCCTGTGAGTGGACGCATCGGGGAATACGATATTCATTCCTTGGGTCTCAACTTGTTTTTTGCCCAAACCACCAAATTCCAATTACAGCTGAATCATTACATTCATGATATTGAAACAGCACAACAAAAAGACAGCAACGAAGTCTTAGCACAATTGCAATATACCTTCTAAATCAATCATTCAGGAAAAAATAATGAAATTTTCACAACGTCTTACTGCAACTTTTTTAGCCCTTTCTGCATTGGGTTTAAGTTTACAAGTGCATGCTGCCAACCCTAAAGAAATTCGCATTTCAGTATCAAGTGCAGGTGAAGGCGGTAAGCCAAAAGTGGGCGGTGGCTACAGTGCAACAGCACATTTACGTGGTGTACTTGAAGAAGAATTTAAGAAAGATGGCATTCGGGTACAGTGGTTATTCTTCCCCGGTGCAGGTCCTGCGACCAATGAAGCCTTGGCCAATGGTAAAGTCGATTTTGCGTTCCAAGGTGATTTACCTTCAATTGTTGGACGCTCAACTGGCCTGAAAACCAAAATTTTACTCAGTGCAGGACGTTTTGGTCCGGTACATGTGGTGGTGCCATCAGACTCAACCGCCAAGACCGTCGCTGACCTGAAGGGCAAAAAATTCTCGAACTTTAAAGGCACCAATGGTCAGATCACCTTAAACCGTGTTTTGGCACGCAACGGCCTAACCGAGCGTGATCTACGTGTAATTAGCCAAGATGGCTTCTCAGCACGTGCAGCTTTAGCCACCAAAGATATTGATGCCACTATTATTTCGCCTTGGAGCTTAGAAGCACGTGGTGTAGCAAAACGCTTGGTGACAATTAATGACCGCACAGTATCGCCGTTGTCGAGTTTCTGGGTCACTGAAAACTTTGAAAAACAATATCCAGAGGTGACGCAGCGTGTGGTGACCACTTTGGTTAAGCAAGCACATTGGAGTTCACAAGAAGCGAACCGCACCACCCAATATAAATTATGGTCACAAAGTGGCGTGCCATTTTTAGATTGGCAAAAAGACTGGGCAGGCGGTGCGATTAAAGATCGTATGACCCCGCTTTTAGATGAATTCCATCGTTCTCAGTTAAATGATGCGGTGCGTATTGCCAAAGATGCACGTTTAATCCGTCGTGACGTAGATACAGCAACATGGTATGAACCGAAATACTTAAATCAAGCCTTAAAAGAGTTAAATCTACAAAGCTATTGGCCGCAATTTAATGCCAAAGGTCAGCCGAAATAAGGACAGGGCATGAAAGCTGTTGAACAGGCTGAACTGGCGCCTTTGAGTTTGAAATTTACCAGTAGCTTTATTGGGCTGACCATTTTAGCCGGTCTGGGCGTGGGGGTGGCACGCGTGCTGACCTCACTGTATGCCGTACATTTAGAGGCCTCAGCCTTACAACTGGGCCTGATCGCTGCAGCACAAAGTATTGGTCTGTTGTGCATGGCATTACCGGTTGGAGTGTTAGTACAACGCTTTGGAAGCTTAAATATTTTTGTGCTCGGTAGCCTATTGGGGGCTGTGTTGTACAGCCTACAAACTTGGTATGCCAATGCATGGTATTTATTGGCGCTGACCGCATTGGTGAGCTTTGTGCTACCGATGCGCTTTGTGTCCATCCATACCTTATTTTTAACGCATTTAAGACGTTTAGGTGCAGCCAAAGCGGGGTGGTTTCGAGGCTCACATATGCTGGGATTTTTCCTGATTGCACCGAGCTTAAGTGTAGCACTGTTGGCGCAATGGGGGTATCACGGTGCATTTTTTGCTGTGGCTGCATTGTTTTTTGCAGCAGTGTTATTTGCGCCGTTGTGTTTTGCACCCCATCAACCTACGCAGACAGCAGCGAGCCGATTTTCGTGGTCTGAATTATTTGCCCCTTTGGCGTTATTAAAAACTCACCCACAATTGAGAACAATCTGCAGTTTGGAATTTTTAAGCAATATTGCCAACAATTACTTTAGCTTTTTTATTGTGGTTATTGCGATTCAAAACTTTGCTTTGGCTGAATCCACAGCGGTGATGTTACTCACCGTGCAGGGGGTGGTGTTTGTTGGCAGCTTATTTGGTTTAGGTGCCTTGGCTGAATTGTTGGGCTATTACAAATTTTATTTGGTGGGCTTGCTGTGTATCAGCAGCAGCTTACTCACCTTAAGTTTGACCGAACAGGCGCTTCTGTTGTGGCCGATCAGCATTTTCTTGGGTTTGGGACTGGGGATTTTGCATATTGCCAATTTTATGTCCTTTGCCAAAGTGGGTGAACAAACTGCAATGAATCAAATTTCACCTTTGCTGGCCTTGGTAGGGCCTGCAGGGGGCTTACTTGGCGGTTTAGCGGGTGCAGCATTTGGCCAGTATTTGGGTTTGCAAAGTTTATTTGCTCCTATCGGCATCGCCTTTTTCTTTATGACTTTATTTATTTTACGCAACTTACATTTCAAAACCTTTTTATATACGGAGTCTACTCCACCACTACAGGGGCAAGAACCATGAGCCAGAATCAACCGGCCATTGCGGTCACTTGGCAGCAACAGCATCATTGGATTAAACACAGCATGCAGGCGTTAAAAATGTTGGGCATGTTGATGTGTGCGCTTATTTTACCGCTGTTGATCCTGTGTTTATGGTGGATGGCCTTTCAACAACAGTGGCTGCCTGAACAAATTTTACCTGCCCCTGAGTGGGTGTGGCTCAGTGCCATCGATCTGTGGTACAGCGGTGATTTGTTGTTCCATTTTGGCATTAGTGCAAAACGTATTGTCTATAGCGTATTGCTCGGCAGTGGTGTGGCATTGGCGCTCGGAATTTGGCTGGGTCTCTCTAAAACGGCACAGCACTATTTGCGCCCGAGCCTCAATGTATTGGCGCAATTTCCCATTATTGGTTGGATTCCGCTATTGATGATTTTTCTAGGCATTGATGAAGCACTCAAAATCGTGGCGATTTCATTTGCAGTCATGACCCCTGTGCTGTTCGCGACCCTTAAGGGCATTCAAAATGTACCACGCCAAGTGTTGGAGGTGGCAGAAGTTTATCAATATGGTTCAGGTCAGCGCTTCTTTAAGGTGATTTTGCCAGCCAGCTTGCCTTCTTTAATCAGTGGTTTACGTCAAGGCATTATGCAGGCCTGGCTCGCTTTGGTGTTTGTGGAACTGTTGGCCAGTAGTGAAGGCATTGGCTTTTTAATGGTGTGGGGGCGTCAACTGATGCAAATGGATATCGTGTATTTGGGCATGATTTTAATTGGCCTGACTGGTTTTATCCTCGATAGCGGGTTGGGATACATTGAAAAATTGGCACGTTTTTATGCCACACGAGTGAGAGCTTAAGTCATGAGTATTGTCATTTCAGAACAAAATGCCGCGCGCATTGCATTGGGCCAAGAAAATCTGTGGCAACGTTATGGCCGTCGTATTGGACAAGCATTAGTTATACCTGCACTATTTTTACTGCTGTGGAGCGTCGCAGTGGCTGCAGCGTGGGTGGATCCTAAAGTCGTCCCAAGCCCTTGGGCCGTCTTACAAACCTTATGGCACAGTTTACAGCAAGGTAGTTTTTGGCAAGGCATATGGGCAAGTTTAAGCCGTAACTTAAGTGGTTACCTAATTGGGGCAAGCCTTGGCGTTGGATTTGCCCTGTTGATTGGTCACTCAAAATTGGCCAATTGGCTGTTTGCACCAAGTTTTCATGTCTTACGCCAAGTGTCTTTATTTGCCTGGTTGCCTTTATTGTCGAGCTTTTTGGGGACTGGTAATGGGGCCAAAATTTTATTTATCACGCTGTCGGTCTTTTATCCTGTGGCATTACACAGTTTAGAAGGCGTACGCAGTATTGCACAAAAACAACGTGAGGTTGCCGATGTCTATCAATTCCCGACTTTATATCGTTACCAAAAATTGATTTTACCTGGTGCTGCACCGCAAATTTTTGTCGGTCTACAGTTGGGCTTAATTTTCGCGTGGTTAGCGACCATTGGTTCAGAATTTTTATTGGCCAACTATGGTACGGGCATTGGTAACTTGGTGATTCGTGGGCGTGAACAATTTAATGTGTCACTGATCATAGTGGGCATGTTGATTATTGCAGCCTTAGGAATTGTACAGAATCAGCTGTTGGCACGGGTAGAACGCCGCGTCTTGGCATGGCAACAACAAGGAAAATAACCATGAAAAAAGTATGCAGCGCTTTAGCGCTGTCGTTGCTGACCCTGTGGTCAAGTGTGGGCTGTTCAACCGATCGTGCTGCGGTACACGGCGAGCAAGTCACCCATTTGCGTTATCAAAGTAGTGCCGGAATTGTGACCTTACCAGAACTGGCGGCAGATTTAGGCTACTTGGGCGATTTAAAACTCGATTATGTTGGTACAGTGCAAGGTGGACCCCAAGACTTGTTGACCTTAGTGGCCGGTGATGTCGACTTTGCTGCTGCCTTTAATGGTGCAGTGGTGAAAGTGATTGCTGCAGGTTTAGATGTGGTTCCTGTGGTGGCGTCCTATGGCAGTGACTATAAACAGTCGGCAGGTTTTTATGTCTTAGAAGACAGCCCAATCCGCTCAGCGCGTGATTTTATTGGCAAAAAAGTGGCGATGAATACCTTTGGTGCCCATCATGACTTTGTTCTGCGTGATTATTTACAACGTGCAGGATTAACCGCTGAAGAAATTGCACAAGTCGAATTAATTATGCTGCCGCCGATCAGCTCTGAACAGGCTTTACGCCAACAACACATTGATGTGGCCGTTTTATCGAGCATTTTGGAACAGCGCGCCTTAAAAAATGGTGGGGTACGCAAAGTGTTTGCCGATGTTGATTTATATGGCGAATTCACTGCCGGCAGTTATGCAATGCGTAAAGATTTTATTGAGCAATATCCTGAAGCTTATCAAACTTTTGTTTCAGGGATTGCCAAAGCACATCATTGGACACAGACCACGCCAGCCGCACAAATTCAGGCACGTTTTACCCGCATTATTGAACAACGTGGCCGTAATGAGACCTTGGCTTTAGTACCGTATTTCCAAAGTTATGGGGTACATGAAAAGGGTGGGGTACAAAAAGCACAAGACTTTGCCCCTTGGATCGAACAAATGCAACAAGCCAACAAGTTGCAGCCCAACCAAATTCAGGCCGAAACCATTTTTAGTAACGTCGGTAATCCTTACGTTACAGCACGAGATTTATAGGAACACAGATGAATCATTCTAAAATTGCATTAAAACTTGATCATGTACGTAAAGAGTTTCCTGCCAAAAGCGGCACACCTTTTGTCGCAATTGAAAATATTAACCTCGACATTTATCAAGGCGAATTTGTCTCCATTGTGGGCCCTTCAGGCTGTGGTAAATCGACTTTACTGGACTTGGTCGCAGGCTTAACCAAACCGACAGCTGGACAATTATTATTAAGTGGCAAACCAATCACAGGCCCGGGCCTCGACCGCGGTATTGTATTTCAACAATATGCCTTATATCCGTGGTTAACAGCGCTTGAAAATATTGAATTTGGCTTAGAAGCCAAAGGTATTGCCAAAAAAGCGCGCCGTGAACAGGCATTGTATTATTTAAAGTTGGTCGGACTGTCTGGTTTTGAACAGCATTATCCCAATGAATTGTCAGGGGGAATGAAACAGCGCGTGGCTATTGCCCGCAGCCTGGCTTATGAACCAGAAATTTTACTCATGGATGAACCATTTGCTGCCTTAGATGCACAAACACGGGAGACCTTACAAGAAGAGTTGATTAACATTTGGAAAAAATCGAAAAGCACCATTATTTTTATTACCCACAGTATTGATGAGGCGATTTATTTAAGCCAGCGTGTGGCCATTCTCACCTCACGCCCTGGTCGAGTGAAACATGTGATTGATATTCCTGAAGTGATCCAAGGGCGAGGCGCCGATGTGCGTTCTAGCCTCGAATATGGGCAAATTCGTCACCAAATTTGGAGTCTGCTCAGTGAGGAAGTCATGAAAGCACAAGCATTCGAAAAAAATAAACAATTACAGCATAGCGAGTGATGAGGGAATTGCACATGTCAAATTCAAAAATTTTAACCTATCCAAAAACTTATATTACACCGCGATTGTCTTGGAGCGGTTTTAATACCGTATTGAAACGTTCAGTTGCGTTGGTGGCTTTTTTCTTACTCTGGGAGGTTTTACCCCGCATTGGTGTCGTGAGTAGTGCCTTTTTACCGCCTATTTCTACAGTCTTAGAGACCATGTGGTCGTTATATCAAACTGGCCAATTGGGCAATCATTTATCGGTCAGTCTCACCCGCTCTTTCATTGGCTTTGTATTGGCGCTTGCTGTGGCCATTCCTTTAGGCTTAATTTTAGGCTGGTATAAATTGGTGGCTGAAACTCTGAATCCATTATTGGAGCTGTTTCGTAATACCACTGCGCTGGCCCTCATGCCGGTCTTTATCCTGTTTTTAGGCATTGGCGAAGTTTCTAAAATCAGCTTGTTGGTTTATGCCTGCACTT
>CAVBYE010000098.1:0-9433 GCA_963599285.1 Bacteroidaceae bacterium | reverse complement strand
ACGGGATTTGGTTTCACGAATTAATGAAACTTCGCAAGAGGTGGCACAGTACACTGCCAATACCCAACATATTACCAACCAATTAGCAGAGGCATCTGAGCATCAGGCGCAAGAAATTGCAGGCGCATCCTCTGCGATTAACGAAATGGCCATTTCCATTGACCAAGTATCTGCCAATGCATCCGAGTCGGCCGTGGTGGCACAGCGTTCCGTACATATTGCATCAAATGGTGCAGATGTGGTGCAGCGTTCGATTCAGGGTATGGACACCATTCGTGAACAGATTCAAGAAACCTCAAAACGTATTAAGCGTTTAGGTGAATCGTCACAAGAAATTGGTAACATTGTGGCATTGATTAACGATATTGCAGACCAAACCAACATCTTGGCGCTTAACGCAGCCATTCAGGCCTCAATGGCCGGCGAGGCAGGTCGTGGTTTCGCCGTGGTTGCCGATGAAGTACAACGTCTTGCAGAACGCTCTGCTTCAGCGACCAAGCAAATTGAGACGTTGGTGAAAACCATTCAAACCGACACCAATGAAGCGGTTATTTCAATGGAACAAACGACCTCTGAAGTGGTGCGCGGTGCAAGCCTCACCAAAGATGCAGGTGTGGCATTGGGCGAAATCCAAAACGTTTCCACAGATTTGGCCAAATTAATTGCTAACATTTCAGATGCAGCAAAACTGCAATCTGCATCGGCGGGACATATTGCGACCACCATGAATGTGGTACAAGAAATTACCTCACAAACCACCAGTGCCACCTTTGATACCGCCCGTTCGGTGTCTGAATTGGCAAGCATGGCAGAGTCGTTACGTGAGTCTGTAACTGACTTTAAATTACCAGAATAAGCCAAGATCTGTTGGCGCATCCTGATCGATGCGCCAAGATTGAGCTTCAGGACTGTCGTTTTTTCTCATTTGGGGATTAAACCTAAGAAGTTTAGTGATGAAAGAAATATTAAAAAATCAAGTGACTACGATCACATTGCCAGAAGACAGTTATCTGAGCCAAGATGCAGAAATTTTAGAAATTTTTGTTGAAGAGGTCGAAGACCTGATCCAAATCCTGACGCCTTTATTAGCCGCATGGCAGGTCTCGAGCCCAACTCAGAACGTCAAAGAGATTCGTCGCCATTTTCATACGCTCAAAGGTTCAGGGCGCATGGTGGGGGCTTTACAGGCCAGTGAATTGGCATGGACGGTAGAAGAAAGCCTAAATCGGGTCTTAAGTGGGCAGCTTAGCCTTACTCCAGATATCGTAAAATACACCCAGTATGTCTTTGAATTTTATGCCAAGCTGTTGTATCCGTGTTTTAAGCAGCTGACAGCATCTGAGCAAGATTTACGTGTTTTGGTGGCATTGGGGCAATATCTGCAGCAAGGTCAGACCTTAGATGCTGCAGAGCGTCAACTGCTAGCGCAACCTGTGCAGCAGTATGCACACTATGTGGCACCGCTATTGGCTGCACAAGATCCAACGGAGGGTGAACAGACCATTACACCCAGTTTGGCTCCGCTTTATCAAACTGATTTGGCAGAAACTTTGTGCATCTTTATTGAAGAAGCAGAAGAACACTTAGCCACAATTCAACGCTTCTTAGGCCAAGGGGCAGAAAATCAGCCCGAAGATTACAATGCCTTAATTCGTGCCTTACATACTTTACGTGGCAGTGCGTCGATGGCGCAAATTGAGCAGATTTTTGCTGCCAGCGTCAAAGTCGAGAAACTGTTTAAAACCGTGTTGCTCGAAGAAGATGTCATTGCCACTTCAGAAGAAAATAAGCTGCTGACCCAATATGCACAGTTTATTGGCGCGTATTTGCCGGCGCTACGTCAGCAAGATCAAACGCGTTGTGATGAAGTCACTCAAAGCTTTGAAGCAGCATGGGCACTGTATAACCGTCTCGTGCCAATGAATGAGCATAATCATCCTTATGGCTTAGTTACCCAGTTATTAGAATTAGACATTGATCTGCTGATTGACACGGAACTGGACTTTATTCAACGTGCTAAAGCTGATTTCCCAACCTATTTAAAACATTTAACTGAACAGGCCTTACGTTTAAGTGAGCATACTGACAATCGTGCTGCGATTGGGATTCGTCAATATGCCTTGGCCTTAAAAAGTGCCTATAGCAAATTGTGGCAGCAGCCAGAATTACTCAATCTTGCCTATGTGGCGCAGTTGTTCCAACAGGTACATATCGAATTTATTCATCTGTTTGATACGCTAGCCTCTGGTCAGCGTGTGGTGCTCTCTAGTGCAGCACAGTTGGCCCTTCGACAATTGCATGACTTTATTGATGCTCAGCTCGAACAGCTAAAAACTGCACAATTGCCACAGCCAGCCAACGCACAATCAGTCGATTTTGCCGCATTATCGCAATTATTAGCGCAAGATCTTGCGGCAGCACACACCACACACAGTCAGCGTGACTTTGACCTTGATTTGTTAATGATCTTCCTTGAAGAAGCAGAAGAATTGTTAGCAGGCATTGATTTAGATTTAGCCCGCTGGGTGAAGGATCAGCATCCAACCGCGCTCAACAATTTGATGCGCTATTTGCATACCCTCAAAGGGGGGGCAAATATGGTCCAAGCCCATCATGTGGGACTGATTGCCCATGAGCTGGAAAGTATCTATGAACGCATGATTCAACAGCGTTTAAATGTGACGCCAAGCGTGGTGCAACTGATTCAATTGATTCAAGATAATCTTGCTGAACGTATTGATTATTTGCAGCAGCACGCCGTTGATTATCCTGCAACACAGGCTGTAAATATCTTAAAACAAATTGAACAGATTGCCGCAGGTACGGCACACTTTGAAGCTGTTGAAGCTGTTGAAGCTGTTGAAGCTGTTGAAGCTGTTGAAGCTGAGCTGACCCTTGAGCAAATTGTCGAGCAAAGCTTCTATGAAGAAGCACATGAACTGATCGAGCGCACCGAAACGCTACTCGGTTTCTGGTTCGAACAGCGCAGCAACCGCAGTTTATTGTTGCAGTTACAACGCGGGGCACATAGCTTAAAAGCCGGTGCACGAATGGCCAACATCGACCCAATTGCCGACATTGCTTATGAACTAGAAACGGTATTCGAGCAATTTGCTGTACATCAAATTAACTCCAATTTGCATGATGCCTTGCTTGAAAGTACCTTGGCTTGGCTCAAACGTGCCGTCTATCAACGTGATTACAGCAATGTAGAGCATTTGATTCAGCGTTTGGCACATATTGAATATGCACATACTACAGTGCAGTTGCCAAGTCATGCCAATCAACAGGTGGACTTCTTTACCCCACAAGCTGAAATGGATTCAGTGCAAGGTGACGGTACACAACCTCCATCAATGTATGGCGAATGGGCAGCATCTAAACAAAAAGACAGCAGCAATGAGATGATTCGAATCTCGGCAGATTTGGTCGAGAAGATGATTGACTTGGCCGGTGAGAACTCGATTAACCGTTCACGAATTGAAATGGATCTTGGGGTACTGACCAATGTGCTCAACGATATGGAATTAACCATTAGTCGTTTGGCCGATCAGTTGCGCCGTATGGAAGGTGAGCTCGAGACGCAAATTATTGCCAAGCATAGCCAAGAAGGTGCGCTGTATGCAGAATTTGATCCTTTAGAAATGGATCAATATTCTTCCTTAAATCAGTTGTCAAAGTCGCTGTCGGAATCTGCCTCTGACTTGGTCGATTTTAAAGTGACCTTAGCGGAAAAAATTCGCGATGCTGAAGGCTTACTGTTACAGCAATCTAGGATCCAAGCCGAAATTCAAGAAAGTCTCATGCGTACGCGCTTGGTGCCATTCTCAGGGATGTTGCCACGTCTACAACGTATTGTGCGCCAAACCTCGTCCTCATTAAACCGCCCTGCGGAGTTGGTGGTCACCAATACTGAAGGTGAGTTGGACCGAACCATTCTCGAACGTCTGATTACCCCATTTGAACACATGCTGCGTAATGCGGTAGACCATGGCATTGAAACGATTGAACAGCGTCAAGCGCTCGGTAAGCCCGAGGTTGGACAAATTGAACTCAATATTAGCCGTCAAGGCACCGATGTGGTGGTGGCGTTTAGTGATGACGGTAAAGGGATTGATGCCGAAAAAATTCGCAAAAAGGCTGAAGATTTAGGCCTGATTGGAGTGGGGCAACAGCTCAATGAACAAGAAATTATTCAGTTTATCTTCCACCCTGGCTTTAGTACCGCACAAAAAGTGACTCAAATTTCTGGGCGTGGGGTTGGCCTTGATGTCGTACAAAGCGAGATTCGTGAACTCGGTGGCCATGTCAGCGTAGAATCCCATTTAGGTCAAGGCACCACCTTTAGTATTCGTGTGCCGACCACGGTTGCGGTAAGTGATGCGCTGATGGTCAAAGTGGGTGATCAGCAGTATGCACTGCCACTTGCGCAAATTGATCGTATTGTACGTTTGTCTCCAAGCGTGCTTGAGGACTACTTTGCCAGTGATGCCGACTACTTCAAGATTGATCAGGTCAACTACAAACTACGTTATATCGCGGAGTTTGTGGGGCAGCACAATGCACCGCGCTTGGCTCATGTGGGTCATGCTTTACCCGTGTTACTGATTAAGAGCAGTGGCGGACAAAGTGTGGCTTTGGTCGTGGATCAACTGATTGGTTCACGTTCGCAAATCGTGGTTAAATCTATTGGTCAGCAGTTCCTGAAAGTCAGTGCCATTGCCGGTGCCACCATCCTCGGGGACGGCCATGTCTGCTTGATTTTAGATGGTCAAAACATTGCCCGTCAGATTCAGACCTCATTGCGTGAAAAAGCCAATATCAGCCAAGTACGTGAACGTGATGAGCAGGCCAAAGCACGTCGAACCATTATGATTGTGGATGACTCCGTGACGGTACGCAAAGTGACCTCACGTCTGTTAGAGCGACATGGTTTTGATGTGATGACTGCCAAAGATGGTGTTGATGCCATGGAGCAGCTGGAAAGCAGCCGCCCAGATCTGATGTTACTCGATATCGAAATGCCACGTATGGATGGTTTTGAAGTCACCAATTTGGTCCGTCACCACGAGATCCATCAGGATTTACCAATCATTATGATTACCTCACGTACCGGCGAAAAGCATCGTGAACGTGCCTTTAGTTTAGGGGTCAATCACTATATGGGTAAACCCTTCCAAGAATCAGAATTGTTGCTGCAAATTCAGCACTTATTCGCTCACAGTTAAGGATTGCGCATGCACCAGGTCAGTCAACAAGAGCTTCAACACCTCATTACGGTGTCAACCGGATTTATTGATACCTATGTAATTGAGTGTGATCAACAACCTGCAATGCTATTGCCACAAAACATTGTGCTGTCAGCACTCGATAGTCCCACCCATATGACGAGTATTCAATGGCATGACAGCACATTGCCGGTGTATGCCATTCATGACCCGAAGCAAGCTATGGGGGTGGCTTTGGTGATTGAGGGCGAAGAAAGTAGTCAGCGCTTTGCCTTAATGTGTAATGAAATGCCGCAAACCATGCGTCTGCGTATTTCGGAGGTGGTCGATGACGAAGTCGCGTCGGATCAACCGGCGATCTATCAATATGTGCGGGTGGGTGAGCAACGTTATCATGTGCCAAACCTGAACTATATTGAACAAAGCTTAACGCAATAAAAAAAGGAACTCATCAGAGTTCCTTTTTTGCTTATACAGCTTAGACCGCCAACAGATTTTCGAGAATCTTCTCGTAGATTTCCGCCAAAGGCTCCAAATCTGCCACAGCGACATGTTCGTTGATCTGGTGAATGGTGGCATTAAGCACGCCTAGTTCAAGCACTTGGGCACCTGTGGGTGCAATAAAGCGTCCGTCGGAGGTGCCGCCTGAAGTCGACAATTCAGTTTCTGTCCCCGTTACAGCTAAAATCGCCTGTTGCGCGGCACTGACCAACTCACCCACAGGGGTTAAAAACGGTAAACCAGATAGAGTCCAATTGATTTCATATTCAACGCCATGACGGTCTAAAATCTCTAGAGTACGGGCTTTGAGCTGTGCAGCAGTCACTTCAGTCGAATAACGGAAGTTAAACAACAGCTCCATCGTACCCGGCACCACATTGGTGGCGCCTGTACCGGAATGAATATTTGAAATTTGGAACGAGGTGGCTGGGAAATATTCATTACCATGATCCCACACGGTCGCACAGAGCTCAGCAAGGGCAGGTGCTGCGGTATGAATCGGGTTAACAGCAAGATGTGGATAGGCCACATGACCTTGTTTACCTTTGACCAAGAGTTTGGCATTTAATGAACCACGACGGCCATTTTTAACCACATCGCCCAATTTACGGGTACTTGAAGGTTCACCCACTAAACACCACGTGATTTTTTCTTGGCGAGCTTCTAGCGTCTCAATCACTTTAACCGTGCCATTGATTGAAGGGCCTTCTTCATCTGAAGTAATCAAATAGGCAATCGAACCTTTATGGTTTGGGTGCTTTAGCACAAAGCGTTCTGTGGCCACCACCATGGCCGCGAGTGCCGTTTTCATATCGGCACTGCCACGACCATAGAGCTTACCATCGCGAATTTCAGGGGCAAAAGGATCTGAATGCCAGGCATCAAGATGTCCAGTGGGCACCACATCGGTATGTCCTGCAAAGCAGAAGAGTGGGCCTTCAGTGCCGCGACGGGCCCAGAGATTATCCACGTCATCAAAGCGCATGGCTTCGATGTGAAAGCCGAGCTTGGCTAGGCGTTCGGCCATAATATCTTGGCAATTATGATCAACGGGGGTCACAGAGGGTTGGCGTAAAAGTTCAAGGCTTAAATCGAGAGTAGCAGAAGAAGTCATGCGAGCGTAGGCTATGAAAAGAGTCAAAACATCATAGGGTAAAATGCAGCATTTATATACAAAAAAACCTTATCTTTAGATAAGGTTTTTAAGTGATAAATAGTTTATTTACTAATTTTATCAGAGGTTTGAGTCGCAGTAGAAGATACAGCCTCGCCTACGCTAGACACATCTTTACCCATACCTTTAATGGTATTACAGCCTGTCATCACGAAAGTAACAAGCAATGTTGCAGCAAGAATCTTTTTCATGGAACGCTCCGGAGCATTTGAATTGTTGTATTGAGGTTGTTTTTGTTTGGCTTTTTTTGAGCTTAGATTCAGCATACTCAAAACAATATGCAAGTTGTGTAATCAAACGTAAATTCGTGTAAAAATTAACCATAAGTCAGCAGCGCAGATTGCCGGTACATATAGTACTGTTGCAGCTCAGTGTGTTTATACAAGCCATCTGTGCACCATGGGTTGGGTAAACTACTCAGCTGTAGATGCGGGCACAACCATTCATGGCGTTGTAAGCGATAGTAATTGCAACTCGGGATCTGCCGCCCCCAAGTGCCTAAACGGCGGGTCAAATTGACCCATGCTGGAATATGCTCGGGTTGATGCGGGTGAGGTAAGTACAGTTGCCCCTTTAACACGCAAAAACGGCGTTGGATCGGGTAATCTAGCGCCTGTTGAAACTGAAACTGCTTTTGGGTGAAATGCTGTAACTTACGGCTTAAACGATCGGTACGATTCAGCCCATACCAATGATTGAGGCTAAAATCTGCTTCAGCTAAATAATATTTAACCGCCACTTCCCAATGCTCAACCTCTAAAGTCTCTCGATTTAACACCACAAAGTCTAACTCACCCAAGGTACGTGCACCCTCAATTTTTTGAATACTATGACCGAGCAGTTGATAAGGGTGATAGTCATCATCTAATAACCAAAACCAGATCAACATTTCAAAGCGTAGGCCTAAGCGAGTACTTTTCAGTTGAGCCAAAAATGCCAATAAGGGTTGTGGCTGTTGATCAAGTGCGATTAAACGCGGCAAATAGGCTTGAAAGTGTTGCTGCCAAAAGGCATCTGTATGGAGTTCAAAGCGATGGGTCAGATCTAATTCAGGAGGAATATGTCGCAAAATATTGGGACTTGCCAGCGCAAATGCCAATTGACGAACCGCGGCATGTTCAAATGCCAACCAAGGTTCAGCCAAGTTCAACCCCATGACGCGATCCTTATAAGATGAAAAGTGCAGAATTCCTCTAGATTACACTTTATACTAGGCCAATAACAGCTCTAGGACCATGCAATGAAAACGGTGTTTTGGCGAAGTTTGGTGGTGATTTTTATCATCCTCGGCTTGATCGGTGCGCTCTTACCGGGTATGCCAACCACGGTATTTTTGATTTTAGCTGCATGGGCGGCCTCAAAAGGGTGGCCACAAATGGATACGTGGTTGTTAAATCATCCGAAGTATGGCCCAACGATTCGTGCATGGCGTGAAAATGGCACGGTACCACGCAAAGCCAAATGGCTCGCCTCCATCATGATGAGTTTAAGTGCTATTGCGATGTTGTTTACCTCGGCACCGTTTTGGGTCAAGGTATTTACTAACGTGATCATGCTTAGCGTGGCCATTTGGTTATGGCGCCGGCCTGAACCTATAGTGACGCTTCAACAGGTAGAAAAATAATGCACACCAATTTACATGATGCAGACATTGTCATTGATTTAGCCGAGCAAATTTTATATTTGCCCAAGCAACAGCAGCGTTATCTGATTTCTTCGGGCAAAAATGGCATGGGTGAAACTGAAAACAGTGGTAAGACGCCGCGCGGCTGGCACAAAGTGGCGGCAAAATTTGGTGATCAGGCGCCTATAAATGCAGTGTTTACAGCGCGTCAAGCCACAGGCGAGATTTATTCTGCTGCATTGGCAGCAGAATTTCCTGAGCGAGATTGGATTTTGTCACGCATTTTATGGTTGCAAGGGCTAGAAGCGGGAGTAAACGCCGGCCCTGGTGTGGATACCTTCAATCGTTATATCTATATTCATGGCACACCAGACACTGAAATGATGGGTGTTCCTTTGTCGCATGGCTGTATTCGGATGCGAAATTTAGATGTTGTCGCTGTATATGCACAGATTCCTGTGCATGCCTTGGTCTATATTTCAGCCGATCCACTCTCATCTTTAGCACAGACATGGTTTAAATTGGATAAAAAACCAGATTGTCCTGAGTAAAAGTAAAAACAATTCAAATAAAAAAATCTTGTGGAATTAAATATTTGAGTGAATTTTAGGCGTTTTTGCTAGGTTTTAGCTTAAAATCACTTACTTTTTAATCAGTCGGTGTAAAAAGTTAAAAAACTTCTCGAAAAGCGTTTGACAGGCTGAAAACTTTCTCTATAATGCACCACATCAAGCGATGAAACGTTTTGAAAGGGCGCTTAGCTCAGTTGGTAGAGCGTCTGCCTTACAAGCAGAATGTCGGCGGTTCGATCCCGTCAGCGCCCACCAAATCCTTTCAAGTTGAAACCTTATAGTGCAGCGGTAGTTCAGTTGGTTAGAATACCGGCCTGTCACGCCGGGGGTCGCG
>CAVBYE010000097.1:0-9472 GCA_963599285.1 Bacteroidaceae bacterium | reverse complement strand
AGTCATGCTTGATCCATAGAAAGAACATGTGCGTTCTGAAATCCTAAAAATTGATGACTGATTGAATAAATAGGGCTCATGCTCCAAATAGCCGAACTTCAGACCTATATTTTGATCTTTCTTCATCTCATGATTCAATATCAGATTTAATTGTTCGTGTACTCAAGTTGATCCACTGATCTAGATTACGCTATTTTATTCTTATGACGTATTTATGCGCTCAGGCGTTCTGCTAATATAAAAATAGAAATGATTGTGACAGGGCTTTTACATTATTTCTTTATATTTCAATTCAATATTGGCACGAATATTGCTTAATAATTAAACAAGATATTGCACCACACAAAGGAATGAGCATGCAAAAAATGACCGCTAGAACTTACCCATCGACAACATCATTACGTTGTTTTGAGGCATCAGCACGATTTTTAAGTTTTACTAAGGCCGCTCATGTATTGCATATGACGCAAAGTGCGGTGAGTAAACAAGTTGCCCATTTAGAATGTAGTCTTAAGCTACAATTATTTGAACGCTGTTTGCAGGGTTTAAAACTCACACCAAGCGGTGAGGTATTTTTCAAAGAAACCCAACAAATCCTTGGACATATCGAACAGTCTGTATTGAACTTATTGTCTCATGGCGCAGAAGCAGAAACTCTAAAAATTTCTGTACACCCAACCCTATGTGCGCGCTGGTTAATTCCGGCTTTAAAAGGTTTTGGCAAACAACATCCCAATATTCATCTCGAAGTAAAAGAACAACTGTGTTCTTCGGACTTAGACAGTAGCAAAGCCGATATTGCTTTTTTGTATGGTACCGGTATTTGGCGAGATATGACCAGTGTCGAACTTTTCCCTGAAAACTGTGTTGCCGTGTGTAGTCCAGAATTAACCCAATATCAAACCCTCAAAAGTCTAGATGACTTTCAAAACTATGTTTTGATTCAATCTCAAACGCGTCCACGGGCATGGGAAGAGTATTTCCAAATGCAAGACAACTTCAACGAACACTCTTTGTTTGGACCACGTTTTGACACTTTCTATGCTTGCATTCATGCCGCAATGTCAGGATGTGGTATGGCGCTTGTGCCGCAATTTTTGGTGGAAAAAGAATTAGAGGATGGTGATTTAATCATTGCTTGGTCGTATGAGATGCAAAGTCAGCATTCTTACTATATGACGTATCCGACCTCTATGACCAACACTCATAAAGTACATGCCATGACTGAGTGGATCAAAAACTATTTAGCTCAAGTTGAGCAAGAGCAAAATTCACGTTATAGACATAGTGCCTAAACGAAAGCCCCTATTTTGTATGCATCAAAATAGGGGCTGAATAGGCTCACAATATCTCGCTTGCAGCGCTTATAAACAACGATTTAAAATTTGTATAGGATGCAATAAAGGTTGTTCCGAGAAGCGTTTGACTTGAGTTCGGCATGAGTATCCTGTGGCCAATATCTGTTCACCATGTTGATCAATCTTTGTTTGCCAAGATTGTTGGTAAATGCCTTTGGATAACTCCCGATGTTCTGCTTCATGGCCATAGGTTCCTGCCATGCCACAGCAGCCTAGTTTAAGTTCGTTTAACTGTAAGCCAAATTGTGTGAAAATCTGTTGCCATAACTTTACACTGCCTCCGACCTGAGTACGCTCAGTGCAATGTGCAGCCAAATAATAGACTGGACTTTGTTGAGTTTGCTTGAGCACAGTGTGCGCGGTCAAAAACTGTGTTAACCATTCTTGTAATAATAAAACGTTGTAAGCCCGTGCTGTAGTAGATTGATATTCTTGTCTAAATACCAATGTCATGGCAGGGTCAATCCCAATAATAGGCACTTGAGTCTTAGCAGCTTGTTCCAAAATTTGGATATTACGCTGTTTTAGTGCTTCGAATGCTTCTAAAAAACCATGTACATGTAAGGGTTTACCATTTTCAAAAAATGGCAAGATATAAGGAACCACACCCATTTTTCGACATAAACTAATGGTTTCTAGAAAAACAGGGGTATCAAAGTAACGCGTAAACGCGTCCTGAACAATAATGACTTTCGGACGCTGATCTTGTAGCAGAGCGTCAAAGTCATGCTGGAGTAAAATTGCGCCATGTTGATTTAAGCGCTCTTTCGCTTGCGGATGGAAGAGCGGTAGATCAACCAACTTAAATAGTTTTTTTTGTACGCGTTTCACTATTGCTATGCGTTGCACCATATTGTACAAAGCTGCAAAAACACTCACTTTTGGCAGTAATCCTTCTAGATGTGCGAGTAAGTAATCACGTAGATGCCGTCTATAGCGCTGATGATAACGCTGTAAAAATTGAGCCTTTGCCTGCGGAATATCGACTTTTACTGGACATTGACCCGTACATGACTTGCAGGATAAACAACCATGTAATGATGCATAGACTTCTTGTTCAAATGCCGCGGATTGCTCGTTTGTACTCTCCCGACGTAACCACTCCTTGATCAAACTTGCCCGACCTTTAGGAGAGTGTATCCGATCACGTGTGATTTTATAGGATGGACACATCGGATCGTCAAGATCATAGTTAAAACATGCCCCGTTACCATTACAATGCATGGTCGAACCAAAGGCTTTCCAAGGTTCAATTGCAATTTGACGATCATAATCACCGCGTAATTTTACTTCAGTGACGGGAATCAACTTTGCTTTAGGCTGGGTAATTGGCGTGGCAATTTTACCGGGATTTAATTGATTATATGGATCAAACAAAGCTTTTACACTTTGAATTAAAGGATAGGCTTCGCCGAAAAATAAAGGGGCGTATTCTGAACGTAAACCCTTGCCATGTTCTCCCCAAAGGACACCATGATATTTATGGGTTAAGGCTGCAACTTGATCTGTGACCATTTTCATAACAGCTAAAGATTGAGGATCTTTCATGTCCATTAAGGGGCGTACATGCAATACCCCTGCATCGACATGACCAAACATACCATATTCCAACTGCTGTGCATCCAACAAGGCTCTAAATTCAGCAATGTAATCTGCTAAATATTCGGGGGGAACTGCTGTATCTTCAACAAAAGGCTGTGGACGTTTTTCACCTTTGACATTCCCCAATAGACCCACAGCAAGTTTACGCATTTTATACACAGCTTCGACTTCTTTGACCCCTTCGGCCGTCGTCATGGTTAAACGTTTTACGGTCTGATCTGCTGCCAAATACTGTAGAAATTGTCGCTTAATTTGATGTAAATGGTTCAAATCATCTGCATCAATTTCGATGAGGTTAATCCCCTCTGTAGGCGCTTCCATAGCCTCTGGAAAATACTGGGCCACATCGTGCCACACCATATCCTGCTTGGCGAGATTTAACACCTTAGAATCTACAGTTTCTATAGACAGTGGTTGAAGTGCCATGAGGGCTTTTGCATCCGATAGCGCATCTTGAAAATTCGCATATCCAATATTAATTAGCATCCGGTGTGCAGGAATACTCAGTAAATTAAGCTCAGCTTCTGCAATTAATCCTAAGGTGCCTTCGCTACCACACAGGAGATAACTTAGATTAAAGCTCTCAGCATTTAACACATGAGGAAGATCATAACCTGTTAACGAGCGATTTAAAGTGGGGAAGTTGGATTGAATGAGCGCCTGATTTTGTGAAATTAAATCAAAAATTTTATGATAAATTTCCTGCTGTGAAGCCGTTTTGTCTCGAATTTTTGTTAACCAGTTTTGCCGTTGCAGCGGTTCAGTTTCTAAAACCTCACCATGACGTAACACTGTGGTTAAACTTAAAACATGATGATGGGTCTTTCCGTAACGACAGCTGCCCTGACCACTCGCATCTGTATTAATCATTCCACCAATAGTGGCACGATTTGAAGTTGACAATTCTGGCGCGAAAAATAATCCATAGGGTTTCAATGCCGCATTTAACTGATCTTTCACTACACCCGCTTGAACACGTGCCGTTTTTTTTATTGGGTCGATATGCAAAATCTTGTTCATATGTCGTGATAGATCCACAACAATGCCATCCGTTAGAGACTGTCCATTAGTCCCTGTGCCACCCCCACGTGCGGTCAGGACAATATGCCGGTACTGCTCCTGTCCCATTAATTGCATGAGTCGTTTTAAGTCATCAATTGATTGAGGATAGATCACTGCTGCAGGTTTACGCTGATAAATGGAGTTATCTGTAGAATAAACCTGGCGTGCTGCATCCGAGCTATCTATTTCCCCATGGAAATCTGCTTTCAGCTGAGTTAAAAAATATTGCATACTCAATGCCTGATTTTGACTAATCATAGACACCACTCATCCATTAAAAATTGGCCGCAAAAATCCATTGCACCTCTATACAGAGGCACAAAATGAACTAAAAAATAAAGGTAATTAAAGTGTTATTGGATGATACGCAAGCATTGTCCCGCATGATATAACGCAATACCTGCATCATACATCAGTGCTCTCGCATTACGATAAGACACTGCATTGTCTTCAATATGCGTGAAAGGTAAAGGGAGCTTTTCTCGATCATCATCTTGCAAATACTGTGCGAAAGCTTTGCCCATCATTGTTCCGGTGGTAATCCCGCGACCATTGTAGGCTGTTGCAGCCAAAATACCCGGCGCTGGCTCAAAAATACGCATAATATGGTCAGTGGTAAAACCAAATTTACCCGTCCATTGGAACTGCCAATTTACTTTCCCCAAGTTAGGGAAGTATTTTTCTTTCATGACATTGGCCCAAGATTGATAAATCCCAGATTTACCCTGATATGCACCTACAGTACCTAATAATAGGCGCCCTTCTTGATCACGGCGGATACTTGATAACGCTAAACGTGTGTCCCAAGATCCATTACGATAAGGCAAAATTTTATCAGCCTCTGCCGAGTTCAGTGGCTCCGAAGCAATTTGATAATATTGAACAAAATAAATCGTTTTTAAGATGTCATTCCATTCACCTTCGGTATAGGCGTTTGTCGCAATCACCACTTTGTCGGCTGTCACAGTTGCAGCTGTGCTTTGTACACACCAGCGTTGATCTTGACGTACAATACCACACACAGCAGATTGCTCGAAAATTTCTACACCCAACTGAGTTGCTGTTTTTGCTAAACCTGTGACATAGGCATAAGGGTTGACTGTGCCTGCACGCTTATCTAATAAGGCTTTGTTAATGCTTGTGGTGCCACAGTACTCATGGCACTGACGTCCACTGAGTACTTCTACATCAGCACCGCGACGGCTCAACTGCTGATAACGCATATCAACATCGTTTTCTCCATCACGATTATGTGCCATGTGTAGATTACCTGTACGGGTGTCTTGGGCTTGGATCTTAAACCGATCAATGGTATCAAACACCAGTTTGGGTGCTTCACCTAAAGCCTTGGTTAATTTCTCACCGGCTTTTTCACCCATGAACTGGTTTAGCTCATCCGGCTGGGCCCATGTGCCCGCGTTCACTAGACCCACATTTCGACCAGATCCACCTGCTCCAATATGCTGTGATTCAAGTACGGCTACACGATAGCCTTTTTCTGCCAAATGAATTGCGGTCGATAAACCTGTAAATCCAGCCCCGATTACACAAACATCAACTGTTTTATCCTGTTGAAGCGTTAGGTATTGAGGTGCATCATCCACCAAAACTGACCACAGAATCTGATCTTTTACCATTTTTATCATGCCTTCATTTGTATATTTATCAGCGATTAAAGATGCATACTCGAAAGTATGCATCAATGAGAACTTTAACCGAAGTTAATCCCTTGTGCTAAAGGAAGTTCACGTGAATAGTTCACTGTATTGGTTTGACGACGCATATAGTTTTTCCACGCGTCCGAACCCGATTCACGGCCACCGCCGGTTTCTTTCTCACCACCGAAAGCACCACCAATTTCAGCACCGCTGGTGCCAATATTGACGTTGGCAATACCACAATCACTGCCTTCATTACTTAAGAATTTTTCTGCTTCACGAAGATCATTTGAGAAGATACATGATGACAAACCCTGTGGAACATCATTTTGTAAGTGTAAGGCTTCATCAAATTCCTCATAGCCCATCACATACAGAATTGGCGCAAAGGTTTCAGTTTTTACCACCTCATTTTGAGTCTGCATTTCAACCAATGCTGGTTTTACGTAATAGGCGTTTGGATATGCTTCATTGAGCACACGCTCTCCGCCATATACTTTGCCACCTGTTTGACGCGCATGCTCAAGCGCATCTTGCATTTGGTTAAAGATTGCTGCATCAATTAAAGGCCCAATCAAATTACCCTCTAGTGGATGACCAATCGTGACTGAGTCATAGGCTTTTTTGAGCTTCTCAACCACGTCTGCTTGAATTGATTTATGTACAATCAGACGACGTAAGGTGGTACAACGCTGACCTGCTGTACCGACAGCCGAGAATAAGATGCCTCGAATCGCAAGTTCTAGGTCGGCACTTGGCGCAAGAATCATGGCATTGTTACCGCCTAACTCTAAAATACATTTACCAAAACGCGCTGCAACTTTTGGACCGACAATTTTGCCCATACGCGTACTGCCGGTTGCACTGATAAGGGAAACACGCTGGTCACTGACCAGAAGATCACCAATATCCGCCTGCCCAATGAGCAGCTGTGCAATTTCTTGAGGTGCTTCTTCGCCGAAAATGCTTAATGCTTTTTCAAATAACGCTTGGCATGCCAAGGCTGTTAATGGTGTTTTTTCTGATGGTTTCCAAATCACAGCATTACCACAGACTAAAGCAAGTGCGGTATTCCATGCCCACACAGCAACAGGGAAGTTGAATGCTGAGATCACCCCGACAACACCCAATGGATGCCAAGTTTCACGCATGTGGTGACCTGGACGTTCTGATGCAATGGTCAAACCATATAACTGACGTGAAAGCCCTAGTGCAAAGTCACAGATATCAATCATTTCCTGTACTTCACCTAGACCTTCTTGGGTAATTTTTCCTGCTTCCCAAGAGACTAAAGCACCTAGTTCATTTTTATATTCACGTAGTACTTGCCCGAAAATACGAACTAATTCTCCACGGCGTGGTGCAGGAATTTTACGCCACTGTTGGAATGCACTTTGAGCCTTCTGAATCTGTAATTCCGTCTCTTGTGCCGTATGCATGACAACATGTGCAATTGTACTGCCATCAATCGGTGTTTTGACTTCTAATGCTCCATCGATATATCGACTTGCCTCTACGCCCATTGTATTGAGCAAGGTTTGTACGAGCATAGGTGTATCAAGTTGTACACCTGTTGAGTTTGAAATTGCATTGGTCATTTTTGTTACCTTCCTTCGAATTATGAGTGATTTACAGTGATATTTTTTTGCAGCGCAGTGAGCGCTTTTTGTAATGATTTCTTCTGGGCTTGATCGTACAACTCAAGTTCGCTCAATACCCGTTTCCCTAAGCATTTCTCGAACAGTTCTTGATTTGAACAGCTTGAATAATGAGTTTGATGGTCTGCACCTAAGTTAGACTGGAAAATACCTGCTGCGGATACCGGTAAAAAATCTTCATAAACAATCGGTTCAAAGTGCATCGCACCCTCATGAATCAATTGATCAAGATGGCTTTCATTCAACGGTGTATCGATTTCGGTTTGCCCCACTGGGTAGTAATGAAAATATGCCAGACCTTGTTGACGTAATTCCTCGTAGCTATCTGGGAAATTTGAAAAATTCTTTTCCAGAATACGCATGTATTGCTTGGCATTGGCCTCGGTTGGTGCACCTCCCAATTCTGCACGAGTTTGATTGAGTAATTGGTCATACAAACGACGGCCTTTAGGCGTTAGTGCAATACCGCGCTGTTCAATCTCACCAAAACGTGCGGTATGAGAACCTCGCACATCATTTTTAAATTGAACCTGTTCATTGAGCGCTTTAAAACTGGTTTGGCGCAGTAAAATTGGGCAACGACGTCGCGGTGGTCCTTCAATTACAGCTTTAGCGGTAATCCCTCGACTTGCCATACCGTGCTGGATCATATCAATGTCGAGAGTACGTGGCGTCAAATGGTTAATATGCGGCCCTTTGAACGCCACTACATCCGCGATAAGGCGATGTTGATTAAGAAGCTCTTCATAAAGTTCATGCGTTACAGGTGCCTCTTTATGCCAACGGAACGTCTCGAGGACTTCTTGCACGAAAGCTTGCGCTTCTTTTTGCGTCAGCCCACCTTGCTGCTCAAACTGGGCCGTCAATGCTAGAGCACGTGGTGTAAAAATTTGACGCGCGTTTAATACTTGTTGTGCAAGCTCGCGCAGCTTCTCATCTTGAATCAGTTCTAAGCGAAGTAAAGAGGTAAAGATCCGAAATGGGCTTTGGTTTAATTCTTCTGTTGTAGTGGCACGAAATGCTGTTGCATGCACAGGAACACCTGCTGGGACCAAATCGTAGTAGCCAACAGGCTGCATTCCCATAACAGCAAAAATACGGCTGATTGTAGACAACTCCTCAGCTGTTCCTAAGCGAATTGCACCATGGCGCTCTAAAGCCAAGCGCTCATATTCGCCTGTATTTTTGAGTTGATCATTTAATTTCTGGTCTTTGATGAGGGTAATTTGATTGATATCATTGACCAATTCTAGCAAGTCACCATAAAGCGGTACTTCTTCTCGATACATCTGCGACATGAGTGCAGAAAATTCAGATCGAATTTCATGGGACGCAACAAAATTCATTTTCTTCTTCCTATATTTTTATTATTCAGCCGCTTAAGTGGTTACAGTTTCTAAAATACCCGAACCTTTTTCTGCTGCATCTTGAACATTGGTTTGAGCAAGCACGATTTCCAAAATATCTAGCCCCTCCTCAAGTACCTCAGCAGTAATGGTTAGGGGTGGTAATAAACGAATAATATTTCGATGTTTACCACTTGGCATGAGCAGTAAGCCCATCTTTCGAGCCTGTTCAATCACATGTGCAAGTTGCGCGCTTCCTGGACCTTTTTGCGGATGTGTCAATTCGATTCCCCGCATCGCACCTACACCCGTCAATTTACCAAGCCAAGGTGTCAACGCCATCTGCTTCCATTTGGCATAGCGTGCTTCAATACGTCGAATATAGTCAGCGCTACTCTCTTGTAATGCTTTAGAACGCATAATTTCTAAGGTTGTCAGTGCAGCTGCACAGGCCAAAGGATTACCTGAGTAAGTACCACCTAATGCCCCTTGTATAGGCTTGTCCATGTAGTGTTTCTTCCCTACCACCGCACCCAGAGGCACACCACCTGCAATACTTTTACCTAAGAGTAAAAGATCGGGTTCAATGTCTAAATGGGTGAAGGCAAAAGGTACACCTGAACGGCAAAAACCAGATTGAATTTCATCGATAATCAACAAGATGCCATTTTTGGTGCAAAAATCTTTTAGATATTGCGCAAACACTGGATCTAAAAACTGAAAGCCACCTTCACCTTGTACCGGCTCTACAATGACTGCGGCAATTTCAGTGACACTGACTTCAATCT
>CAVBYE010000096.1:0-9513 GCA_963599285.1 Bacteroidaceae bacterium | reverse complement strand
GGATTTAGCACATGGTGTATTTAAAGCTGCGATCGCTGAAGATGGGACACGCTTTGAGGCAGCAGCCTGTGTGTTGGCTGCGGGTGGCTTTGAATCCAACTTGGAGTGGCTCAAACAAGCATGGGGACAAAGCGAAAATGGTGAATGGCCGGCAGACAATTTTATTATTCGCGGCACGCGTTTTAATCAAGGCAATTTACTTAAATTCATGATGGATCAAGGTGCGGATATGATCGGTGATCCATCGCAATCACATTGTGTGGCGGTCGATGCACGCGCACCACTGTATGACGGCGGCATTTGTACCCGCATTGACTGTGTGTCTTTGGGGATTGTGGTGAATCGATATGCCGAGCGTTTTTATGATGAAGGCGAAGACTTCTGGCCCAAACGCTATGCCATTTGGGGCCGTTTAGTGGCCAAACAGCCAGGACAAATTGCGTACTCCATTATTGATGCCAAATCGGTAGGCCGTTTTATGCCGCCTGTGTTTGAGGGCACCAAAGCCAATAGCATTGAAGAATTAGCCATCAAACTCAATTTGGACGTCACCACCTTGGTCAAAACCGTTCAAGACTATAACCATGCCTGTGTGCAAGGCGAGTTTAATCACACTGTGCTCGATAATTGTCATACCCAAAACTTAAGCCCGGCCAAAACCCATTGGGCGGTCCCTTTGAATCAACCACCTTTTTATGCCTATGCATTACGCCCCGGTATTACCTTTACCTATCTGGGTTTAAAAGTTGAAGATGATGCAGCGGTACGCTTTAACAACCAAGCCAGTCCAAATTTATTTGTGGCCGGTGAAATGATGGCGGGAAATGTACTGGGACAAGGTTATACCGCAGGGGTTGGGATGTCGATTGGAACCACATTTGGGCGAATTGCCGGCAAAAATGCGGCCAAAGCTGCCGCAGCGCAAGGAGCTGAAGTATGAATGCCAATGTCAATAAAATCATTCCGGTGGTGCAACTCAGTGACCACGAACAACAGGTTAAGCAAGCCTTACAAATTTGTAATGCGTGCCGCTATTGCGAAAGCTTCTGTGCCGTTTTTCCTGCGATGACCAAACGTTTGGAGTTTACTCAAGCCGATATTCATTACATGGCCAACTTATGCCATAACTGTGGTGCTTGTTTACATGCCTGCCAATATGCACCGCCTCATGAGTTTGGGGTTAATATTCCGCAAGCCATGGCCCAAGTACGTTTAGAAACCTATCAAGACTTTGCCGTACCACAAGCCTTTGGGGCAATTTATAAAAAGACGGGTATTCCTTTGGTGTCAGCCATGACCGTGATGTTCTTCTTCATCATGGTGGCGGGTGTATGGATCAATGGCACCGACCTGTTTGGGCGTTATCAAGGGAATTTTTATGCCATCTTCCCGCATAACTTCTTGGCTGTGCTGTTTGGTTCAGTGTTTATCTTGGCCTTTATTTTACTGGGGTTGGGATTGATTAAATTCTGGCGTCAGACCTCAAAAATTATTCCTGAAGGTGTGGAGCAACCTGACTTATTACAAGCCTCTAAAAATGTACTGACCTTAAAGTATTTAGATGGTGGGCATGGTAAAGGCTGTAATGAAGATGATGATCGCTATACCAAAATCCGCCGTGTGTTCCATCATTTCACCATGTACGGCTTCTTACTGTGCTTTATGGCCACCAGTGTCGCGACCTTGTATCACTACATGCTCGGCCTATCTGCACCTTATGCCTACACCAGTTTGCCCGTGATCTTAGGCACCTTAGGGGGCATTGGCCTTGTGATTGGTCCGATTGGCCTATTGTACCTAAATATTAAACGCCATCCGCTACATGGGGACAGCCAACAAAAACCGATGGATCGTGGTTTTATCTTTATTTTATTACTGATTAGCATTACTGGTTTAGCGCTACTTGCGCTACGTGATAGCGCAGCTATGGCGCTGTTGCTCATTATTCATTTGGCCACGGTGATGACCTTCTTCCTCACCATTCCTTTTGGCAAGTTTGCACATGGCTTCTACCGAAGCGCGGCATTGCTGAAATTTGCTGTGGAGGAGCGTGTCGCGAAAAAAAATAAAACCAAATAAACACCCAAACCACAAATTTGATCGCGGAGATCAGTGATGGATATAGGTAAGTTTTTGTATGAAATGGAATAAAAAATAAAAGGAATTTAAAATATGAACAGATTTAAGCTCTTGGCGCTGGTATGTAGCAGTGCAGTAGTGGTGGGCTGTGGCTCAGGCAATGCCTCACGTGATGTGGGTCAACCCAAACGCGCAGAATGTATTGCCCCAGCCAAGCCCGGCGGTGGCTTTGATATGACCTGTAAGCTGATTCAATCTGGCTTTAAAGACACGGGTGTTATGAGTGCACCTATGCGTGTGACGTATATGCCCGGTGGCGTCGGTGCTGTGGCCTATAACAAAATTGTCAACAGTGATCCGGCCAATAACAATGCTGTGGTGGCCTTTTCAACTGGCTCCTTATTAAACCTTGCCCAAGGGAAATTTGGACAATTCACAGAAAAGGATGTGAAATGGCTGTCCGGTGTGGCAGTAGATTATGGCTTAGTGGCCGTACATAAAGACTCACCTTTTAAAACCCTAGACGATCTCATGAAGGCCTTGCGTGAAAATCCTAAACACATCAGCTTTGGTGGTGCAGGCAGCGTAGGTGGACAAGATTGGATGCAAACAGCCATTTTGGCAAAAAAAGCAGGTATCAATCCTGCACAAATGAGTTTTGTCGCACTTGAAGGGGGAGGTGAAGTCTTAACCTCACTCTTAGGTCAGCATATTCAAGTCGGGGTGGGCAATGTGAGTGAAGTGGGTGCACATTTAAAATCAGGCTCAATTCGTGTGTTGGCCGTATTTGCCAATCAGCGCCTTGAAGGTAAATTTTCACATTTACCTACCGCCAAAGAACAAGGCTATGACTTAGAGTGGCCGGTGATTCGTGGTTTTTATATGGGACCTCAAGTCACCGATGAAGCCTATCAATGGTGGAAGGCAGCCTTTGATAAAACCATGCAGCACCAAAAATTTGATGCCATTCGAGAAAACCAAGACTTATTGCCTTTTGAGATGACCGGAGAAGATCTGCAAGCCTATGTCTATAAGCAGACTGAAGAAATGCGTCAGTTGTCCGAAGAATATAAATTATCAAAATAACACGATGACTGCGCTTAGCTTGGGCTTAAGCGCAGTGCATGTTGCGAGGGAAGATAATGAAATCTGAACGCATTTTAACAGCCATCATCGCCATCATCGGGTTTGGGTTACTGATTTACGCCTTTAATTTTGAAGCACCGATTTCATATGATCCGGTGGGTCCCAAAGCCTTTCCGATTTTACTGATGGGACTGATCACTGCCAGTGCTGTGTACTTAACTGTTCGTCCTGCCATCATGTTTGAACCGATTGAACTGGGCTGGACCCAACATTTAGTGGGGAAGTTGCTGCTGTGTGCGCTTGCCTTAACGGTGTATGCACTTGTATTTGAGCTCTTGGGCTTTGTGATTGCCACGCTACTTATGACCATTGCACTTGGCAAACTGTTCGGGGGCAAAACAGTGCCCAGTGTAATCACAGGTATTGGGCTGAGCTTAAGTACGTATTACTTATTCGATCGTGTATTGGATGTGCCACTCCCGCTTGGATTTTTCGGTTAAGGATGACGACCCATGGATATATTGAATTTTTTAATGATGGGGTTTGAGGTTGCCTTACAACCACAAAATTTATTGATTGCCTTCATTGGCGCTTTTATTGGTACCGTGGTCGGTTTACTGCCCGGTTTAGGGCCAATTAATGGTGTGGCGATTCTACTGCCTTTTGCTTATGCACTGGGTTTACCCGTCGATAGTGCATTAATTTTATTGGCCGCCGTGTATTTGGGCTGTGAGTATGGCGGACGGATCTCGGCTATTTTACTCAATGTACCCGGTGATGCCGGTGCCATTATGACCACCTTAGATGGTTATCCATTGGCACAGCAAGGCAAGGCAGGGATTGCATTGTCCTTATCCTCCATCAGCTCATTTATTGGCAGTACCGTGGCATTTATTGGTATTGTGCTTTTTGCACCATTACTCGCGCGTTGGGCTGTGTCATTTGGGCCATCAGAATACTTTGCGTTAATGGTCTTTGCGATTGTTTGTTTAACCGGCCTCGTCAGTACACAGCCGTTTAAGACCTTAATTATGGCACTCATGGGGTTGGCACTTTCAACAGTGGGGATGGATGCCATCACAGGGGTATATCGCTTTACCTTTGACAGTGTGGGCTTAAGTGATGGGATTGCCTTTACCACAGTGGTGATTGGTTTATTTAGTATCAGTGAAATTTTACTGTTACTAGAACGAACCACACTCGGTAAAGTGGTGTTAGAGCAAGGTAAACGCTCTTTATTTAACGTTAAAGAATTGATGAGCACCCTCGCCACCATGATTCGTGGTTCATTACTCGGCTTCTTCTCGGGGATTTTACCCGGAGCAGGGGCGAGTGTCGCGAGTGCTATGGCCTATACCACTGAACGTAAAATGGCCGCAGACAGCAGTAAATTTGGTCAAGGAGATCTACGCGGTTTAGCGGCACCAGAAAGTGCCAATAACGCTGCAGCATGTGGTTCTTTTGTGCCGATGTTAACCTTAGGGGTACCGGGTTCAGGCACAACAGCAGTCATGATGGGTGCATTGACCATGTACAACATTACCCCGGGACCACAGTTGTTTGCTGAGCAACCAACATTGGTCTGGGCATTAATTGCATCATTGATGATTGGTAATATTATTCTATTGGTACTGAATTTACCTTTAGTCGGCTTCTTCGCGCGTTTGTTGAGTATTCCAAGCTATATCTTGATTCCCATTATTGCGACGGTGAGCTTTGTGGGGGTGTATGCCATTCACAGTACGATTTTTGATTTATTGCTGTGTATGGGACTGGGCATCGTCGGGTATGTCTTACGTAAATTCGATTTCCCTTTAGCGCCGCTGATTTTGGGCTTCGTGTTAGGTGAATTAATGGAGTCTAACCTACGCCGTGCATTGTCCATTTCACAAGGTGAATTAAGCATTCTGTGGAACAGTGGTATTAGTATTGGCTTATGGGTAATGTCTGCCTTACTTCTGATCTTACCGATTGTACGTAAGTACCTTTTCATTAAAAACAAAAAACAATCTTAGTTCTTTCACCTATATTGTGGTCAGCATTTGCTGACCATATTTTTTTAGCGAGTTGCATGACCATGTTGAGTCAAATCAAAGGATTGCTCTTGGCTTTACTGGGGGGAGGGTGTGCTGTGTACCTGCAGCTGCCACTCCCCTGGCTAGTAGGTCCTGTCGTGGCAAGCTTAGTTGCAGGTACCATGCAGATTGACATGCCCTGTCATCCCTACTGGCGTAAAATAGGCCAATTGATCATTGGGATGCTCTTGGGTTTACAGTTTAGCCCACTCTTGGTACAGACCATTGCCTCGTACGCTGTTTGGATTGGGCTTGCTGTACTGTGGTCACTCTTATTGGGACTGGGCTTAGCCTTAGCCCAATATCATTTTAATCGCGTGGATTGGTCTACTGCTTGGTTTAGTTCAGCCATTGGCAGTGCCAGTGAAATGGTCACGCTTGCTGAGCATCATTCAGCTCAGGTCGATCGCGTGGCTGCCAGTCATAGTCTTAGGCTGGTTTTGGTCGTGGTGGCTATGCCCATACTCATGACCATGGTGTTTCCAACACTTGCGTTGGTGCCTGAGGTTGTCGTTCCAGAATCAAATCTCTGGCGCACTGGTGTTGTCGTGCTATTGGCCGTGGTCTTGGCGCAGTTAGCGCAGCGATTGAAATTTTTAAATGCATGGCTGTTGGTACCATTGGTCTGTACAGCAGCGCTGACATTTTTTCAGGTCACAGATATTTATCTGCCTAAAGGATGGATTGCCTTTGGGCAATTGTGTATTGGGTGGTCGCTCGGGAGTCAATTTCCCTTTCAATTTTTAACTCGCAATCGCAAATTTTTGTTACTCACGTTGCTGTTTCATACGGTGGCCTTGGCCTTATCACTGCTGTTCGCATGGGCGATTGCACATGTGAGTCAGCTCGATCACAAGCTACTCTTGCTTGGTTTATCACCCGGTGGCATCGCTGAGATGTCATTACTTGCACAGACCTTGGGATTAACCGTTCCTGTGATTGTGGCCTTTCAGCTGTCACGCTTAATTTTTGTGATCAGCAGCACGAGCTTCTTTTATCAACGAACACGGCCCTATTTTGGCCAGCATCGACCCTTAAAAACACTCGACCCTCATTGAGTCTAGCTTTCTGTTTTAGCAATTTGCTTGTATCTCGAAGCACAACAGATAAAGTCAAATAGAACGCAAAATTTGGCTGAAATCATCGCTTGAGACCAGGCTAAGTGGAACCAGAACTTTACGTGTATTAGCAAAAGCGTACTCAATTTGGGGTGAATTTTAACAAATTGCGCACATTGTTACATCGTTTAAGCCCCTAAGATAAAAATGTATATTATTTATACAAAAATCATCTCAAGAATTTTAGTGTAAATAAGAAGGTGATCATAATGACGCAAGAACATGTAGTAATACAAGATAGGATCTCTTGGGCAAGTGTCTTTGCCGGCGTTGTCGCTGTATTGGCGATCTCTTTGCTTCTATCTTTGTTGGGCGTTGCGCTAGGATTCTCTATGCTAGACCCTGAGTCCGCAACAGACATCACCAATGGTTCCGGCACAGCAGTGACCATTTGGACCATTATTTCTCTTTTAATTAGTTTAGCGATTGGCGGTTTTATTGCTGGTCGATTAGCCGGTACAGACGGTTATATTCATGGCTTTTTGATGTGGGCATTAACTTTAATTGTGGGCTTGGTATTTAGTGTCATGACCATTAACAGTGCTGCACGTCTAACAGGCAATGCATTAAGTTCAATGACCTCTATCACAGGTTCGGTGGCATCAGGTCTTGGTCAAGGTGGAATGAACCTTGCTGGAATGGGTGCTCAAGCCTTTGAAGAATTTGTACCGATTCCTGAGTTAAAAAATGCCGATGTGAATATTGAGCAGGCTCTGCAAAAAACCGGTATTCGTGAACTCCAACCAGACTATTTAAAAGCACAACTTGAATGGGCCAAAGGTCAGGTTCAAGCAGCGGCTAAAGATTTAGTCTTAAATCCCAATGACAGCGATAAGATTATTCAGACCTTATCCAACAACTTAAAAACACGCGCCAATGCAGTGACCAGCTCCATCAATAAAGATGAAGTGAGTCAAGCACTCGCAGCCAACAGTTCACTGACTCCGCAACAAGCTCGACAAGCTGTGGATAATTACCTACAACAACAGGATCAATTCTTCGTTAAACTCGATGAAAATGTACAACAAGCGAAAGTACGTTATGCACAACTCAAAGCTGAAGCGAAAGAAAAAGCAGCAGCAGCGACAGATGCTGCAGCACGTGCAGCGCTGTGGTCGTTCTTTGGTCTTTTAGTGGGTATTCTTGTTAGCGTATTTGCAGGAAAAATGGGTGTACAACATCGACTTAAACATCGTCGTAATACCTATTAATTGTTTAATCTCCAAATAAAAAAACTCACCGATGAAGGTGAGTTTTTTTATTTGAGTGCTTGAGTCAAGCCCTATGCTTGAGTTAAAGCTTTGGCTTAATTTTCCATGAGAATGTCTGCAAGTCCACCCACTTGTTGGTTCAGCGATTTTTCGAGCGCAGATGCCATATAGTTAACATAACTGCTGGTATGGTGAGTAACATCACGCATCGTTGGATGCTGATTAAACGTTGCAGGACAGCGATCTTCTAAACACAAAGCTTCAGAGAAATCTACGAGGTGTAAGTTATCAAGTTGGTATTTCTGTTTAACCTCTAACATTGGGTTCACAGCGTTTAAGGATGAACTTTTCTTCACCACACATTGTTCAGGAGACTCACGATTCTCCCATAAACAACTCGAAGGATTCATTGGGAATTTCGGATTAATACGAACCCCTAAGACTGGAATACCCATATCTAATACACGGTGCATATTCTTAAGATAACCCTCAGGAATATACTCCTCGTCATTCTCATTACGCGAAGTATTCATGATCACCATGTCAGGCTTCGGATGCATCTGCTCAATATAATCAATAATTTTACTGTTCCACTCTGCACATTGCTCATTATCTTTAGGATTATGTCCAAAAGAACAACCGTTCATTGTGGAGTTAATAATTTTAAAAGAATATTTATGTGCCAGATGTGAAAAGAGAGGTTCCCATTGAGCAACTCGACTTCCACCTACAATTAAGAACGTACTGTCACTGTTTAAATCACCGAGTGTACAGGTGACGATTTTACCGTCTTTAATTCCTTGATTACACTGACCCTTAGAAGCAATTGCCACATCATTACTAATTTTAATAAATTCAGAAGTATCTAAATTAAGGGGTTTATTTTGTATATAGACATAATCACCAGCATATCTTTCATTTGCAGGTTCGGAAACAGTCTGGCTCGTCTTACTGATCTCAATAATTTCAGATCGTGCATAATATCCGATTGGGAAAATCATCAGGAAAAGCACAAGACTTGACGCATATGAAAATAATGTTTTGGTATGTTTAACCGTTTCTAAATAAGAATCAATCAATTTTTTAGAGGCGATCGCTAAAAGGAATGCGAATGAAATAACGAATAAACCTTCAATTAGATCGATTTCATTGGGCTTTTTTCCCAGTGCATATTGTGTATAGATCAGGACTGGCCAATGCCATAAATATAAATAAAAGGAAATTCCACCGACATAAAGTAAAAATTTAGATCTGAGTAGCTGACTGAGTTTCCAATTTAAATCCTGAACATGACCACCAATAATAATGAAAACGGCTGCCAAGACAGGTAACAAAGAGACATAACCCGGATAGTTCATAGTGGTTGGGACAAACAAGCCTAATGTCACTAATAAACCTATACCGAGGGCCAATAGAACTCTTGAATGAGAAATTGAAAGTTTTAAATACGGCGCAACTAAGAAAATTAAACCACCTACAAAAAACTCCCATGCTCGGGTTGCAAGATGGAAGTAAGCAACATTGGGATATAAATCAGTGTAATAGATGGAAAAAGAGAGGGAAAACAGAATAATAGTAATCAGGAGCGAAATTAAAACTTTAATACTTTTGAATAACCGCGAGAAAAATAACCCAACCATGACCACAAATGGCAAGATGAAATAAAGTTGCATCTGGATCGAGAGTGCCCAATATTGCTGAAAGGGACTAGCAGGATTAAAGGTCTGTAAGTAATCAGTACCAGCACGAATCAGCTGAAAATTTTGGAGGTGTAATGCACTTGCCAATACACTGTCAATGTTACTTTTCCATAAGTTTGGAGGCAGGATAAAATAACCAGCGATAAATGTAGAAATAATGACAAGATAAGCCAAAGGAGCAATTCTTTTCAGAATTCTGCCCCAAAATTCAAAAGGATTAATAGTATTGTTTTTAATATAATAT
>CAVBYE010000095.1:0-9581 GCA_963599285.1 Bacteroidaceae bacterium | reverse complement strand
TAACGGCAGCTGCCACACCCAATCCATGGATGCAACAACGTTTGTGTGCCGAGCGCTAAGTCCTGCACCTGTTCCCCATAAGCCACCACTTCACCGCTAATTTCATGACTTAAAGTTAACGGTGGCTTCACCCCCCGCTCAGCTAAGGCGAGTTTTTTGCCTTGCCCCAAGTCGTAATAGCCATCCCATAAGTGTAAGTCGGTATGGCACAGCCCTGCGGCATGCACTTTAATCAAAACCTCTGTACCTTGAGGCTCAGGTCGAGGTAAATGGATTTCTTGTAATGGTGCACCATGTTCTTCTACACAATAACAGCGCATATGTTCGTCCTTGTTTCGTTGTTGGTTTTATGACGCCCTTTGTTGAATAATACCGCGGGCTTTTAACTCAGAGATTTCATTTGCGCTTAAAAATTCTGCCAATACTTGATCAGTGTCTTCGCCCAAACAAGGCGGCGCTTTATGATACTGTACTGGGGTTTTAGACAGCTTCATGGGTGAGCCGATCGACTGATAATCATCGCGCAACGCATGTTTCATGGTGACCACCATCTCTCGTGCTTGTACTTGCTCTTCATTCAGAGCTTGTTGTAAATCATTGATCATCCCCACTGGTACACCTACTGCATCGATGCAGTTGACCCAGTACCATGCAGGTTGCTGCATAAAGTGCTGTGCTAAGCGCTGCGTTAATACCTCACGATGTTCCACTCGGCCGGCATTACGCTGAAAACGCGAATCTTGTGCCAACGCCGTTAAGCCAATACTTTGGCACAACGCTGCAAATTGCCCGTCGTTACCACAGGCAATAATAAATTCGCCTTCTGCTGCTTTAAACACTTGATAAGGCACAATATTGGCATGCGCATTACCAAAGCGCCCCGGCACTTGACCTGAAGTGAGATAATTCATTGCCAATACAGATAAAGAAGCCACTTGCGTATCGAGCAGGGCCAAATCAATGTGTTGGCCTTCACCGGTCTTTTCCCGTGAGAGCAGTGCTGCTTGAATCGCAATAGCCGCATATAAACCCGTGGTTAAGTCAGCAAAGGCTAAACCAGCTTTTTGTGGTCCACCGCCGGGTAAATCATCCCGCTCACCGGTGACACTCATCATGCCCCCCATGCCTTGAACGATAAAATCATAACCGGGTTGCTGTGCACGGGGGCCATTTTGCCCAAAGCCAGTAATCGAACAATACACCAAACGTGGGTTGACTTGGGCAAGGCTGGCATAATCTAAGCCATACTTGCTTAAGGAACCTGCTTTGTAGTTTTCAATCAGCACGTCTGCGCTTTGAACCATTTTGACAATTAAGGCTTGACCCTCGGGACTGGCCAAATCAATCGCAACCGAGTGTTTATTACGATTAGCAGATAAATAATAGGCAGATTCATGGGTATTGTGCCCTTGATTGTCTTTGAGCCACGGCGGCCCCCACATGCGGGTATCGTCGCCTGCCTGTGGGCGCTCCACTTTAATCACTTGGGCACCTAAATCGGCCAAAATTTGGCTACACCATGGCCCAGCTAAAATGCGGCTTAAATCTAATACACGTAATCCGGTTAATGCACCCATGTTGTTTATCCCTAACGAACTGCCTATTTTTGTTATTTTATTTCACATTGTGAAACTAAATTTTATAACATAATTTTGGATTGTGTTGAAAAAATATGCAACGATGAATTCATGATTCACTGCTTAAACCGATGTTATGAACCAAAGTCTTCACCTTCCGACTGAACAATTAATTCAATTGTTACAACTCAGCCCCGTCCAACCCACCACATTTGTGGGCCAAAGTCTGCCCCTGTTTGGACGGCGCGTATTTGGCGGACAGATACTTGCCCAAGCCATGATGGCTGCAGCCAAGACCTGTAATCGTCCAGTCCATTCTTTACACGGCTATTTCATTCGCCCAGGCGACAGCAACTTTCCCATTGAATATCAGGTTGAACGATTGCGTGATGGGCAAAAATTTTCCTTACGTCAAGTCCAAGCCTATCAGCATCAGCAACTGATCTTTAGTGCCATGATTTCCATGAGTATCGAATATGCAGATTTTGATACCCAACACAGCGCTCCAGCTGTTCAGATGCAACCCACTTCATGTAAATCCCATTCTATTCCAAACTTTCATTTAAATATTCAACTACTTGAGTCAAGAGATCCTGAATACCAGCAAGAATATGCAAAAACCTATAGCCCATTGACTGGGCAATACGATCTCCCCATTTATCATCAGGCGATTGCTGCCTATTATTCTGACTATAGCCTCCTCAATAGCGCTTTAAATCGTTTAGGCTTAGCTGAACATGACCCAGCACTGATGACTGCAAGCCTAGATCACAGTATGTATTTTCATCGTGAGTTTCGGGTGGATGAATGGATGCTGTATCAATTGCATTGCCCAACTGCACAATTTGGCCGCGGCTTAAATCAGGCTGAACTTTGGCAAAACAACCGTTTAGTCTGTAGCACCATGCAAGAAAGCGTTATCCGTTTTCATCCCCAAGCTTAAAACTGTCCCCATCGGTCGCAGATATTTTTAAAATAAGACTGGTATTTTAGCCCAGCTTCAGTTATAAATTCTAAAAAAACACAATCGTATCTATAGAAAATAACAACACAAGGACGCAGGATGAGTCATCTATTTGATGTCAAAAATAAGGTTGCATTGGTCACTGGAGGCAGTCGTGGCATTGGTTATGTCATCGCACAAGGCCTACTCCAACAAGGTGCAAAAGTTTATATCGTGTCACGTAAACTTGCCCAATGTCAGGCCGCAGCTGAACAGCTTCAGGCCTATGGCGACGTCTATGCATTGTCGGCCGATTTATCGCAATTCGATCAAATCGAGGCCTTGGTGCATGAACTTCAGCAGCGTGAAACACGTCTGGATATTTTAGTCAATAATGCAGGTGCCACTTGGGGTGCAGCTCTCGGTGAATATCCTGAACAGGGCTGGGACAAAGTCATGGACACCAACGTCAAATCCGTGTTTTTCCTCACTCAAGCCTTACTCCCCTTATTAAAACAGGCGGCGACTGCACAGCAGCCCAGCAAAGTGATTAACATTGGTTCCATGGATGGACTGAGCGTGCCACGCTTCAATAGCTATGCTTATTCAAGTAGTAAGGCAGCGGTCCATCACTTGACCCGCCATTTGGCCGGGCACTTGGCGGCTGAGCATATTAATATTAATGCGATTGCCCCTGGCCCCTTTGCCACTGACATGATGAAATTTGCGATCGAACATCAACGTGCTCAAATCGAACAGCGTATTCCTCTACATCGCATTGGTGAAGCGGATGATTTAATTGGCACCACCTTATTCTTGGCGTCTAAAGCGTCCAATTATATTACCGGCGCTGTCATTCCTTTGGATGGTGGCTATTCGGATACCCATTAAGGAGTACACTATGAACGCGATGATCGATATTCATGAATATCCTCAATTAATTGATGAAGTGTTTGTCTCAGACTGGGTATTGGTTGATCAAGCACGGATTCAAGCCTTTGCCGATGCGACTTTAGATCAGCAATTTATTCACGTGAATCCTGAGCAAGCTGCCCAAACCCCGTTTGGAGGCACCATTGCACATGGACTCTTAACCCTGTCTTTATTGCCACATTTATGTGCGAGTGCCTTACCTAAAATTTCAGGCCTAAAAATGGGCGTCAATTATGGCTTTAATAAAGTTCGTTTTGTCTCACCTGTACCAAGCGGATGCAAGGTCCGTGCCCACATTAAAATTCAAAGCTTTACTTCTACAGCACCACAACAACACCAATTGATTACCGAAATTCAGATTGAAATAGACGGTCACAACAAACCGGCCCTGATCGCTGAATGGATTAATTTATTTTTCACTTAAAGGATGATGCACATGCAACAACAATTTCAACAGCAAGTGGCGATTATTACCGGTGCAGCCAATGGTTTAGGCAAATCTTATGCTTTAGCTTTAGCTAAGCTTGGGGTTAAAGTGGTGGTCAATGATGTCGGTGGCAAGCGCGATGGTTCTGCTGTCGACAATCATGCTGCACAGGCCGTGGTCGACGAGATTATTGACGCAGGCGGTCAAGCAATGCTCAGCACTGCAGATATTACCGTATATAGCGCAGTCGAAGCGATGGTTGAACACGTGATGCAGACGTGGGGACGCATTGACATCTTAATTAATAACGCCGGAATTTTACGCGACTCGAGTTTTTCAAAGATTGATTTAGATGATTTTTGGCGTGTGGTCGATGTGCATCTCAAAGGCAGTGTCAATTGCAGTAAAGCCGTGTGGGAGATCATGAAGCAGCAGAACTATGGCCGTATTGTGCTCACATCGTCAGCTTCGGGTCTATATGGTAATTTTGGTCAAAGCAATTATGCCGTCGCCAAAGCAGGTCTACTCGGTTTAATGAATGTACTAGATGCAGAAGGTCAAAAGTACAATATTAAAGTGAATTTACTGACCCCAACAGCACATACCCGTATGACAGATGAATTGTTACCTGAAGAATCTAAACCACTGCTCACCCCTGAGGCCATCACCCCTGCAACCATTTTCTTGGCCAGTCAAGATGCGCCATCGAAAACCATTTTAGGGGTTGGGGCAGGCGTGTATGCCCGCAGTTATATTTTTGAAACAGAAGGTATTTTTATTCCTGAACACGAACGTACCCCTGAAAATATTGCACAAAAATTTGAACAAATTTCTCAGGCCAACACCGCGCATTATCTGAATAATGCCTCACAACAAACTGTGCGCTTTGTCAAAAAAGCCATGCAACATCAGTAAATTCATCACAAGTGGCTAAATCATTAGCCACTTTCCGCTTGATCTAAAGCCTGATATGCCCACACATGCAAACCTAAGCCTGCAAAAAACACATAGCAAATATGGGCGTGCATCTGCTGAATCGACTGTTCAAAACCGCTTAAAATCCATTGTCGGCAATGCGCCACGGCAGCCTCAATCAGCATCTTAAAAATCTGTGTCGGCAACTGACGAGGCACTAAATGCGTAGGCAATTGTTGCGACCAATATTGTAAGCAGGCCACGTAGTGCTCTTTGACCACATTAAGTTCGGTTAAAATTTTTGGCGTGGTATAAGGAGACAAGGCAAAAAAGGCATTGGCATACATGGCATTTTGAGGGATATGCTCTAAATACGCCCATACGGCCTGTTCTAGACGCTGTTTAGCCGCTAAACCCTGCCCAATATAAGCCCCATGTAATACTTTTAAATGCGCACTACTGACCCGCTGAAAACAATGTAGATAACAGTCTTCTTTATCTTTAAATAATTTATAAAATGTGGTCTTAGACACGCCTGCCCGATCAATAATGTCTTGTACTGAGGTCGCAGCATAGCCTTTATGATCCATATGAAAGGCAGTTGCTTCAATTAAGCGTCCACGCTGTGACAGCATCACCACTTCTGGCGGCAAACTGTTACTGCCACGTGGTAGCACACGACGTGAAGCCCAATCGGGTTCATCAAAATCATTGAGGGTAGAGGCCGAAAGCTGTTGAGACATAATAGCGCTTAACTACATGAATGATGTCAACCTAGTGTACTGGTTTTACTCGAAAAATATATGTTTTTTTGTCTAAAAATCGAAAAAATCACCGCATTAACGGCCTAAAAAATTGCGTTTTTTGTTTACAAAAGCGCGCCAATTAATGCTTGTAGCTATAAATACAGTTATGTTTATATAAAAAGACGCATCAAAACAAGTATCGCTCCCAAGCGCATGCAACAGGATATTGCCGCGGTTTTGGGTGAAAAACAACAAAAATTAAACAGGAACTTCTATGAGTAAGGATACCTATGCCAGTGCTGTAACCACAGCAGTGCCCCACGATCATGCTCGCGTCAATAAATGGAAAATTTTATTTTTTCTATTTTTAGCCAATATGCTGAACTTTTTTGACCGCGCTATTCCCTCCATCATTATTGAACCCTTACGTTTTGAGTTTAATTTAAGCGACTTACAACTCGGTTTCGTCGCTGCTGCCTTTACCTTGGTCTATGCTGTCGCAGGTATTCCCTTTGGGCGTTTAGCCGACAAAGGCTCGCGTACCAAAATTATGGCATGGGGCTTAATTATCTGGAGCGGCTTTACCGCCCTAAATGCTGCTGCATGGAACTATGTGTCATTCTTTTTAGTTCGAGTCGGCGTAGGGATTGGCGAAGCAAGCTATGCACCTGCCGCCAATTCGGTCATTGCCGATCTTTTCCCACCTGAACGCCGTGCCCGTGCTATGGGACTGTTTATGTTGGGTTTACCACTCGGTTTGTTATTGGCATTTTTCACTGTAGGCTCCATTGCAGAGTATTTTGGCAGTTGGCGTGCCCCATTTTTAGTGGCAGCACTACCCGGTGTACTGTTGGCCTGCGTGTTCTTTTTCCTCAAAGAACCTGTTCGTGGTATGGCCAGTCATGATGCACAAAGCGCGGTCAGCCCTGTCAAGCAACCTATTCGTAGCCTACTGAAAATTACCACCTTACGTTGGCTGATTTTATCAGGGATCTGTATGAACTTTGCCGTGTATGCCGGTAACTCATTTTTCGTACCACTGTTTCAACGCTTCTTTGGCTTAAGCCTGACCCAGTCTGCCGTCATCACAGGTTTAATCGTCGGTGCAACCGGTTTGGTGGGGCTATTACTTGGCGGCTTCATTGCAGATAAAGCACACCAACGTTTGGCAGGTGGTCGTTTATTTTTTGGTGCAATCAGCTTAGCCTTAGCGGGCTTGTTTGTCGGTATTGCGCTGTATTTAGGCAACGACTCTTTGACTGCAGTGGTGATTTTATTATGTTTAGGTTGGCTGGTTTCATACAACTACTACACCACTGTTTATCCGGCCATTCAAGATGTAGTGGCACCCAATTTACGTGCTACAGCAGTGGCAGTGTATTTTGCCTGCATGTATATTTTAGGTGGTGCCTTTGGGCCTGTCGTGGTAGGTGGCTTATCAGATTACTTTTCTAATGCCGCGATGATCAACGCGGGGGTGAGTGTCATGCATGAGTCGTTTAAAGCCCTGGGATTACATCATGCCCTGTACGTCATTCCTGTTGCATTTTTTGCTACAGCGATCTGTTTATACTGTGGTTCACGCAGTTTTAAATCCGATTTACCGCAACATTAAACAAAAAGCCCATGCAAGGCATGGGCTTTTTTACTTTTATTTTTCTAAGAAAAATTAAAGTGGGCTAATTGCATTAGCTTGTGAGCCTTTAGGGCCAGCAACGATTTCGAATTGAACGCGTTGGCCTTCTTGCAATACTTTGAAGCCTTTAACTTGGATTTGGCTGTAATGCGCGAACACATCTTCACCAGAATCTGCAGCGATAAAACCAAAACCTTTAGTTTCGTTGAACCATTTAACTGTGCCAGTTACTACGTTTGACATAGATTTTTCCTATTTTTTAAAAACTTTATATGGCTTGTGCCATAACGCCTAAACAATAAACCTTTGCAACGAAAAAATCTGATAAAACGAAGGGAACTACGAGATGAAAAGATTTGCGATAACAACAGTATTATTATTTTAGTAACACACACTATACACGCTATAGATGAAGATACAAGAGAAATTTTCACTTTTTTTAAAAATTTTTATCCGTGCTGTTGAAGATACATCACGTTATTTTGACGTTCTCAAAAGCTTAAACTGCAAAAGCGTAGCCTGAGCTACGCTTTTTATGACTGTATCCATTGGGCAATTTCAGTTGGGCTATAACCCCGTTCGCGTAAAATATCTGTCACGGCTTGTCTGAGCTGTGGACAATAACTGCGGCACAATTGCGCTTTCAGCACTGCCTCTGACTCGGCTTGAAAAGCCAATTTGATATGAAGCATTTGACTGTTCGGTTGAGTAAACAATCGTTGAATGAAAGATTTCATCCAGGGGGGCATATAGAGCCTATAGGTAACCAAGATCAGTCCATCTTATCGATTTCACTGCGCAATACAAGCCCTGTTGCAAAACATTACATTTCATCTAAAAGGCAGCCGCTTCACTGCCGCTTGGTACATAGATCATTAATGTTTATGCTGTAGCACAGATACGGATGCTGCCACTTCGCCGCCAACCGAGGTTTTCATCTGCACAAGGAACACGGCCAGTGCAGCGACCACACCAGGAATCGCAATCGCAATAAAATTCATCTGATGCGACAGCTCCATGGTCAGTAATGCACCTGTAAGTACCGGCCCCACAATCGCACCAATGCGTCCGATTCCCGACGCCCAGCCCATTCCAGTCGAACGCACGCTTGACGGATAGTATTGTGCAACAAAGGTATACAACATAATTTGCGATCCAATGGTTGCTGCACCTGCAACTGCAATTAAGCTATACAGCACAAATTGTGGACTGTTAAACCCTAACAGAATCAGCGCGACTGCACCGCAGATAAACATGAAGGTCAGCACTTTTTTGATATTAAATCGGTCTGCCAACATCCCTCCACCAATCGCCCCAAGCATACCGCCAATATTCAGTGCAAAGAGAAATAGCATGCTTGCACCTAATGAATAGCCCGCTTGAAGCATCAGCTTAGGTAACCAGCTGCCCAATGCATATACCATCAGTAAACACATAAAGAAGGCGATCCAAAACATAAAGGTACTGAAGCGACGCCCCTGTTGAAATAAGGCGCGCACTGGTGCTTCATCGCCCTGTGCCACGTCTTCTAAGACAAATTCAGTCTGGGCTTTGAGTTGATCAGGGGCAATTTGAGCGACAATTGCGCGCACTTGTGCCGTTTTTTGCTGTTGAGTTAGATACATCAAGGATTCGGGCAAATAGCGCCAAATCAACGGCAGTGCCAACAGTGGAATCCCTGCAATATAGAACATAATCGTCCAGCCCAACTGCGGCACTAACCATGCACCTAGTAATGCTGAGGCCATTCCGCCAATGGCATATCCACTAAACATCAGTGCCACTAAGGTACTACGAATACGTTTGGGTGCATATTCGGTCATCAGTGCAACAACATTGGGCATTACCCCGCCAATGCCAAGACCCGCTAAGAAACGCAATAGTCCGAATTCAGTGGGTGTGGTCGCAAAAGCACCCAAATAGGTAAAACCACTAAAGATGGCCACACACATCATAATGGTCTTTTTACGCCCAATCTTATCTGACAGCGTGCCAAAGCACATGGCACCAAACATCATGCCAAATAAGGCTGTACTGGCCAATAAACCTGCTTGCACCGCACTGAGCGCCCACTCTTGCATTAATAGCGGCAAAGCCACCCCGTAAATCACCAAATCATAACCGTCAAAAATAATAATCAGCAGACACCAAAACAATACCCCCCAATGAAAACGGGTAAATTTGGCCTCATCAATCACCTGATTGATCTTGAGTTGATTCGCTTGCATCTTTATGCCTCCTGCACAAAACAGCTCCACATACACATACTGACTTTGAATCAATCGCTCAACGATGTCCAAAACCGAATATATCTATATATATACTTTGCAGGTGCGGTTAGCGGCGAAACCAACCCTCGATGCAACTATAGCCTTGCGCAGAAAATGCATGATCATTACTGCGG
>CAVBYE010000094.1:0-9590 GCA_963599285.1 Bacteroidaceae bacterium | reverse complement strand
TTAAAGTGGTATGGGGCCGTCATTGGGATCCATTACTAGATAAAGATGAATCTGGTGCTTTAAAAGCGATTATGGAAGAAGCCGTAGATGGCGACTACCAACGTTACCAAGTAAAAGGTGGTGCTTACACACGTGCACACTTCTTTGGTAAATACCCAGAAGCTGAAGAGCTGGTTAAAAACCTAAGCGACGAAGACATTGATAACCTAAACCGTGGTGGTCACGACCCGTACAAGGTTTATGCAGCATATGCAGAAGCAATGAAATCGACAGGTCAACCAACAGTAATCCTTGCAAAAACTGTGAAAGGTTATGGTTTATCTGAAGAAATCGAAGCGGTTAACAAGACGCACCAAATCAAGAAAATGCAGCTTGAATCGCTTAAATATGTACGTAACCGCTTCAACTTGCCATTTACTGATGAGCAATTAGAAGAAGTTCCGTTCTACCGTCCAAGCGAAAACTCGCCTGAAATTAAATACATGAAGGCACGTCGTGAAGCGTTAGGTGGTTACTTACCTGCACGTCGTAAAGAAAGCGAACAGCTTGCGATTCCTGAATTGTCTGTATTTGATGCAGTGCTTGCAGGTTCAAACGGTAAGCAACAATCAACAACCATGGTCATGGTGCGTTTAATTTCTTCATTATTGAAAGAAAAAGCGATCAAAGACCGTGTTGTGCCAATTGTTCCAGATGAAGCACGTACATTCGGTTTAGAAGGTATGTTCCGTCAGTTGGGTATTTATGCCGCTCACGGTCAAAAATACACACCAGAAGACCAAGAACAATTGATGCATTACCGTGAAGCAAAAGACGGTCACATGCTACAAGAAGGGATTAACGAAGCAGGTGCGATGAGCGCATGGGCTGCGTTGGCAACAAGTTATTCAACCAACAACTTGCCAATGATTCCAATGTACATGTACTACTCTATGTTTGGTTTCCAACGTATTGGTGACATTGCATGGGCAGCAGGCGACGCACAAGCACAAGGCTTCTTGTTAGGTGCAACTGCAGGTCGTACAACACTTAACGGTGAAGGCTTACAGCACCAAGATGGTCACTCACACATCCTAGCAAACACGATTCCAAACTGTATCTCTTACGATCCATGTTTCGGTTACGAACTTGCTGTGATTGTACATGACGGTTTAAAACGCATGTATGTGAACCAAGAGCGTGTGTTCTACTACTTAACTGTAATGAACGAAAACTACGAGCATCCTGCAATGCCACAAGGCGCTGAGGAAGGCATCAAACGTGGTATGTACTTACTTGAAGAAGATGAAAAAGCAACTGTTCAGTTGATGGGTTCAGGTGTGATTCTGCGTGAAGTAATTAAAGCAGCGCAAATTTTACGTGACGAATACCAAATCCATTCAAACGTATTCAGCGTAACAAGCTTCAACGAGCTTGCGCGTGATGGTATGGCGTGTGAAGAATACAACCGTCTACATCCAATGGCTGAAGAAACACAAGAAGCTTGGGTATCGAAACAACTTCGTGGCACGAAAGGTATCGTTGTTTCAGCAACAGACCATATGCGTGCATACAGCGAACAAATCCGTGCTTACCTTCCAGACAACCGCCCGTTCGTAGCGTTGGGTACTGATGGTTACGGTCGTTCAGATACACGTGCAAAACTTCGTAGCTACTTTGGTGTAGATGCGGCACACATCGTTGTGGCAACGTTGAAAAAACTTGCTGACGAAGGTGAAGTGGATGCACGTTTAGTCAAAGACGCGATCTCTAGCTTTGAATTAGATACAGATCGTCCAGTGGCTTGGGCACCTCAAGCGACACCATCAGTACACGCTGTTGCTGACTACAAAGAGGAGAACTAAGCATGCAAATTACGACTCCTGATATTGGTGTAGATAAAGCGACAGTCGCTGAAATCCTAGTGAAAGTGGGCGATACCATTGCAGTTGATGACAGTATTGTCTTGCTTGAATCTGACAAAGCATCTGTTGAAGTGCCTAGCACTTCAGCAGGCGTGGTAAAAAGCATTTTAGTCAGCCTTGGTGACGAAGTTGCTGAAGGTGCAGTTTTGGTAGAACTTGAAGCAGAAGGTCAGGCAGCGCCTGCACCTGCTGCTGAAGCACCAAAAGCTGAAGCGCCTAAAGCCGAAGTTCAAGCGGCAGCACCAGTTGCAGCGCAAGCTGCGCCTGTAGCGGCAGCAGCATCACAAGTGGTTGATGTACAAGTGCCTGACATTGGTGTTGAAAAAGCACTTGTAGGTGAAATCTTAGTTGCTGTTGGTGACGAAATTGACGTGGATCAAAGCATCCTCGTAGTTGAATCTGACAAAGCAACTGTAGAAGTACCAAGCACGGTTGCTGGTGTGGTTGAAGCCATTGAAATTTCAGTGGGTGATAACGTTAAAGAAGGCGTTGTGATCCTGAAAGTGAAAACTGCAGGTTCTGCGGCAGCGCCAGCTGCGCCAGTACAAGCAGAAGTTGCTCAAGCTGCGCCTGAAGCACCAAAAGCAGAAGCAGCAGCACCGGTTGCTGCTGTCGCAGCAGGTAAAGTTGACATTGCTGTGCCTGATTTAGGTGTGGACAAAGCAGCTGTGGCTGAGATTTTAGTTGCAGTAGGTGACAAGGTTGAAAAAGACCAAAGCATCATTGTGGTTGAATCTGATAAAGCAACGGTTGAAGTACCAAGTACAGCAACAGGCGTGATCACTGCGATTCATGTTGAATTGGGTCAAAACGTCTCTGAAGGCATTGCTTTAGTGACGATTGAAGCTGAAGGTCAAGCGGCACCTGTTGCTGCTGCACCTGCGCCTGTACAAGCGCCAGCAAAAGCTGAAGCACCGAAGGCAGCACCTGCGCCTGCAGCTGCACCTGTACAAGCAGCAGCACCTTCAGCAGATAAACTGACCAAAGAACAAAATGCAGCGAATGCAAAAGTCTATGCAGGCCCTGCAGTACGTAAATTGGCACGTGAATTAGGCGTAATTTTGGCAGAAGTGAAAGCATCTGGCCCACATGCACGTTTAATGAAAGAAGACTTGTTTGCTTATGTGAAAACGCGTCTGACTGCACCTGCACCAGTTGCTGCACCTGCTGTAGCTCAAGCTGCTGGCTTACCAAAACTACCAAGTTTTGATGCCTTTGGTGGTGTGGAAGAAAAAGCATTGACGCGTCTACAACAAGTGTCAATTCCGCAGTTGTCTTTAAACAACTACATTCCACAAGTGACGCAGTTTGATTTAGCTGACATCACTGAGCTTGAAGCATGGCGTAATGATCTTAAAGGCAACTTTAAGAAAGAAGGCGTGAGCCTGACCATTATGGCGTTCATCATTAAAGCAGTTGCACACTTGCTGAAAGAAGAGCGTGAGTTTGCAGGTCACTTGGCTGATGATGGTAAGTCTGTATTGTTACGTAACGAAATCCATATGGGTATCGCTGTAGCAACGCCAGATGGCTTAACAGTACCTGTACTGCGTAACCCAGATCAAAAATCAATTAAGCAAATTGCAGTTGAATTGGGTGAATTGGGTCAAAAAGCACGTGATAAGAAACTTTCTCCGAAAGATCTTCAAGGTGCGAACTTCACGATTTCAAGCCTTGGTGCAATTGGTGGTACAGCGTTTACCCCACTTGTAAACTGGCCTCAAGTTGCAATCTTGGGTATTTCACCTGCAACCATGCAACCGGTTTGGAATGGTCAAGGTTTTGATCCGAAGCTCATGCTTCCGCTTTCATTGTCATACGATCACCGTGTGATTAATGGTGCCGATGCAGCACGCTTCACCAATAAGCTGACTAAATTGCTAAAAGACATTCGTACTTTGTTAATCTAATCAGATTGATTTAAGTAAACAAAAACCCTGCTACGGCAGGGTTTTTTATTTCAGTTTGTAAATGAATTTAGACTTGATTATAATGACTGTACTTCATTGGGGAGTAGCCGCCTTTTGCGCAAAGCGAAAGGGTGATGGTCAACATATTTGCTCTAAACCGAGCATGGTCATCATAGCAAAGAACCAAATAAAGCTGTTCAAGCTTTCTCTTGTTGGCAAGACCTTTGATTTATCACTCTGCAGATGTGGCTGGCGGGGAGGATGAATCATTGGTATGTGTACTGCCAGCCCGAGAAACATCACATGTATGAATTCCTGCTTTCCACTGCCATTGTTGCACTTGCCGAAATGGGTGATAAGACCCAACTGCTTGCGCTGTTATTAGCCGCACGTTTTCGTAAACCTGTCCCGATTTTATTGGCTATTTTACTGGCCACCATTGTTAACCACGGCGTTTCTGCGGCGCTTGGGCAATGGGTGACGACGGTTTTAAGTCCTGAAGTACTGATTTGGGTACTGTCGATTGGCTTTATTGCCATGGCAGCTTGGATGCTCATTCCAGACGAATTGGATGATGAATCAGGCAGCATTAAAAAATGGCAAAAATTTGGGGTATTTGGTGCAACCTTTATCTTATTTTTCTTAGCTGAAATTGGTGATAAGACACAAATTGCCACTGTTGCGCTTGCAGCACGTTTTGACAGTATCTTTTGGGTAATGGCAGGTACCACGTTGGGGATGATGTTGGCCAATGCACCTGCAGTTTTCATTGGTGACAAATTGGCACACAAGCTGCCTATTTCACTGATTCATAAAGTGGGTGCTGCCATCTTCTTGATTATTGGTGTGGCAACCTTGCTACAACATTACTGGTTCTAACACATCAGCTGATGTCGTGCTTTTATTTATAGAAAGCGACCAATGCAAATACGCAGACATTGTAACTTGCTTTAAAACCATATAGCCTGTATGGAATTAAAACATAATTTAAAAGCAGTGTTTGAAGGGGAATTGGTATGGCGTTTGAACGCACGACATCGCAGGTGTTATTTGATAATGGTGTGCATAAATGCATTAGCTTTACCAGTTTGGTGAAGGGAGAAGGGATTCAAGCCAACCAATTCTTAATTATTGACCATGGGCGAGCTGCTGTAATTGACCCAGGTGGCGACTTAACCTATGTCCCACTCACCATGGAATTAAGTCGCTATACCAAGCTCAGTCATCTCGACTACGTGTTGGCTTCGCATCAAGATCCAGACATCATTACCTCGATGCCACGTTGGTTGGTCTATACCGATGCCAAAGTGGTGGCCTCTAAACTGTGGGCACGTTTTTTACCGCATTTGAACTCTGCTTTTATGAGTGATCGTATGAAGGGCAGTTGGCTTGAGCGTTTAATTGAATTGCCTGATCATGGACAAGCCATTCCACTAGGCGCTTCACAAATTGTGGCGATACCTGCGCACTTTTTGCATTCAGTGGGTAATTTCCAGTTTTATGATCCTGTGGCCAAGATCTTATTTTCAGGGGATATGGGCGCTTCCATTGTGGAGGATGCATCACAGCCTGTAGAAGACTTTGAGCAACATATTCAGAAAATGCGCGGTTTTCACCAGCGTTATATGTGCTCCAATAAAGTCATTCGATTGTGGGTAAATATGGTGCGGGGTATGGATATTGATCTGATTATTCCACAGCACGGTATGCCTTTTGTTGGCAAAGAAAAAATTAACCAATTTTTAGATTGGATTGAAAACTTAGCGTGTGGTACTGATCTGATGGATGAAGCCGTATTTCGGTGTCCAGATTTTGTTAAAGTCTCAGGATCATGAGTTGTTTAATCGGGGGTGGCAGTCCCAAAGCATATAAAGCAGCAGTTGAGGCTGGCATGCCTGAATACACTATGGGCGAAGGGTAATCGCACAATATGCATACGCCGCAGCCGGTTGTACTGTAGCATGCTTGAATTTTGCTAAAAGCTTTAAAAAAGCTATTGTTTTAAAAAAAACACCAATATTTTTAAGGATATATATTTATTTTTTACCTAGATGTGTAAATTTAAATGAATAAAAGGCAAATTTTTGTTTATAATAGCGCACGGAAATTACCAGCGAGACTGCTATGTTGACCATCGTTCAAGACGCTTTGACTTTTGATGATGTCCTATTACTCCCTGCCTACTCTACAGTCCTTCCAAAAGATGTCTCTCTAAAGACACGTTTAACCCGCGGCATTGAATTAAATATCCCTCTTGTTTCAGCGGCTATGGATACCGTGACTGAGTCACGTATGGCAATTGCGATGGCGCAAAACGGCGGTATTGGTATTTTGCACAAAAACATGGATATTGCTGCACAAGCTGCAGAAGTACGTCGTGTGAAAAAATTTGAAGCCGGTATGGTCAAAGACCCGATTACTGTAACCCCAGAAACCACTGTGCGTGAGTTGATGGCTTTAACACAAGCCAACAACATTAGCGGTGTGCCTGTTGTAAAAGACGGTAAAGTGGTGGGTATCGTAACGGGTCGTGATACACGTTTTGAAACTAATCTTGAACAACCGGTTAGCAACATCATGACAGGTCAAGATCGTTTAGTGACTGTACGTGAAGGCGAATCAAAAGAAAATATTCAAGCACTTCTTCAAAAAAATCGTATTGAAAAAGTGATTGTTGTTGGTGACAACAACGAACTTAAAGGCTTAATTACGGTTACTGATTTCCGTAAAGCTGAGCTGTATCCAAACAGCTGTAAAGATGATTTAGGTCGTCTGCGCGTAGGTGCTGCGGTAGGTACAGGTGCAGAGACACCAAGCCGTGTTGAAGCATTGGTTGAAGCAGGCGTTGATGCCATTGTGGTGGATACTGCACACGGTCACTCAGCGGGTGTGATTGAACGCGTACGTTGGGTAAAAGCCAACTACCCACAAGTTCAAGTCATTGGTGGTAACATCGCAACGGGTGATGCTGCGCTTGCTTTACTTGATGCGGGTGCAGATGCTGTGAAAGTGGGTATTGGCCCAGGTTCAATCTGTACAACACGTATTGTAGCCGGTATTGGTATGCCACAAATGTCAGCAATTGACTCTGTTGCCAATGCATTAAAAGAGCAGATTCCATTGATTGCTGATGGTGGTATTCGCTTCTCTGGTGATATGGCCAAAGCCATTGGTGCGGGCGCAAGCACCATTATGGTCGGCTCACTTATGGCAGGTACGGAAGAAGCACCGGGTGAAGTTGAATTCTTCCAAGGTCGTTACTACAAAGCATACCGTGGTATGGGTTCATTGGGTGCAATGGCCGGTTCTACAGGTTCTGCAGACCGTTACTTCCAAGATTCTAAAGCAGGTGCTGAGAAGCTTGTACCAGAAGGTATTGAAGGTCGCGTACCATACAAAGGCCCAATGGGTAACATCGTACATCAAATGATGGGTGGTTTACGTTCATCAATGGGTTATACCGGTTCTGCAACCATCAATGACCTTCGTCAAAATGCGAAATTTGTGAAAATTACCGCAGCGGGCATGTCAGAATCACACGTCCACGACGTCACGATCACTAAAGAAGCACCAAACTACCGCGTGGGTTAATCCACCCGAGTTGGAGCGACAAAAAAGCCGTCATGTCCATGACGGTTTTTTTGTTTTGGTGTAAAGTATTTTCGGATTTAAATTGTGAAAAATTTTTTCGCAAAGCTATAAGAACACAAGTGAGCATAAAGTATGAGTTATTTCGGTACTGATGGTATTCGTGGTAAGTTTGGTGTATTACCGATTACGCCAGAATTTGCGTTAAAATTAGGCTTTGCTGCGGGTAAAGTATTAAAACGTAACAGTAAAAAAAGTAAGCCGATTGTTGTTTTAGGTAAAGATACACGTTTATCAGGGTATATTTTAGAGGCGGCATTACAAGCTGGTTTAAATGCTGCTGGGGTATATGTACATTTACTTGGCCCATTGCCAACCCCTGCGATTGCTCATTTAACCCGTGCTTTACATGCCAGCTTAGGCATTGTGATTTCAGCATCGCATAATCCATATTTTGATAATGGGATTAAGTTCTTCTCCGCAGAAGGGAAAAAACTTCCAGACAGCCTACAAGAAGAAATTAACCAAGAGTTAGAGAAAGACCTCCTCATTGAAGATACAGCGAATTTAGGTAAAAGCTTACGTGTAAACGATGCCAATGGTCGCTATATCGAATTTTGTAAATCGACTTTCCCGTACCACCTCGATCTAAATGATTTAAAAATTGTGGTGGACTGTGCCAATGGTTCGGCTTATAGCGTAGGCCCTGCGGTATTCCGTGAGTTAGGTGCCAAGGTGATTGCCATCTTTAATGAACCTGATGGACTCAATATTAATGAAGGCTGTGGTTCAACTCACCCTGAAGCATTAAAGAAAGCAGTCGTTGAGCATGAAGCAGATCTAGGCATTGCCTTCGATGGCGATGCGGATCGTGTGATTATGGTCGACAAGCATGGTCAAGAAATTACTGGTGACCATATCTTGTATATTTTGGCGACCCAAGCACGCCAAAAACCTGCAGGTATTGTTGGGACTTTAATGAGCAATATGGCGCTTGAGCTAGCGTTAGACAAAGCTGAAGTACCGTTCTTACGTGCTAAGGTCGGTGACCGTTACGTGTTACAAGGTCTTGAAGAAAAAGGTTGGGTGACGGGTGGTGAGCCATCGGGTCATATCCTGACTTTAGATAAGAGCACTACGGGTGATGCGATTATTGCTGCGCTGCAAGTGTTAACGGTTATGGTTGAGCAAGATAAAGCACTTGATGAGTTAGTTGCAGACTTTAAGCTGCTGCCAAACGTATTGGTGAATGTTCGTCTTGATGCCATGTTTGATCCAAACTCGGTACCTGCACTTGTAAGTGAGTTTGAAAAAGCTGAACAACAACTTAAAGGTCGTGGTCGTCTGTTGATTCGTAAATCAGGCACTGAACCTGTGATTCGTGTGATGGTCGAAGGCGATGACTTAGCAGAAGTGACAGCTTTAGCCAATTCCTTAGCTGATGCGGTACGTGCCAACGCAGCCTAATGGGGTGATCGAATGAGTGATGTGATTAAAGACTTAAGCGAACTGCGCTTAAGTTATCAAAAGGGTGAATTGCATGAAGCGAATGTTGAGCAAGACCCGCATCAGCAGTTTTTAAATTGGTTTAATCAGGCATTAAACGCACAGTTACATGAACCCTATGCAATGTCGATTGCAACGGCCAATGCACAGGGTCGTCCGCATGTGCGTACAGTGTTGCTGCGCGGTGCCACTGAAGCAGGTTATGACTTTTATACCAACTATGACAGTCAAAAGGGCCTCGACTTAGCTGCCAATCCTTATGCGGAAATTTTATTTTACTGGCCAGAACTCGAACGCCAAGTGCGTATTTTTGGTCGAGTAGATAAAATCTCTGTACAAGAGTCGACAGATTATTACCATAAGCGTCCACGTGAAAGCCAAATTGCAGCGCACATTAGTACGCCGCAAAGTGGTGTGATTGAGAGTCGTGAAGAGTTGCAACGTCGTTTCCAAGACTTACAGCAACAGGTACAACACACGTCTGATTTAGCTAAACCTGAATTTTGGGGTGGCTACCGTCTTGTGCCTGAACATTATGAGTTTTGGCAAGGCCGACCAAATCGCTTACATGATCGCTTAATTTATGAAAGAATTGAAGGCAACTGGAAGCTACAACGCCTGATGCCCTAAATGACCAAGATCCTTGTTCAACAACGTCCTTTCATTACACGCCCTGAAAATT
>CAVBYE010000093.1:0-9648 GCA_963599285.1 Bacteroidaceae bacterium | reverse complement strand
CTATCAGCCCTATAGTGGCAAAGCTGTGGTGGCGTTTATTTTGCAAAATGTGATTCAAATTTTCCAAGATTTTCGCTATCACCGTGAGCTTTATAGTCAAGATGGTCGCCATGTGGTGTTGGAGTTTTCGGCACGGGTTGGAGATAAAACGCTGAAAGGGATTGACATGATCAGCATCGATTCACAAGGGAAAATTATTGATTTTGAAGTGATGTTAAGACCCAAAAGTGGTCTAGAAGCTTTGGCAGCACAGATGGGGAAACGCATGCAAGCGTACTCAGCCCCTTCATAGTGCACAGCTGTAGGAGTAAGTAGGCAATGCAAGGATTACAAAAACTCAGTCAACTCGCGAACGACTATCTTGATCAGTGGACGGGGGCAGAGCAACCGCACTTGTACTATCATCCACATGGGGTGTTTGAGCATATTGTACCGTCCTTGGCTTGCCTACAACAAAAGTATCGTCCTACACCATGGCTGAGCAATCCTCATGCCCAAGTGTTGTATTTCGATCTGATCAAACGCAAACGGATGCAATTAGAATACGATGAAATTGAACACCTTGAAATGGCCGATGGTGGCATCACAGGCATTGCTTGGTATGGTAAAAATTTAAGTCCAAAAACCCCAACCATTGTACTTATGCATACGTTAACAGGCACACCAGAGAGTATGCGCGAAGTGGTGCAAGACTTACATTACTACACCGGATGGCGTATTGCGCTGTGTTTGCGCCGTGGCCATGCCAATCTGCCTTTGCCGGTGCCTAAAATTAGCTTATTGGGGTGTACTCAAGACTTACGCGCACAAATTCAACATATCCAACATTGCTGTCCAGATAGTGATTTATATGCCGTGGGGTCTTCGGCAGGCACTGGATTGTTGGTGCGTTATTTAGGTGAAGAAGGCAGTGCAACCCCATTTAAAGCGGCCTTTGCCTTAAGCCCAGGTTATAACAGCGAGCTCGGGTTTGACATTGTGCATCCGTTTTATAGCAAAATGATGACCAAGAAGTTGGTGAAATGCTTTATTGAGCAGTATCAAGATGCTTGGCAGGATGATGTGGATTTAGCCCCCTTAGTCAATGCCAAGAATTTAGCAGAATTTGAACGTAATTATTTTCATTTGGCCGGCTTTGAGGATTACGCCAGTTATGCGCAAGCCGTAAATCCCATTTATGTCTTTGAAGATATTAAAATTCCATTAATGGTCTTAAATGCTGAAGACGACCCAATTTGTCGAATTGCCAATCTTACCCCCTATAAAGAAGCTTTGGCTAAAATGCCCAATGTCTTGGTGGTGACCACCACTAAAGGGAGTCATTGTATTTTTTACCAAGGCTTTGCCAAAACAGAATCATGGGCCACGCGTTTAATTGCGGATTACTTTCGTCATTACGCCTTGGAAATGGCCAGCTAAAATAGCGCAAAAAAAACCCAGCTTATGCTGGGTTAATGCTGTTTAAGCTTAATCTAAAGCAGGTGTAGCAGCGGCAATGGCAGCAGCAACAGCATCATCTTGAGATTGTGCTTCAGTATTATTGCTACGCGGCTCAGGGGCAACCTGCGGCTTAGGTTCAGGCTTCACTTCAGGTTTTGGCTGAGGTTTTGGTTCAGCTTTAACTTCAGGTTTTGGTTTTGGCTCTGGACGTGGTTCAGGTTTTGGCTGAGGCTTTGGTTCTGGGCGTGGCGTCGCTTCAGGTTGAACTTCACGTACTTCACGGCGAATCACAGTGGTGGTGTTGGCGGTTTCTTCTCGAATCACTTCAACCGGACGTTGACCCTCATTAACCAGGTCTACAGCAGGTTCTGCTGCTGGTAGATTTTCAAATTTTGGTTCAGTGGTCGTTCTGGTCTCTACCTGCCCAACTTTGGTGTTTTCATCTTCTGTTGGGGTTTCTTTTTTTACACATGCACTCAAGAGCAAAGCAGTTGCAATTGCGCCACAAATTAAAAGTTTCTTATTCATAACTGCACAAAATAACGCATTAGATGGACATCTGCATTATAACCATAAAAAGCCATAGAAAAATCATCTAAAGATAAGCTAAATTTTTGAAGGAATTGCTGATACAATAACCAATTGTTTATTGTTCCATGAATTGATGCACAATGACTTTGCTTTATTGGTGCAGAGTAAAGTAAAATTGCGCAACATTGCAGGCCGATTTAGGCTCGATTGTACGAGAAACCCAATGACCCATTTTATTTTCGTGACTGGTGGTGTAGTTTCATCACTAGGTAAAGGTATTTCAGCTGCTTCAGTTGCTGCACTTTTAGAAGCCCGTGGTTTAAAAGTGACCATGGTCAAAATGGATCCATACATTAATGTCGATCCAGGGACGATGAGCCCATTCCAACATGGTGAAGTTTTTGTCACAGAGGATGGTGCAGAAACTGACTTAGACTTGGGTTACTACGAACGTTTCTTACGTCGTGCGAAAATGACCAAGTTAAATAACTTTACATCTGGCCGCGTGTACCAAGATGTATTGAACAAAGAACGTCGTGGTGACTACCTTGGCGGTACAGTTCAAGTTATTCCACACATTACTGACAACATTAAAGAACGTGTACTTCGCGCTGGTGAAGGCTATGACGTGGCGATCGTTGAGATCGGCGGAACTGTAGGTGACATTGAATCTCTCCCATTCATGGAATCTGTACGTCAGTTAATGGTTGAACTTGGTCACAAACGCACAATGCTGATGCATTTAACGTTGCTTCCATATATCAAGTCAGCTGCTGAGCTTAAAACTAAGCCAACGCAGCACTCAGTAAAAGAATTACTTTCGATTGGTATTCAACCAGACATCTTAATTTGCCGTACTGAATACGATGTGGATGCAGATACGAAGCGTAAAATTGCGTTGTTTACTAACGTTGAAGCACGTGCGGTTGTGGTGTGTAAAGATGCACGTACCATTTACCAAATTCCACGTACCTTCTATGAGCAAGACGTTGATGATCTAATCTGTGAACGTTTCGGCTTTAATGCATTGCCAGAAGCAGACTTAACCGATTGGGATAACGTAGTTGAATCATTACTGAACCCTGAATACACCGTACGTGTTGCAATGGTGGGTAAATACGTTGAACTTCCAGATGCATATAAATCTGTAAACGAAGCGTTACTTCATGCAGGTATTCAAAACCGCGTTAAAGTTCAGATTGACTATGTCAATGCTGAAGAGCTTGAAAGCCAAGATGTTGCAGAAGTCTTAAAAGATGCTGACGCGATTTTAGTACCAGGCGGCTTTGGTGAGCGCGGTACTGAAGGCAAAATGAAAGCGATTCAGTTTGCACGTGAAAATGGTGTGCCATTCCTTGGTATCTGTTTAGGTATGCAACTTGCTGTAATCGAATACGCACGTAATGTTGCGGGTATTACAGATGCAACTTCGACTGAATTTAACCGTTCGACCAAGTCTCCATTGATCGGTCTGATCACTGAATGGTTAGATGAGCGTGGTGAAGTACAGCAACGTTCTGCAGATTCTGACCTTGGTGGTACCATGCGTCTAGGTGCTCAAAAATCTGAATTGGTTGCGGGCACGAAGACAGCTGAAGTCTATGGTTCAGAAGAAATCATTGAACGTCACCGTCACCGTTACGAAATGAACAACCGCTTTATTCCGGCTTTAGAAGAAAAAGGCATGAAAATTTCGGGTTATTCACCGGTGCAGCGTTTAGTGGAAACTGTTGAAATTCCTGCGCATCCTTGGTTTATTGCGGTACAATTCCACCCAGAATTTACCAGCTCACCACGTGATGGACACCCACTATTTGCAAGCTTCATTGGTGCGGCTAAACAGCAATACCAAAACAGCAAATAAGTTGCATCTAGGATCAAACTAGGAAGTTTAAATGTCACAATTAACACCACAAGAGATTGTACGTTTAGGCGATATACAGATGGCAAATCACTTGCCATTTGTATTATTCGGCGGCATGAACGTACTTGAATCAAAAGATTTGGCTTTTGAAATTGCAGAAACCTATGTCGACATTTGTAGTCGCTTAGGTATTCCTTATGTATTTAAGGCCAGCTTTGATAAAGCCAATCGTTCAAGCTTGAACTCTTTTCGTGGTCCAGGCCTTGAAAAGGGCATCGAATGGTTAGCCGACATTAAAAAACACTTTAATGTGCCGATCATTACCGATGTACATGAACCGTACCAAGCAGCTCCTGTGGCGGAAGTAGCGGACATTATTCAACTTCCTGCGTTTTTAAGTCGTCAGACTGACTTAGTTGAAGCGATGGCGAAAACACAAGCCATTATCAACATTAAAAAAGCACAGTTCCTCGCACCACACGAAATGCGTCATATTTTGCATAAGTGTTTAGAAGCGGGTAATGACAAGCTGATTCTTTGTGAACGTGGTTCAGCCTTTGGCTACAACAACTTGGTTGTCGATATGCTTGGCTTTGACACCATGAAAGCAATGAATGTGCCGGTGTTCTTTGACGTGACCCATGCGTTGCAAACGCCTGGTGGTCGTAGTGATTCTGCAGGCGGACGCCGTGCGCAAATCACCACGCTTGCACGTGCAGGTATGGCCACCGGTTTGGCAGGTTTATTCTTAGAAGCACATCCTGATCCTGAAAAAGCCAAATGTGATGGTCCTTGTGCATTGCGTATGTCACAACTAGAACCATTCTTGGCCCAATTAAAAGCCTTAGATAACTTAGTAAAAGGTTTTGCTCAGTTAGATACGCACTAAATTCTAGTGACATTGATGCGTCGTTTTTGACGCATCATTTTTATTAATCAACAGAGGAATTGTTCATGAGCCAAATCGTTGACATTCGTGCACGTGAAATTTTGGACTCTCGTGGTAACCCTACCATCGAAGCAGACGTCATCTTAGCATCTGGCGTAGTTGGCCGTGCATGTGCACCATCTGGTGCTTCAACTGGTTCTCGTGAAGCTTTAGAACTTCGTGATGGCGATAAAGCACGTTACTTAGGTAAAGGTGTTAAAACTGCTGTGAACAACGTCAACACGTTAATTCGTGATGCGTTAGTGGGTAAATCAGTATTCGAACAAAAAGACATCGATAACACGATGATCGCGTTAGACGGTACTGAAAACAAAGAAAAATTAGGTGCAAACGCAACTTTAGCAGTGTCTTTAGCTGCTGCGCGTGCTGCTGCTGACGAAAAGAAAATTCCGCTTTTCCAATACATCGCAGACCTTCGTAACAACAGCATTTTAACCATGCCTGTGCCAATGATGAACATCTTAAACGGTGGTTCACATGCGGACAATAACGTTGATATCCAAGAGTTCATGATTGAGCCAGTCGGCTTTACTTCATTCTCTGAAGCGCTTCGTGCAGGTGCTGAAATCTTCCACTCACTTAAATCAGTGTTAAACAAAAAAGGTTTAAACACTGCAGTGGGTGATGAAGGTGGTTTTGCGCCGAACTTACGTTCAAACGAAGAAGCAATTACGGTTATTCTTGAAGCAATTGAAAAAACTGGCTACAAAGCAGGTTCTGACATTATGCTTGCGCTTGACTGTGCATCTTCTGAATTCTACAAAGATGGTCAATACATCCTTGCAGGTGAAGGCAACAAAGCATTCACAAGCAACCAGTTCTCTGACTACCTTGCAGGTCTTGTAAACCAATACCCAATTATCTCAATTGAAGATGGTTTAGACGAATCTGATTGGGAAGGCTGGTCTTACTTGACCTCTATTCTTGGTGACAAGATCCAATTGGTCGGTGATGACTTATTCGTGACCAACCCGAAAATCCTTCAACGTGGTATCAACGAAAAAGTGGGTAACTCGATCCTCATCAAGTACAACCAAATTGGTACATTGACTGAAACTTTAGATGCCATCTACCTTGCAAAAGCAAATGGTTACTCTACAGTAATTTCACACCGTTCAGGCGAAACTGAAGATTCTACAATTGCGGATCTTGCAGTGGGTACTGGCGCAGGTCAAATCAAAACAGGTTCACTTTGCCGTTCTGACCGCGTAGCGAAATACAACCAATTGCTTCGTATTGAAGAATTAACTCAAGCGGCTTACCGTGGTAAGGCTGAGTTCAAAGGTTTGAACTAAGCGAGTGAATGACATTTATTTATGTTAAATGTATTCGACTCCGTTGTGAGTAAAGTGTTATTGGGCCTTGCGATCTTTTTGATCGTAGGGTTCCAATACCTGTATTGGTTTGGTGATGGCGGTCATTATGATCACCTTAAACTCACCCAAAAAATCCAACAACAAATTGAAAATAATGAAGAGCTTAAGGAACGTAATCGTATCTTAGCCGCTGAAGTGTATGACTTAAAAAATGGGGTTGAAGCCATTGAAGAGCATGCCCGTCTTGATTTAGGTTTAATTAAACCTCACGAGACATTTGTACAAATGAGTACCATTAGTACCCAGTACAAGCCCATTTATATTGATCCAAATGCTAAAGTAGACTTAAGAAACAATGAAGACAGCCCAATCCCTGACCGCCCAATTACCCCATAAACTTTGGGTGGTGATACCAGCAGCAGGATCAGGCAGTCGTTTTTCGAAAACCGAATTAAAACAATACCAATCTATTGGTGATAAAACGGTACTTGAGCACACAGTCGCACGTTTGAATGAATTACCCCTTGCAGGGTATGTATTGGCGATTGGGCCACAGGATCACGTGGCACAGGGCCTCAATTTGGTTGAGCCACAAAAAGCCCATTTCTGTGCTGGTGGTGCAGAACGTGTGCATTCGGTACTCAATGCATTGCACTATTTAAGCCAGTGTGCACAGCCTGAAGATTGGGTCTTGGTCCATGATGCTGCGCGTCCTTGTGTGAGCAAAGCCTGTTTAGTTGCATTGGTTGAGTATGCTGTGCAGCATAATCAAGCCGCTATTTTGGCGATTCCAGTACGGGATACCTTAAAAAAAGTGGCTGTGGGCAGTGGCATTTCGCATACTGTAGATCGTGCGATGCTATGGCAAGCACAAACACCGCAAATCGCGCCCTTAGGCGTACTCAAGGCTGCACTAGAACAAGCACTTAGAGATCATGTGCTCATTACAGATGAAGCATCTGCCTTAGAACACGTGGGTGTTGAGGTGGCCGTTGTAGCGGGTCGTTCAGATAATATTAAAATCACCTATCCTGATGACTTAGAGTTGGCTCGCCTGATTTTACAGGCCCAGCACTAAATCAGACGAAAGCGTGCTTCACTGCGACTTGAGTGTTTAATTTATCTAGTCTTACTCTTATACTTGATGCTCTTTTGTTCGAATAGCGCCGGTTATGCATCCTTCTGAGCAATATCGCTTTTTACGTCAGGGTCCACGTGATGGCACGAGTATGCAACGGGATTCATCACGTTGGCTCAAATATCATCTCGATCCATGGTTATTGAGTTTTCTCCTCATTAATGCCGTGTTGGGCTTATGTGTGGTGTACAGCGCTGCACAAGACAGTATGATGGTCATGCGTCAGGGCATCAGCTTTCTGATTGGCTTTATTGTGCTTTTCATCTGTGCACAAATTCCGCCTAAAGTTTATCAAGCCATCAGTCCATATTTTTATTTTGCTTCACTGCTGTTGTTGGTCTTGGTGTTATTGATTGGCGAGACACGCATGGGGGCCAAACGTTGGCTGAGTTTGCCCGGTATTGGCAGTATGCAGCCCAGTGAGTTTATGAAATTTGCGATGCCACTGATGATGGCGTGGTATTTTTCCCTCAGAACCTTCCCCCCTAAATTCTTGCATATTGTGGTTGCTGTCATCATTATGGCTGTGCCGTTTGTGTTGGTGGTGTTACAACCTGACTTAAATATTGGACTGATTATTCCCGGGATTTTCGTGTTGTTTTTAGCCGGGATTTCTTGGAAATGGATTGCGAGTGCTTTTGTTGGATTTTTAGTTGCTGCACCGGCATTATGGATATTTTTTTTACAAGAATACCAAAAAAAACGTATCTTAACGTTGTTTGATCCTGAGTCTGATGCTTTAGGTGCCGGCTGGAACATTATTCAATCTAAAATTGCGATTGGTTCAGGTGGGGTCACAGGCAAGGGCTACTTAGCAGGGACACAGTCACAGTTGGGCTATTTACCTGAGCATCATACCGACTTTATTATGTCGACCTTTGCCGAAGAATTTGGTTTTTTAGGGGTATTTTTATTAATCGCCTTATATACTGCCATTATTTTCCGTTGCTTCATCATCAGCATGCAAAGTTTCCATAATTTTGGAAAATTATATGCAGGCACGATTGGACTCACAGTATTTTTCTTCGTCTTTTTAAATGCAGGGATGGTTAGTGGAATTTTACCTGTAACCGGTGACCCCTTGCCCTTTATGAGTTATGGCGGCACAGCCGTTATTTCACTCTTGGCTTGTATGGGCATTGTGATGTCAATTCATACGCATCGATAACAGTAAAAAGCCTCATGATGAGGCTTTTTTTCTTGCTCAATCCTAACTTAGTCTGAATCTATTCCCTGTAGTGGGCAAAATTATACTTTCTGTTGGACACAAAGCTACTGCGTCAATACAGAGTTCATGCTATAGATATACTCATGAGAAAGTATGCAGGCGACTGATGCAATGCACATGCAAAAATAGCCAAATCCTGCATCAATAATATACCGACATCATAACAATAAGATTAAGGAGTCTCTCATGCGCCATATTATCGTGATTGGTTCAGGTATTACCGGGGTGACTTCCGCCTATGAATTAGCACAGCGCGGTTATCAAGTGACAGTACTTGATCGACATTTATATCCTGCCATGGAAACCTCTTTTGCAAATGGGGGGCAGCTGTCGGCATGTAATGCTGAAGTGTGGAATCAAAAAGCCACTGTGCTCAAAGGGCTAAAGTGGATGTCACAAAAAACAGCACCTCTATTGCTCAATCCTGCTTTTAGCCTGCATAAGTATGCGTGGTTGCTCGAGTTTTTGGGCAATATCAAACATTATCAAGGCAATACCCGAGAAACAGTACGTTTAGCCTTGTTGGCACGGCAGCGTTTATTTGAAATTGCAGCAACGGAACAAATTGAATTTAATTTAGAAAAGCGCGGTATTTTGCATTTTTATCACACTCAAGCTGACTACGACGTGGCGATGCGGGTTAATGATTTACTCTGTGGGGGCGGTTTAGAACGTCATGCCGTGACTGTTGAGGAAATGCGCCAGATTGAACCGAGCTTAACTGGGGATTACTATGCTGGCTTCTATTGCCCAGGAGATGCTACAGGTGACATCCATAAATTTACTGTGGGTTTGGCACAGGTCTGTACCCGACTTGGGGTCAACCACCTGTTTGGCCGTGAAGTGACCACCATTGCGCAGCACGAGCAAGGTGTGATCGTGCATCATCAAGCCAGTAGCGAAAATATGCAAACAAGCGCATCTGAACATGAACAGTTACATGCTGATGCTGTGCTCATCTGTGCTGGGGTCAGCAGTTATCAATTGGCACATTCGCTTGGAGATCGAGTGAATATCTATCCTGTTAAGGGCTATTCCATTACCATTGATTTGCATGATCAGGCAAGCCAATCGCATGCACCTTGGGTCAGTTTATTAGACGAGAGTGCTAAAATTGTCACCTCGCGTTTGGGACAAGATCGCTTAAGAGTGGCAGGCACAGCTGAATTCAATGGCTATAAT
>CAVBYE010000092.1:0-9721 GCA_963599285.1 Bacteroidaceae bacterium | reverse complement strand
ACTTTCATCCAATGTATACGCTTACGCACATGTTCTTCGATTGAGCCTGGGCCACATTCACCACGTTCAGCGTTATAGCGAATTAAATCGGCAATAGGACAACCGACATAAACAATATCTTTTGGATAATCGAACAATTTTAAATACTGATTATTCCACGCCACTAAACACATGTTTTCATCAACCACGCTGACCCCTTGGGTCATATGGTCAATCATGGTCATGATCAAATTTTGGTTAAAGCGTTGCCACTGAGAGGCTTGGTCAAGAATATTGGCCACTTGTCCTAAGGCTAAACCGTTATTGACCATAGCTGTGGTGAGTAAGGTACGTGCAGAGGCTGCACCAATCGTGCCAGCCAAGTATTGTTCGGTAAAACGCCACCACATGCCGTTGGCACTGCTGTTCTCATTTAAAATGACATTATTTTGTGCACAGAACTGTTGGAAGGCTTGCATCGCGGCTGCATCGCCGGTAATGCGTTTGGCCAGTGTCAGTAAATCACCCACTTTAAGACGTGCCACATCGTGCTGCAAATAGGTCATCTCATTTGAGCTTTGCTGGGTAGGAAGAGGCTTCGTTTCATAATAGAAGAAGCTTTCGGCTTGAATCTGTTCTGCAACACTTGGACGAAAAATTTTAGATACCCAAATGTACAGCACTAAATTTAGACCCAAGGCCCACACCACACCATGTGTTAGCGGGGCGAAGGATTGGAAGCCAAATAAGGCTTCAGGACGCAACCAAGTGAACCCCATTGGCCCTTGTGTTAAAAAGGCATGGCTAAATTCAACAAACTCTAATGGCAGGCTACGCAGGACGGTCGGTAGCAATAAGGTATAGGCCCACATGCCAAAGCCAACAATTAAGCCCGCATAGACACCCTGTTTACTGCCACCACGCCAATATAAGCCCCCAATTAAGGCGGGTGCAAATTGTGCAACTGCACTAAAGGCCAACAAGCCAAACACCGAAAGCTGATTAATGTCATTAAAGAAATGGAAGAATAAGAAGCCCAGTAGCATGACCGCTAAAATGCAGACACGGCGGGTAAATTTCAGCACCAAAGGTAGACGGTTGTCATGACGTGACAAAATATTGAAACGCCAGAGTGCCGGCATAATCAGGTCATTACTGAGCATAATCGATAGGGCAACCGACGAGACCAATAACATGCCTGTTGAGGCAGAGAAACCACCCAAGAAGGCCAAAATCGTCAGCCAGTCTTGGTTATAGCTCAAAGGCAGTGACAACACAGCTACATCAGGGATGGCCAAGTATTGTGGTGCAGCATGTAAAGCCCAACTGGCAATCGGTACAATTGCAAGTGTGGTCAAGATTAAGTACACGGCAAACCAGCGCCGTGCACCGCGAATATGTTTTTCATCACGCAGTTCAACCACAGCCACATGGAATTGACGGGGTAAACAAATAATGGCCAATGCCGCGAGAAGGGTTTGTACCCAGAAAGTGTCTGGTACCCCAAACAGCTGCACTTCATGGAAGGTATGCGCAGCATCTTGGGAAATCTGCTGAATATTGCCTGGCTCAGCAAAAATGAAAAATACCGCCACAGCGAGCAAAGCAAACAACTTAACAAAAGACTCGAACGCCACTGCCAGCATTAGGCCGCCATGTTGCTCGGTGTTGGCGATTTGGCGTGTGCCAAAAATCATGGCCAAAATCGCCAGAATCGCAGTTAAAAACAACACGCCATTACTGGTGGCTTGTAAGCTTGAACTGGAATCCATAATCACTGTCGCACTGAGTGCAATCGCCCGTAGCTGTAAAGCCAAATAGGGAATAATGGCAATTACGGCCAAAATCGTGACTAAAGAGGCAAGCGTGCCACTTTTGCCATAACGCGCTGCTACGAAGTCTGCAATGGAAGAAATGGCATGATGTTGGCGCACCCGACCGAGGCGCCGCCAAATGTCGTAACCAACGGCAACAAACAGCAGTGGGCCCAAATAAATCGGTAAAAAAATGATCCCTTCACGGACGGCTGCACCCGTGGCGCCATAAAATGTCCATGACGAACAATAGACACCTAAGGTCAAACTAAACAAAAACATACGGCCGCGAGTACTTAAGCGACTGGCGTGTTTTTCACCGAAAAATGCACAGATAAAGAGTAATGCGATATAGAGGGCTAACACCCCCATAATGAGCCAGCTGTTCATATTGCCTACAGGGTACAGACTATGCGGCTATGATAGCGCATTCGTAAACTGGTCAGTCATAATTGATTAAAATTTAACGACCAAAGTCTAAATTACAAGCCAGCAAGGGCTTGTTACTTTGGCTGCAGGAAGAATTCTAATTAAAAAAGAGCGCTGAATGATTTTCGCGCAGGAAGGAGAACGACGATGGATGATGTTCAGGTAGAGCGTATTCTACAAAATCCTAAATTCAAAGAAATGGTGAGACAAAAAAGTAAGCTGAGTTGGACATTAACAGTCATCATGTTGTTTGTCTATGTCGGCTTTATGCTGCTTGTTGGTTATAACAAAGATTTTTTACATTCCTCTATTTCAGGTGGTGTTACCACATGGGGAATTCCATTGGGCTTATCCATTATTGTCTTATCTTTTGTGTTATGTGCCGTGTATTCATACATTGCCAACAACAAACTAGACCAACTCAATGAAGATGCAATGCGTGAAGTTGAAGCCATTACCCACCAAAAAGGACAACACTAAGATGAAATGGAATTCTCTGATTGCCCTAAGCGTAGCAGGGCTCAGCTCAACATTGGCTATGGCAGGTCCTGACCTTGGTGCTGCAGAGCAACAAGCCACCAACTGGCCAGCCATTATTATGTTTATGGTGTTTGTGGGTGCAACCTTATTTATTACCAAATGGGCAGCCAAGCAAACCACCAATACTTCTGACTTTTATACCGCGGGTGGCGGAATCTCAGGCTTCCAAAATGGCCTGGCGATTGCCGGTGACTATATGTCAGCAGCATCCTTCTTGGGCATTTCAGCGATGGTGTTCTTGTCAGGTTTTGATGGTCTTCTATATTCACTAGGCTTTATGGTGGGTTGGCCAATCGTTTTATTCTTGGTGGCAGAGCGTCTACGTAACTTAGGTAAATTTAACCTTTCTGATGTGGTGTCGTTCCGTTTGGCTGAAAAACCCGTACGTACCCTTGCAGCCGTTAGCTCATTGGTTGTGGTGGCGTTCTATTTAATTGCACAAATGGTGGGTGCAGGTCAGCTAATTAAGCTGCTCTTCGGCTTAAACTACAACATTGCAGTTGTCATTGTGGGTCTATTGATGATGGCCTACGTGATGTTTGGTGGGATGTTGGCAACCACATGGGTGCAAATTATTAAAGCAGTGATGCTGTTGTCAGGCGCAACCTTCATGGCATTTATGGTGATGAAAGGCGTTGGCTTTAGCTTTACCAATATGTTTGAACAATCGATCCAAGTCTTCTCTAAAGTACATGATTTAAGCTTAACTGAAGCGACCAAAATTATGGGCCCAGGCAAGCTTGCTGCAAATCCATTAGATGCGATCTCATTGGGTCTTGCATTAATGTTTGGTACGGCAGGTCTACCTCATATTTTAATGCGTTTCTTTACTGTAAAAGATGCCAAAGAAGCACGTAAGTCTGTGGTTGTAGCGACTGGCTTTATTGGTTACTTCTATCTTTTAACCTTTATTATTGGTTTCGGTGCGATTCTATATGTATCGAACAATCCTCAGTTCCTTGATGTTGCCAAAATGGCAGTGACAGGCAAGTTAGAATTGGTTGGTGGCAACAACATGGCAGCCGTGCATTTATCTGATGCTGTAGGCGGCGACTTGTTCATGGGCTTTATCTCAGCGGTTGCCTTTGCCACGATTTTAGCGGTGGTTGCAGGTTTAACCTTGTCAGGTGCATCAGCCATTTCACATGACTTATATGCCAACGTATTTAAAAAAGGTCAAACGACACCTGAATCTGAGCTACGGATGTCAAAAATTGCGACTTTAGGTCTTGCGATCTTTGCCATGATCTTGGGTATTTTATTTGAAAAACAAAACGTAGCCTTCATGGTGGGTCTAGCATTCTCTGTTGCGGCATGTGCAAACTTCCCAGTATTGGTATTATCAATGTTCTGGCGCGGTTTAACTACACGTGGCGCAGTGATTGGTGGGATCGTGGGCTTATTAGGTGCAGTGCTATTGATTGTGTTATCTAAAGCAGTATGGGTAGATACCTTTGCTTTATCTGAAACGGCACCAAATCCATTTAATGGTCCTGCATTGTTTGTGATGCCATTGGCCTTCTTCTGCTGCTGGTTATTCTCAGTTACAGATAACTCGGCGCAAGCACAGGCTGAGCGCAAAGGCTTTGATGCACAGTATGTGCGTTCACAAACTGGTATTGGTATTTCGGGTGCATCAGATCACTAAGTAGCGCGTATAAGATAAAAAAAGTCCCGTCAGGGACTTTTTTTATGGCTGAGAGGTAGGCGGTTTTTGTATTTTTCTTAACACTTTATATAAGGGAGCGTCTTTTTCAAACCAAGTTGCTTTGGCAGTGAGTAATAGTTTAGCCACCAAATATGCCCCTGTAACTTGTCCCACGACCGGTAGACCCAGCAGGAGTCCAATAAAGGCAATTTTACTGACCTTAATGCCGGAAATTTTCGCTGCCATCCATTTAAATTCCGACCAACTGATGTCCTGTTTTTGGTAGCGCTGAAACAGCTCAAAGATCGCAAGTGATACACTCGCCACTGAAATCACAGGGAAGTAGTCCCAAAAATGTTCATCGTTAGGGTCTTTGGCAGTCACAATGAAATCGATGGCATCTTCTACACTTTGAGTCAGGGCTTTTTGGCCAAGCGCAGTACGTTCGAGATGTAACTGTGTCGCCAATTCGCTGGCTGCGATAAATTGATCTTCACTTGAGATACGCCAATCTTTGAGGGTTGAGGTCTGCTGATGGGCCTGCATGTGCATAGGCCAGCAGTCACCCGTCACGGCATCGCTTAACAACACCTCAAAATCGTTGTGAGTGTGTTGCTCAAGATAGCTGGCATAGAGTTGATCACCTTGCGCATGGGTGAGGCAGACCACCACCAATTGATGTAGCTGACGCTTGAGGGCACGGACCAAAGCCACAATATGCTGTTCATCCACTTGGCGTAAGGCTTGCTGAATCTGCGCCACTGATTGATAGCGCAAAACAGGATCGTGCTGACGTAGCGCAGCCAAGAGCACCTGATGGGGGGCTAAAAGGGCAGTATCAGGCGGTAACCAAGTCAATTGTGCCAACAGATGAGTAAGTTGCACATGATCAAAATTCTTCTGTAGATAGGCAATGGGGAGAGATGACTTAGTCATGCGATTGCTCCGATTTGAGCTCACGTTGATGCTGCTCTCCTTGTTGCTGCCCATGTTGGAAGGCCTCTTTCCAAATTGCTTTGATACGTGCCTCACTGAGTTTTTCATGCTTGGCTTTATGGGCGAAATATGCATCAGCCACTTTCATAATTGCAAACGTCAGCCCATAAACCAAAGGAATGGACAGCAGTCCGCCCAAACCAAAGCTCACCGTTTTCCAAATGCCAAGCGCAATCTGTTGTGCGGCAATGCCTAAGCCCACTAAACCTGTGACTTCTTTAATCCAATCAAGTGCTTCATTTTCCTTGAGTTGAATGCCATGAATTGCAGCAATGCGTGTGGCAAAATAACCTTGCATAGGGGTTAAAATAAAAATGTCGGCAAAAGGCAACGGCTGCAAAGCGACCCCTGCACAACTGGCACAGGCCAAATGGGTGATTTTGGAAATTTTTTGTTCGGTTGAAAGATCAGGTCGGAATTCAATTTGGGTGATTTCTGTGCGAATTTTTTCTGTAATTTTCATGCTAGCCCAAGTGCAAGACGCGTATAGATTTATGCTATGTTAACGTCTAATAAAAATAAAGCCATGCAATCACGCGTCTGCTGTGGGGCAACATATGCAAATAACAGAAAAATTTTGGAAAGATCTTAAACAGCTGCCTTGTGCATGGTTGCTGTCATTACAATTCTTGATTTTAATCCTCTCTGCGCTCACCTATGAACATTTAATTTACCGTGCACTGCATTGGGTATTGGGCATTTTGGTATTGTTGTTAATTGCCAAAGTGATTCGTAAAACCCCAGTCTTTACGGCCTTAGGTTTAAGCTTTGTGACAGGTGCAATCTTTTTTGCGGTGTTATTGGTCTTAGGGCTACGCGAAGTATGGGTATTTGTGGGGGCACATGCCTGTGAAGCCGCCGCTTATTTTTGTGCAGCATATGGTTTGCTACGTTATATGTTCCATGACCGTTACCTAACCAAAGATGAGCTATTTGCCGCAGGTGCTGTGTTTACCTTATTGGCATGGGGGTTTTCATTTTTATATAGCGTTTGCCAACTGTTGTGGCCATATAGTTTTTCCAGTCCCGCTGAATTACCACGTCAGGCTTGGTTCGATCTCTTGTTCTTAAGCTTTAGTGTGCAGTCTGCAACAGGGCTGTCTGATGTGATGCCCATTAGCCCGTTATCACGCTTGTTGGTGATGATTCAGATGTTTTGTGGGGTGATGTATCTGGCTTTAATTGTGTCACGTTTGATTGCACTGCAATATATTGCACATTTTCCTGATCAACCGTCTTAACCAAAGCGGCAAACATAAATTCGACGTACCGAATTCAATAAAATGAGCATATTTGTATAAGATATTGATTTTTTTATTAAAAATACTATTAAGTTCACATAAAAAAGTAGAAATGCCGAGTAAAAGCACAAACAAGCATGTAAAAACGAGAACTAAAACTCAGTTTTACAAAAAAATGTGATTAAAAAGTAAACATATGAATTGTCAACTACTTTACATTGTGTGATTTTTCTCTCATAATCTTCATCATAAAGTTGATCGAATTGGTCGGCTTTGTCAGGTCGCTTTTTTGACCTAGAGATCAATGAGAATTGAGTCTCGACAAGATTTCTTGTTTTTATCCGCCCAGCTTTCCCCAAGGTTGGGCTTTTTTTTGTCTAAAAAATAGCTATTTCTGTAGTTGATCACTAAACTACGCCCTAACAAATCAATTGTGCAATAAATGCTCTATTTATATGCACCTTTTTGGTGCGTTTTTGGTGGAAATGGGGTATTTTTCTTTGCATAAAAAAAACCCACTTCTCAATGAAAAGTGGGTTTTTTGCCAAAATTTGCGGGAAAATTAAAAAATCTGCTGAGGAATTTGTTTAATTTCGCCCTAATACGGGGCATTATGCACTTATTTGTTGCGCGTGTAAATGTCTTATTTTAGAAGTCAAAGAAATATTTTGTTATAAATATAGCAGCTATTTTGAGTTATTCCACTTGTAATAATATAAATATTTGACTTTATTAAATAAAATTTATTATCACACAACTTAATGTAATGAATCAAGACTGGTTTATTTTTGATCATCAAGCAAAGTCAGGCTAAATATTATTGGATTAAAGCTAGCATCACAGTTATTTTCACATTAAAGTGCGTTGCTGAATGGATCATCATTGAAAAACTGTGTTGTTTTGGGGCGTTTTATCAATGTTCAAATTACGTTCTAAACGAATACGTACACACCTACTGACCTCGATTGTGGTGGTTTTGGTATGTTTGTTGGTGATTGCAATACCTTTTATTTCAAAGGGTTATGATGATTATCAGCAGGCGAGACGCACTGTTTTGGAAATCCGTGCTTTTATTTCCATGGCTGACTTGTCACAAAAAATTTTGGGCGAGCGTACACCTACCCATTTGGCCTATTTGGGTTCGGTTGAAGAGCTCCCACAACATCAACAACAATTATTAAGCTACCAAAAAGAAGTGGATTTGCAGCTTGCACAGACCATTCAAGTGTTAAAAAATGCGGGCTTTGATCTGATTGCTGATGATTTACAACATAATATTCAGCCCAATTTACATAAAACACGTGCGCTTTTTCGTGCCAATGAGCAACCTAATTTTGAAACCTTAAATCGTTCCTTTGAGGAAATGTTGGCCACGTGGGATCATCTTCACAGTCTGTTAAAAGATGCCTTGATTGAAGCGCAAGTTTCAGGAGTGGCCAGCAGTAATTATTATGCGTTGACCTTATTGTTGGCTGATCTCCAAGATCAGGCCAGTCGTGTGGTGGCATATGCAAAAATGCCAGTGATCTATAATCAACCTTTAAATCAGGCACAAAAGACCAAACTGAATCAGGCCTATGAAAGTTCATTATATGTATGGGATTTGGTGTGGAAACTGCAGCCACGTCGCGAACGTACAGTTGAATTTAATGTGCTGCATCAGCATGTGAAAGATGAATTTTTAGATACAGTGGGGCAGTTTATTGTCCATATTTCACAGGATCATAACGTTAAGCACGCGCCTGATGAAGTCTCTAAGCGCTTGACCTATGGCACCGTCGATCATTTGGCCTCAGTCTTAGACTTACAGCGCTATGTCTTAAACAAGCGTTTAGAAACGGTTGTTGCGCAAAAGCATCAGACGCGCCAGTATTTTATTGTGATTCTGTTGATGGTGATCATTTGTTTATTGGCGGTCTTATTTACCGTGATTTATGCACGCCATCGCGTATTCTTGCCTTTACTGCAAGCCCGTGAAATGTTGATGGATTTGTTAGATCCAAAATGCAAGCAGGACTTAGGCGACAGCGCCACGCTTGAAGATGCAATTCATAAAATGAAAGAAACCTTAAAGCATCGTGATGCATTGGCCTTTGACTTAAAAAACATTGCCAATACGGATGCTTTAACTGGGGTTGCCAATCGTATGGCACTCGAAGAGTACTTAGCCTTTAATAGCCAAAAGCCAGATGCCTTTCAAAATGTGGCATTAATTTTGGTGGATATTGATAACTTTAAACAAGTGAATGACCAATATGGCCATTTAATTGGCGATGAAGTGATTCAGCATGTGGCCAATAAACTCAAAAAGAGTGTGCGTAGTACCGACTTGGTGGTGCGTTATGGCGGCGACGAATTTCTCGTGATTCTTGAGCATTGTGAATTTTCTGATGCCTTATACATTGCCGATAAAATTCGTTGCTCGATTAATCATTCCAAAGTGTTTGTGCCTGAAATGATGGAAGAACTCAATGTGTCGATCAGTGCAGGTGTGGCCGTAGGTGGCGCAACATGGACAGAGTTATTGGCTAAAGCGGACAAGACATTATTAAGAGTTAAAGCGCAAGGTAAAAATGCAGTGGAGGGCTAAATGGCCCATCCATACTTTAAATATATATTAATATACTGATTCAAGACTTGTAGTTAGTACATAACCACTAAATGATGAAACCATTATCTAGAAGGACAAAAGAAGATAATGGAACTACATCAAAATAAAATTACACAGGTCTTAGACCAAGGTTTTTCTTTTTATCAGTGTTTAGTGATTTTTTTATGTTTCTTAATTGCACTACTTGATGGTTTTGATACTCAAGCTGTGGCTTTTACAGGACCTGCAATCATTGAGGCTTTCGATTTAGAAGCCAAAGCATTAGCCCCTGTGTTAACTGCTGGAATCATTGGAATGACCATTGGTGCCATGGGAATGGGAATTCTTGGTGATCGGTGGGGCAGGCGTAAAACCTTGATGGCATGCGTCTTGGTCTTTGGAGTAGCAACTTTACTTACAGCTTATGTAAATACACTAGAACAGATTTTCATTCTTCGGGTAATTGCAGGTTTAGGTATGGGGG
>CAVBYE010000091.1:0-9792 GCA_963599285.1 Bacteroidaceae bacterium | reverse complement strand
AGGGAGTACCGCTATGAGTAATTTCCCCCCACTAAAACCGCTTTGCTGTTGCTGTGGGATGTGAGATGCACCCGATTGGCCAAGAATTGAACCTAAAATGCTCCCTAGACCAGGTTGGGCTGTTTGACCTTGCCCTGAGGCACCACCCAATTGACCCAAGACTGAGCCCAAAATCCCCCCGAGTCCCGCTTGCTGAGAATTTTGTTGACTGCCACCTAAGGCTTGCTTTGCTAAAATTTCCACAATATTGCTGAGGTTGGTCATGTTATTTTCCTTATTTAAAACGAAAGCCTCTGCCTCAGCATACGTGGATTTATGCGCTTTTTCTGCGCCACTTTGTTACATTTTGCAAGGCATCACCAACGAAATTTATTCCAGTTTTCAGGATTGGCCCAATATTTAGCATTTAACCAATCCGGCACCTGTTTATAGCTCAAAATATTAAATTGCCAGACGCCAGATGCTGTAGTTTCTTGGTTGGGATCAAGCAGTTGAGTGAATCCCAGAGCACGTAATAATTTTTGTTCATGCATATGACTGACCACCACAATTCGCTTGGCCATCAAATCTCTAAGCTTAACCAAGAGTTGGGTTTTTTCAGACGTCGAAAGCACATCAAACTCATCGGAATCGAGTATGACAAAAGCCAGATCATAACGCTTTTGAAAAGGCAGATTTAAAAATGGCTTTACGTTAAAATGCTCCCATTGAATGAGATTTTGCATGAAGGGGCTTAAATTTTGCCCCAAACATAACGCAGTGTGAATTGGCTGCTCTTGACATAAATCGTCTAGCAAAGAAGTGATGACGTTGTGTTCAGCCATAACTGTGTCCTATTGAATCGTATGAGTATTTTTTATGGAACACCAAGGCATTTGTCATAAAATGCATGCCGGTCTTCATGACCTCAGTGTAACTGATCAACAAACACACAAGGCTAATGTAGAATACAAATTCGTTCTAGATCGCTCACAAATCGACCATTCATTTCATTTAGGCCAAGAAATTGAGCTGGAATGGACTGGTCATATTTATTGTGTGTCTTGTGGCAAAAAAACCCCTAAGTCCTATTCCCAAGGGCATTGCTTTAAGTGTTTTAAAACCAAGGCCGCTTGTGACCTGTGTATTATGAAGCCGGAAACCTGCCATTATCATCTTGGCACCTGCCGTGAAGAAGCCTTTGCACAACAGGTTTGTTTCCAACCGCATATTGTGTACTTGGCCAATTCAAGTGCACTCAAAGTTGGAATTACCCGTTTTGGGCAAATGCCAACTCGTTGGCTTGATCAAGGTGCCACCCAGGCCTTACCAATTATGCAGGTGGGTTCACGGCGCTTATCAGGACAATTGGAGGTCATGTTTGGCACCCAAGTGGCCGATAAAACGGATTGGCGTAAGTTATTAAAAGGTGAAGCTGCAGCCGTTGATCTAACCGCCATTCGTGATCAGTTATTAGACGAGTTTGCACCCAAAATTGAAAGCATTCGTGCTGAGTTTAATCAGGATTTAAGTTTCAATGAGGGCCTAACCATTCTTGAGCAGGAGCAGCCGCGCGAGTTTATTTACCCCGTTGCGCATTACCCTGAAAAAATTAAATCGCATAACTTAGATAAAACGCCCGTCATTCGTGGCAAATTACAGGGCATTAAAGGTCAATACCTACTGCTTGATACGGGCGTAATTAATATTCGCAAATATACAGGCTATGAGCTGATCTTACGCACTGAGTAAAGCGTTAAAAAAACCAGCCAAATGGCTGGTTTTTTCTTCTGCTCAATTATTTAATTTTCGCCTGTGCTTTTAAATAACGGGTGTAATCATCAAGCTCTTGCTCACCGCGTAGCTGTTGATACAATGGGCGCAATTGAGCCAATGCTTCTGCCGGCAAGGCTTGTGCATTTTGCTTCACTGCAGATACCCCCACGACCACCAGTTCATTGGGTTGTTGCACCGTCTTCACAGACCAATGACCACTTTTTGGCGGCAGAACACTAAATGCTGCACGCTCAAGCTCACGAATTAGGCCACTTTGTGAGCGCACGACATCGCCCGCATTCACAAATTTCAATGTGGTTTTCGCCAAGACTTGTGCTGCTGGTTCAGCATTAAATTGATTCAATGTGCTTTGAATACTCGCTTGTGCTGCATCAAAGGCTTTCTGATCAATTACTTGGGCTTTAACACGTGGTGCTGCTTCTGCAAGCGTTTGTACGCCTGCTGCATGGTAATTACGGACTTTTACCCAAACCACATCACCATTGGCCAACTGAATGTTACTTGAGGCATTACGATCGCCATTTTGGACATCAGTATTAAATAATTTAGTTTTTACGCTTGGATCACTGAGTACCGGATGCACGGTTGCTAAGGTCATGCCATTTACCGATTGCACTTTGGCTGTCGCCACTTCTTGTGTCACCACATCTAAGGCATCACTGCCAACCACAAGCTCATTTAAGCTATTTACAGTATCAGAGAATAAGTTAGCTGACTTCGATTGAGCCAGTTCAGCCTGTAAACGTGCTTTTTCCTGAGCGAAGCTTGGAACATTAACCGCAGAGGCTACGGTTTGAATTAAATGATAACCATATTGCGTTTTCACTGGTGCTGAAGTTTGCCCTGCTTTAAGGCCTGCTACAGCTTGGTCAAAGGCCTCGCCGAATACGCCTGCGGCATAGCCTTCAACTAAACCAGCTTTCGCTTTAGAATCTGGATCTTCAGAATACTTTTGTGCTGTTGCAGCAAAGCTTGCCCCTTGCTTAAGCTCGGCTTGAGCCGTTTCAGCCAATTGCTTTGCTTGAGCATCAGTACGGGCATCTGTCGTAATTAAAATATGTTTCACTTGTACAGCTGCGTTGGCCTGCTGTGCTTGCACAAATTTTTCATAGGCCTGTTGTAGCTCAGCTTCTGTGATCTCAACGTTGGTCTTTGGCAGTTGCGCTGCACTTAACACTACATAATCAACATCAACATTGGTCACTTGTTTAAATTGATGACTGTGTTTCTCATAATATGCTTGAATCTCTTGCTCAGTCACAGTGACCTTATTTTTAAACTCGTCAAGATTCATACGTGCTACGTGCAGGGTACGCTGTTCAGTCTGCAAATTAGCAATTTGTAGCAGATCTTTTTGGCTCACCAAAGCATGATCTAAGAAAGAGGTGCTCAGCATTTTTAAGGCATGATCTTGACGTAAATTTTGTACCAATGCCTGACTGGTCATCCCTACAGATTTTAAATAATTGGCATACATGGTCTCTGAGAACTTACCATCAACTTGGAAGTTAGGCTGCTGCGCAATCATTTGCTCAATTTGAGCATCACTGAGGGAAATTCCCAAATTTTTCGCTTGTTGCAACAAAAGTGTACGTGAAGTGAGTGTATCTAAAGCTTTATTTTCAATAAATTTTTGATTTAACAGCGTTTCATCGCCATTTACATACGCCAAATATTGCTCTTTAAATGAATTGGTCAGCCCTTCTAATTCTTTTTTCGAAATGGATTCACCATTCACCAATTGGGCAGTATCAGCTGTTTTTCCACCGCTAAAATATCCTTCAATACCTACAAGTGCTAAAGGGGTTAAAAACAACACGAGTAGGACTTTGCCTAACCAACCTTTAATAACTTTACGAAAAGCTTCCATAAGTATTCCAATATTTTATTTGCGAGGGATTTTAACCGAAAAGCCCCGGTGAATGAATCGATATACAGCGAAAATGCGCTGTTTCATAAAAAAACGCGCTTTACGCGCGTCTTTAAGCTAAAGCGCAATTATGCAATTGCGTCTTTTAAGCCTTTACCTGCTTTAAAGCTTGGTACTTTGCTGGCTTTGATTTCTAAAGTTTCGCCAGTTTGTGGGTTACGGCCAGTACGTGCTGCACGCTCTTTCACACCAAATGTGCCAAAACCAACCAAAGTCACTGTGTCATCTGCTTTTAGTGCATCAGTGATAGAATTAATAGTTGCATCTAAAGCTTTACCTGCATCTGTCTTCGAAAGTCCGCTTTGTTGTGCAATCGCATCGATTAATTCTGATTTATTCATGAAAATTACGTCCTCTTAATCTCGTGTATTGAAGATCCATTTTTGGAATCAAAACTTCTATAATGCCTTTATAGCAATGCTTTGGGGCAAAACGCAAGACTCTATGTAGGCTTTTGCCAAAATAAACCAAAATAAAAATCAGTGCTTAGACTAAAGACTTAACTCGTAGATTAAATCAACAAAAATAGTGTCTTAACTCGCCTACATGACTTTAGGCTCAGTCATTAAATACTCAAGCTTGAGCTCATGTGTGATCTGCGAATTGCATTCCTCTACACTTTGAGGGGTTTTATTGATCGCCTTATTTCATTTATTTAGGGATATTGAGTGCTGTGATGTATTTATTAAAGCTTAAATAATTTAAATTTTACTTAGGCTATTTAAGCATAGCCGATATCCTGCGTATCAATCAGGAGGGATATTTGCTTATTTTTTGTACTTTTTTTTATTTAAATTCTGATTTATTTTATAATAGCCCAACAAGTGCTTGAACCTTTTTTAAAACTGTTCTACAAAGCAAATGCAGATTCGATGATTTTATAGTTTTGGGTAAGGACTTAGGTTTTATGAGTGGAACTCAGCAAAAACACCCCCAAGTGTTGCACGATATGAGCATGGTGGCTCTAGAAACCATTTTTACGTTTGTACTTCAACACGACCGCGTGATTGCCCACCAAGCCCAAAAATTCGTTGAACAGAACGTACGGATTAAAATCAACAGTTATCTTCCCTATTTTGATTTCTATGTAGAATTTAACCAACACGGGATTTTGTTTGATACGCAAGCGCCAGAGCAACCTGTCGATTTAGATGTGCGTACCACCTTAATGGATTTGATTAAGATTTTCCTGCTAGGAAATCGCCGTAGTATTCGTGCCATGCGCATTGAAGGCGATCTCGTCTTAAAAGATGAATTTCGCGATTTGGCTTTAATGTTCAGCTTGCCTAAAGTGTTGTCTGATTGGAAACAATGGTTCAATCAGCCTTTAGAAGACGGTGATGTGCTGACCTCTAATCAACGTATCAATCCCTTGCTTGAAAAAATTGATCAGCAACGCAGTAAAATTAATAGCCTACAAGTTGAAGTCAAACAGTATAAAAATCGTTTACGTCACGCACAAAGCAAACAAAAACGGTTAAATTTGCTATTTTCTAGCGTAATTCTGCTTTTGGTCGCAATATTGGTGTATACTTTCTTTGCATTATAAACAATTCATTTTTCTCATAAATTAAAAGCTTTTTTTGCACAATAAAAAAACTTGACTATTTTAGTCAGGATTCTTAAAATCGTCACATCTAGTCTTAACATGTGTATCGAGTCATGCGCTTAACAACTCGCGGTCGCTACGCAGTGACTGCTCTTCTTGATTTAGCTTTGCAGCCAACTGAACAAACGATCACGCTCGCAGAAATTGCAGCACGTCAAACTATTTCTGTTGCTTATCTTGAGCAGTTATTTGCGAAACTCAAGCGCCACGGCTTAGTGTCGAGTGTTCGCGGTGCCAACGGTGGTTACCATTTAGCACGCCGTGCAGATGATATTACCGTGTTAGAAATTATTGAGGCTGTAAATGAAACTGTGGATGCCACTCGTTGTGACCATAAAGGCAACTGCCAAAATGGTGCAATGTGTTTAACCCACGATTTATGGCAGGAACTCTCCCATCACATCGCCGATTATTTAGCAAAAATCACACTTGCTGATCTGATTGCCCGTGACAACGTGCAAACCGTTGCCATTCGCCAAAACTCAGCATCTTTTGATTCAGCCCTTTTATCGGTTACAGGTATTTGACATGAAACGTCCTATTTATCTTGACTATGCAGCAACAACTCCTGTAGATCCTCAAGTTGCCGAACGTATGATGGAGTGTCTAACGTTTGAAGGCACTTTTGGTAATGCTGCATCACGCTCACATGCTTACGGCTGGCAAGCAGAAGAAAAAGTTGAATATGCACGTGAACAAGTTGCAAATCTTGTAAAAGCAGATCCACGTGAAATCGTGTGGACATCTGGTGCAACTGAGTCTGATAACTTAGCCCTTAAAGGTGTAGCGCACTTCTACGCATCTAAAGGCAAACACATCATCACAAGTAAAATTGAACATAAAGCAATTTTAGATACATGCCGTGAATTAGAATCAGAAGGCTTTGAAATTACCTATATTGAGCCACAACCACAAACGGGCTTAATTACTGCTGAAATGGTAGAAGCTGCAATTCGTCCAGACACCATTCTTGTGTCTTTGATGATGGTAAACAACGAAATTGGTACCATTACTGACGTTGCCGCGATTGGTGAAATTACACGTGCCAAAAAAATCTTCTTCCATGTCGATGCGGCTCAAGCTGCAGGTAAAGTTGAAATTGACCTTTCAACCTTAAAAGTAGATTTAATGAGCTTCTCAGCACATAAAATCTATGGCCCTAAAGGCATTGGTGCACTCTTCGTACGTCGTAGTCCGCGTGTACGTTTAAAAGCAGAAATGCACGGTGGTGGTCATGAGCGTGGCATGCGTTCAGGTACGCTTGCAACACACCAAATCGTGGGTATGGGTGAAGCATTTGAACTTGCAGGTAAAAACTTAGCGGCTGAGCAAGCACGTCTACGCACTTTACGTGACAAGTTATGGAATGGTTTACAAGGTTTAGAACAAGTGTTCTTAAATGGCCATGAAACACAAAACGTTGCTAACTACTTAAACGTAAGTTTTAACTTCGTTGAAGGTGAATCTTTAATGATGTCTCTGAAAGATGCTGCGGTATCTTCAGGTTCAGCATGTACATCAGCAACACTTGAACCTTCTTATGTACTTCGTGCATTAGGTTTATCTGATGAACTTGCGCACAGTTCGATTCGTTTCAGTTTTGGTAAATACACCACTGAGGCAGATATCGATCACGTATTAGAAGTAACTATCGCAGCAGTTGAGAAATTACGTGAACTTTCTCCACTTTGGGATATGTACAAAGAAGGGATTGACCTTTCTAAAGTTGAATGGACTGAACACTAATTAACATTTCTGCTCCTCAGTTGATCCTGAGGAGCCCGTTGATTCAGCAGTTTTAGACCCCATATTAATATTAACGCTGACCCCGAGGTTTGGAGAAGCAACATGGCTTATAGCGAAAAAGTGATTGACCATTACGAAAACCCTCGTAATGTTGGTGTATTAGACAAAAATGCTGAAAACGTAGGTACAGGCATGGTGGGTGCACCTGCATGTGGCGACGTTATGCGTTTACAGATTCAAGTCGACGACAATGGCGTAATTGAAGAAGCACGCTTTAAAACTTATGGTTGTGGTTCTGCTATCGCATCAAGTTCTTTGGTGACTGAATGGTTAAAAGGTAAAACTTTAGATCAAGCACAAGCTATTAAGAACATTGATATTGCAAACGAACTTGCGCTTCCACCAGTAAAAGTACACTGCTCTGTATTGGCTGAAGATGCAATTAAAGCGGCAGTTGAAGACTACCGCGCAAAGCAAACCAGCAAAGCTTAATTTAAGTTTTGAATTGATTTTAACGGAGTTTTCATGATTCATTTAACTGAAAATGCAGCAACTCATATCAGCAATTACCTTAAAAATCGCGGTAAGGGTGAAGGCATTCGCGTGGGTGTGAAAACTTCAGGCTGTTCAGGTCTTGCTTATGTACTTGAGTTTGTAGATGAAGTCGATGCACATGACCAAGTGTTTGTACAGCATGGTGTGAATGTTTTCATTGATCCGAAAAGTTTAGTGTATTTAGATGGTTTAGAAATGGACTATGTTAAAAATGGCTTAAACGAAGGCTTTGAATTCAATAATCCAAATAAAAAAGGCGAATGTGGTTGCGGTGAATCATTCACAGTATAAACTGCTGCCGTTGTTCCCTTTCTTCACAATTAAAACAGTGTATTTACACTGTTTTAATTGTATTTAATCTAAGCAAAACTAGCCGGAATCTCCCATGAATCATTTTGAGTTGTTCAATCTGCCTGTAGCACTCGATATTGATTTAGCCACTTTAAAAACTGAATTCTTAAAGTTGCAGCAACAATATCATCCTGATAAAGCCACTGATAAAGATCATGCCCTGATCAAATCTAGTGAGATCAATCAAGCCTATAAAGTTTTATCTCAGGTTGATAGCCGTGCGGGATACCTTCTTAGCTTAAAAAAACAAGATTATCATTTAGATCAATCCATCAGTGATTTTGAGTTTCTTCAAGATGCCTTAGAAATTCGTGAGCAGCTTGACGAAGCTCACGGCAGTGATGACTTACAATCACTCAAAGTTGAAGTCCAACAATGGATTGATGGCCTAGTTCGTGAATTTAAATTGGACTATGAAGCTGAAGATTGGGGTGAAGCACGTGATACCGTGCGTAAACTTCGTTTTTTTGTTAAGGTCATGGCCGATATCGATAAAGCTGAAGATCGTTTCTTAGACGATGAAGACTTTGATTTAGATGATGATTTTTAATTGATGTATTTATTTTTAGTTCAAAGGATGTAACACATGGCACTTTTGCAAATTGCAGAACCCGGTCAATCTAGTGCACCGCATGAACACCGTATTGCTATTGGTATCGACCTCGGGACAACGCACTCTTTGGTTGCAACAGTACTTTCAGGTCAGGCCAAAGTGCTCAATGATGAACAAGGTCGAGTGTTACTTCCATCGATTGTGCACTATCACCATGATGCAAATCATTATGGTGACGATGCCAAAGCCTTTATGACTACAGATCCACAAAATACCATTGTGTCTGTAAAGCGCTTTATGGGTCGTTCAAAAGCAGATATCAAATTCCAACACCCTTACCAATTGGTAGGCGAAGACAATCAAATGCCTGCGTTTGAAACAGCGCAAGGTCGTAAGACTCCCGTTGAAATTTCAGCAGACATTCTGACTCAGCTTAAACACCGTGCTGAAGCGAGCCTAAAAAATGAAATCAATGGTGCTGTGATTACCGTACCGGCTTATTTCGATGAAGCACAACGTCAGGCAACCCGTGATGCCGCACAGCTAGCAGGTCTCAATGTATTACGTTTACTCAATGAGCCAACCGCTGCAGCTGTCGCTTATGGTCTTGACCAAGAGACCAATTTGGCGACTGACAAGAACTATGTCATTTATGATTTAGGTGGCGGTACCTTTGATGTATCAATTTTACGCTTTAGCCAAGGTGTCTTTGAAGTCTTAGCAACTGGCGGTCACACAGCCCTAGGTGGTGATGACTTAGACCGTCTGATCGTGAAGTGGGCAAAAAAACAACTCAATATTGATGTCTTAGATGATCATCAGTATGCCCATGTTTTAGTTGCTGCACGTGAGGCCAAAGAAGCCTTGACTGAGCAATCAAGCGTTGAACTTACGCTTTTAGAACAGCAGTTAACCCTAGATCGCGAAACTTTTGAAGCGATTATTAAAGTTGCTCTCGATAAAACCATGAGTGTCTGTAAACGTGTCTTACGTGATGCAAAGCTTGAACTTAGTGATATTCAAAATGTCGTGCTAGTGGGTGGTTCTACCCGTTCATATGCAGTGCAAAAGGTTGTGCGTGAAGTGTTCAATCAAGAACCTTTATGTACCATTAACCCAGACGAAGTCGTAGCGATTGGTGCTTCAATCACCGCAAACCAGCTGATTGGCAACAGCACAGATGGCTCATTACTGCTTGACGTGACTCCCCTATCTTTAGGTTTAGAGACCATGGGGGGCTTGGTTGAACGCTTGATCTCACGTAATACAGCT
>CAVBYE010000090.1:0-10030 GCA_963599285.1 Bacteroidaceae bacterium | reverse complement strand
CCAACATGATTCTGGATGACGGTGGTGATTTAACACTCCTTGTTCATGAAAAATATCCAGAAGTGATTGCTAAAATCCACGGCGTAACTGAAGAAACAACCACAGGTGTTCAACGTCTGTATGAAATGTTACGTGACGGTACTTTAAAAGTGCCTGCAATCAACGTAAACGATTCTGTGACTAAATCTAAAAACGACAACAAATACGGTTGCCGTCACTCACTTAACGATGCCATCAAACGTGGTACAGATATGTTGTTATCTGGTCGTCGTGCGCTTGTCATTGGTTACGGTGACGTAGGTAAAGGTTCTGCTCAATCTCTTCGTCAAGAAGGTATGATTGTACGTGTCACTGAAGTGGATCCAATCTGTGCAATGCAAGCATGTATGGACGGTTACGAAGTTGTTTCTCCATACAAAAATGGCGTACAAACAGGCAAGAAAGAAGACATCAACCTTGACCTTCTTCAAAACACTGACCTCATCGTTACAACAACAGGTAACTACCACGTTTGTGATTCAGCAATGCTTGATTCATTAAAAGCAGGCGCAGTGGTGTGTAACATCGGTCACTTCGATACTGAAATCGACACCAACTACTTACGTGGTTACAAGTGGGTTGAAGTTAAGCCACAAGTTCACCAAGTATATCGTTCAGAAAACGAAAACGATTACCTAATTCTTCTTTCTGAAGGTCGTTTGGTGAACCTTGGTAACGCAACGGGTCACCCATCACGTATTATGGATGGTTCATTTGCTAACCAAGTATTGGGTCAAATGCACTTGTTCGCTGAGAAATTTGCTGATCTTCCAGAAGAAGAAAAAGCTGCAAAAATCCGTGTAGAACTGATTCCTAAGAAATTAGACGAAGAAGTTGCTGCGGCAATGGTTGCAGGTTTTGGTGGTGTACTGACTCAATTAACGCAAGAGCAAGCAGACTACCTAGGCGTTCAAGTTGAAGGTCCATTCAAATCTGAAGCTTATAAATACTAAGTTTATCACCTCTCCTAACCTCTCCTGTTAGGAGAGGAACTTTCATTTTATGTGTGGCAAACGCTTAAATGATTTAAGTCTAAGCCAACATGATGACAGTCGTTTCAGGTGTGCCTTGCTCGGCGCACCTGAGGCTTAGCTTGAGGGTAAAAATAAATAAGTATTGATAAAAATAGGATTTTCATATGTCTAAACAGATTCCAATTTCTTTTGAGTTCTTTCCAACCAAAACTGATGCTGGTGCAGAAAAACTTAAAATCGTTCACCAAGAATTGCAGCTTTTAAATCCTGAGTTCTTCTCTGTGACCTATGGTGCAGGTGGTTCTACCCGTGAACGTACACTGTCTACTCTGAATGACTTTAATGGTAAAGGTACGCCTGTTGCCCCTCACCTGTCTTGTATTGGCGACAGCAAAGAACGTATTGCCGAATTACTTGATCTGTACAAGTCACAAGGCATTGACCGTATTGTGGCACTGCGTGGTGACTTACCCTCAGGTCAAGTCGGCTTAGGTGAATTGCCTTATGCCACAGATTTGGTTCGTTTCATTCGTGAACATTCAGGTGATCATTTCCATATTGAAGTGGCAGCCTACCCTGAAATGCATCCGCAAGCAGAAAACTTTGATTTAGACATCAAACGTTTTTGCGACAAAGCCAATGCCGGTGCCAATGCAGCATTAACACAGTTCTTCTTTAATCCAGATGCGTATTTCTATTTTGTAGAACGCATTCAAAAAGAAGGCGTAAATATTCCGGTTGCACCGGGCATTATGCCGATTACCAATGCCAGCAATCTAATTCGCTTTGCCGATGGTACAGGTGCTGAAATTCCACGTTGGATTCGTAAACAGTTGGCAACCTATGGTGACGACACGGCTTCAATTAAGGCCTTTGGTCATGAAGTCATTGTGAAACTGTGTGAACGCCTGATTGCTGGCGGTGCACCAAGCTTGCACTTCTACACCATGAACACCACTGATCCAACCCGTCAACTTGTAAAAGACCTCGGTCTCGCATAAGTCATTTTGTTTATTTGAGAGTAAAACTTTAATGCCACGTTTTTTTATTGAAGCTGATTTAGCAGTAGACACCACCGTTGAACTGACTGAAACGGTATTTCATCATTGGGTTAAAGTTTTACGTGCTCAAGTAGGTGAAACCGCCACCTTATTTAATGGTCAAGGCGGTGAATATCAGGTTACCCTTACTGAGGTCGCGAAAAAATCAGCCGCTGTAAGGGTGAATGAATTTAATCCCGATAACCGTACCCCAAATTTTCAGGCCCTACTTGGTCAAGTGATGAGTAAGGGCGATCGCATGGACTATGCAATTCAAAAAGCGGTTGAGCTTGGTGTGGCTGACATTCAGCTCCTGACTTCAGAGCGCTGTGAGATGCGCCTTAAATACGACCGTGACCAAAAGAAGCTCGATCATTGGCAAGGTGTAGCCATTGCCGCATGTGAACAGTGTGGTCTGAATCTTGTGCCTCGAATTTTAGCACCTATGCCTTTAGAGCAATGGTTAGCCACTGCATTACCGACCACCAAATTGGTACTTGCACCCAATAAAGATGAAGTCGATGTCTTGGCCAATGCTACACCCGATATTGCGCTCTTAATTGGCCCTGAAGGTGGTTTAAGCGAAGCAGAAATTGAATTGTCTAATCAACATGGTTTTGTCAATTGGTGTATTGGCCGCCGCGTATTACGCACAGAAACAGCGCCGGTGGTTGCACTCTCGATCTTAAATTATCACTTAGCAGAATAAAAAGCAGATTCAAAGGAGCAGGAATGCTCCTTTTTTTATATTTTCTCGGCATGACTAAAAACAAGCCACTCGTAACATTAACCCGTGTGTGCTTTAGACTCAAAAACAATAAAACTTACATGACATATCTCATAATTTTATAACATCTTCGCCCAAAATGACGGTATCTGCTCGCTTGTAGTCACTACGACTAAGGTGAGACTTAAAACTAAATTAACCACTACCCATGCATGCATGATGTGTATCAGTTCCCTGCAACTTTGTATTTTGCCTGTAGAATAAAGATCAGATAAGACCGAAAAAATAAGCCTAAAATTATAATTTGTTTAATTTTTTATAAAAATCTAAAATTTATTTTTACTTCAAAATCCCACCAAACCACATCTGTTCAACTTTAGTCGTAGATTTTGGATTTCATATGAAGATATGACACCATTTAATTTTAATTTTTGATCTGAATTAAAAACAACTATTAAAAATAATTTATAAAAATAATAGCTTATAGTAATCATTCCTTTTTTATAATTTAAAACGATTACTCAATAGTCATTGAAGCTAAGAGTGTTCTAAAAACAACCAATCTTTACTACTAGAACAAGGCAACTAATGGTATATTCGATCAAATTTGGTAAAAAATCACCAATTTACTTAACGGTCACTTAAGGTAAAACGAGATTCAAATGGACGATCAATCATTAAAACAGCAAGCTCTGTACTATCATGAATTCCCAACCCCAGGGAAAATCAGCGTTACACCAAGCAAACAATTGGTCAACCAACATGATCTAGCCTTAGCCTATTCACCGGGTGTTGCTGCACCTTGTTTAGAGATTGAACGTGATCCGTCAACCGCAGCGCTTTATACAGCGCGTGGTAACTTAGTTGCTGTGATCAGTAACGGTACAGCCGTACTCGGTCTAGGTAATATTGGTCCATTGGCATCAAAACCTGTCATGGAAGGTAAAGGCGTCCTGTTTAAAAAATTCGCAGGCGTTGACGTATTCGATATTGAAATTGCTGAAAACGATCCAGACAAAATCGTAGAGATTGTTGCAGCTTTAGAACCGACATTTGGTGGCATTAACTTAGAAGACATTAAAGCCCCTGAATGTTTCTACATTGAGCAAAAACTTCGTGAACGCATGAATATTCCGGTGTTCCACGATGACCAACACGGTACTTCGATTATCGTGGGCTCAGCATTACTTAATGCATTGCAATTAAATGGCAAAAAAATTGATGAAATCAAAATTGTTGCCTCAGGTGCAGGTGCAGCGGCGCTGTCTTGCCTTGACTTGCTGTGTGCATTAGGTGCCAAAAAAGAAAATATCATTGTTGCTGACTCGCGTGGTCTACTCACCACCAAACGTAGCGGCTTAGATGATTCGAAAAAACGCTATGTACAAGACATTGAAGGCGAACAGCTTGCAGATGTCATGGCTGGCGCAGACATGTTCTTAGGTCTATCTGCAGCAGGTATCTTGAGCCAAGATATGGTCAAACAAATGGCCGCAGATCCAATCATCTTCGCACTTGCTAACCCAGATCCAGAAATTCTGCCTGAACATGCTCATGCGGCACGTCCTGATGTGATTATGGCAACAGGTCGTTCGGATTATCCAAACCAAGTCAACAATGCGCTGTGCTTCCCATACATCTTCCGCGGTGCGCTTGATGTGGGTGCAACCACCATTAACGAAGAAATGAAAATTGCCTGCGTCCATGCAATTGCACGCATGGCACATGTAGAAGCAGATGCCGCTTCTTACGGTGAAAAATCAGCTTCGTTTGGTCGTGATTATTTAATTCCACGTCCACTGGATCAACGTCTCATTTTGGAAATTGCACCTGCTGTTGCTAAGGCTGCAATGGAATCAGGCGTTGCAACCCGCCCAATTCAAGACTTCTCTGTGTATCATCAACGTTTGTCTGAGTTCGTGTACAACTCAGCATTAATGATGAAACCTATTTTTGCCCAAGCTAAATCTGATCCTAAGCGTATTGCTTATGCAGAAGGTGAAGATTTACGTGTATTACGTGCGGTACAAATTGCGGTTGACGAAGGTCTTGCTTTCCCAGTGTTGGTGGGTCGCACGGCGGTAATTGAAGCCAACATTAAAAAACTCGGTTTACGTCTTGAAGACGGGGTCAATATTGAAATTATTGATCAAGAGAAGAACCCGCATTATCAAGAATTTGCAGATGACTACTACACTATTATGCAACGCAAAGGGGTGACACCTGAGTATGCACAGCGTGAAGCACGTCGTCGTTCAACCTTGATTGCGGGTATGTTGGTGAAACATGGTCATGCAGATGGCATGCTATGTGGTACTTACTCAAGCTACGATATTCATTTAGATTTCGTAAAAAGCGTGATTGGTTTGCAAGAAGGTCGCAATAACTTCTTTACTTTAAATGCTTTAATGCTTGAAGACCGTAACCTGTTTATTGCCGACACTTACATTAACCGTAATCCTACGGCAGAACAGCTAGCGGAAATGACCATTTTAGCGGCTGAAGAAGTCCGTCGCTTTGGGATGACGCCACGTGTTGCATTATTGTCGCATTCTAGTTTTGGTTCAGATCAACATGATCCAAGTGCACAAAAAATGCGTCAAGTATTTGATATTTTAAGTCAAATTGCACCAGAACTTGAAGTTGAAGGTGAAATGCATGCTGATGCTGCGTTAGACGAAAATATTCGTAGCTTCGCATTCCCGAACTCTCGCTTCAAAGGCTCAGCCAACTTACTGATTATGCCAAACCTGGATGCAGCCAACATTTCATTCAACCTGTTGAAATCAACCTCAGGGAATAATGTGACGATTGGACCTATTTTACTGGGTGCTGCTAAACCTGTACATATTCTTACCCCAACCACAACGACCCGTCGTGTGGTGAATATGACCGCATTAACAGTGGCTGAAATTCAGCAAGCCGAGCAAGACGCGCTTTAAGCCTATCTTTGGTCAAAAGTCGACGTTCTTGACTTGAGAAAACCTCTATTCTGTTGCATGATTGCCTCAAGAATAGAGGTTTTTTCATGCAAGTTTATTTAGTAGGCGGCGCAGTTCGGGATCAACTGCTCGGACACCCCTATCACGAAAAAGATTATGTCGTTGTTGGTGCGACACCACAACAAATGCTTGCTGACGGCTATCAACCGGTTGGCAAAGATTTCCCTGTTTTTCTACATCCTACAACAAAAGAAGAATACGCCCTTGCCCGTACGGAACGTAAATCAGGTCAGGGCTACCATGGCTTTGAATTTTATACCGATCCAAGCGTTAGCTTAGAACAAGATTTAATCCGGCGTGACCTGACCATTAATGCTATGGCCATGGATGATGCTGGCAAGCTGTATGATCCCTATCAGGGTCAGCAAGATTTAGAGGCACGTCTGCTGCGCCATGTCTCCGATGCCTTTGTTGAAGATCCATTACGGGTGCTGCGTATCGCACGTTTTGCCGCGCGTTATCATGGTTTAGGCTTTAAAGTGGCCGCTGAAACTTTAAGCTTGATGCAAACTTTGGCCGAGTCAGGTGAACTGACTGCACTGACTCCAGAACGGGTGTGGAAGGAAACATCTCGTGCCTTAATGGAACCACATGCAGAAGTTTATTTTGAGGTGCTGCGTGAATGTGGTGCCTTAAATGTGCTGTTCCCTGAAATTGATGCACTGTATGGTATTCCGCAACGGCCTGAATATCATCCTGAAATTGACTGTGGTATTCATACCATGATGTCATTACAGCAGGCCTGTAAAGCCGACTATGAGCTAGATGTACGTTTTGCTGTGTTGGTGCATGACTTGGGCAAAGCTTTAACACCAAAGGAAGAGTTGCCGCGTCATATCATGCATGAAGAAAGAGGCATTGCACCGGTCACTGCGCTGTGTGAGCGTTTAAAAGTGCCAACCACGACCAAGCAATTGGCCTTAGCAGTTTGTAAAGAACACCTCAAGTGTCATCAAGCCCTCAATTTAAAGCCGGGTACCCTTTGGCGTTTATTACAACGTTTAGATGTATTGCGTCGCCCGGAGCGAGTCATCGCCTTTGTACAAGCGTGTGAATGTGATTCGCGTGGTCGTTTAGGATTAGAAGATCGTGCCTATCCGCAGGCCCAATACCTATTAGATGCGATGCAGGTGGTGCGTAGTATTAAAGCACAAGATTTACCTGCAGACATTAAAGGGCCAGACATTGGTGAAATGCTGATTCAACGTCGTATTGAAGCCATTGCTACGTTAAAAGAGCAATACCCTGTCGCTTAAAATATTGATCTCCCAACCTTGAGCATTTAAGGTTGGGCTCTCTCATTTGGCATATTTACATTCTTATACAATCAAAGAATCATAACAATCCCCTACAGCCTTCTCTGCCACTATACTCAAATTACGACCTCAACTGCTTTACCAAGTCATAATTTGAATAAGGGGTAGCGCGATGGATATTCGACAGATGCAGCAATGGCTGAATCAAAAAATTCAGCTCAATCAACTTACCATACCCTTGTTACTTGAAGATGGGGTGGGCGGCCCTAAAACACGTGACGCGATTTATCAGGTATTTCGTTGCAAAAAGCCCAGCAAAGTGACTGAATCACAATTATTGGATTACGCTCGTAAACTCGGAGACAGCAGTGTGCAACGCCTGAAAGCGATTGCCAAAATTGAAACAGGATCAGGTGCTTGGGCCCAAGATGGCCTACCGCGTATTTTATACGAGCGGCATTATTTTTATCGCGTTGTGAAAAAGACCCTGTATTTACCTAGCAAGCAATTGCAATTTCTAGCCAAACAAGATGGCGGTGGCTATGGTTTTTCTTGGGAAAAACTTGCCCATGCGGCCTGTATTCATCCCATTGGCGCCTTTAGTTCAGTGTCCATGTCTACATTTCAAGTGATGGGCAGTTATTATCAAGCTTTAGGCTATGCGACTCCACTAGATATGCTATATGAAGTCAGCCGCACTGAAGCAGCCCATTATCAGCTGCTCATGGGCTATATTCTGAATATTGCTAAAATTAAGTCTGCCTTCTTAAAAATATCCAAAAACCCAGAAACCAATCGTGACTTTGCCAAACGCTATAATGGGGCCAACTATCAGCAAAATCAGTATCATGTAAAATTAGCCAACGCCATGCGTTAAGCACTAAAAAAATAGCACCTAAACAGGTGCTATTGATTCAGCTTAACAAATCTCAGCGGGGAAGCTGATCACCTGTTCTAAACGCATTTTTTCTGTGGCAATCATCAGTAAACGGTCAACGCCTAATGCAATCCCTGAACATTCAGGCATATGTGGTAAAGCCGCCAATAAATATTCATCGATTGGCATCACATGTAAACCGAGTTTCTCCCGTTCAGCATTATCGGCCTCAAAACGGCTACGCAACACTTGAGCATCAATCAGCTCATCATAAGCGTTAGCCAATTCTAACCCTTCGATATACAGTTCAAAACGTGCTGCAACCAATTCACCATCGTCATCAATACGCGTTTTAGCGAGTGATGCCAATTCAGGTGGGAAATCAGTTAAAAATACTGGGGTATCAAAACCTAAACTTGGCTCAACCATATGTGAAAATAACAGGTCGATATAACCTAAACGATCTTCACCTAAATCTAAGTTCAGACCCACACGGCGCGCAGCATCTTTAAGCTGTTGTAAAGTCGCTTGTAATGGATTGAGATCTAAACGATCCATAAAGGCGTGTTTATAACTTAAAACCGTCGGACGCACTTCGCCAAAGCGCTGTTTTAACACCACATTGAGTAAATCAGTCACTTCAAGCATTAAATCTTTGAGGCTAAACCCCGGGCGATACCACTCAAGCATGGTAAATTCGCTGTTGTGTTTACGGCCATGCTCATCATCACGAAAGACTTTACAGATTTGGTAAATGGGCCCGCTGCCACTGGCCAACAGTCGCTTCATGGCAAATTCAGGTGAAGTCTGTAAGTAGTGGGTGCTGCGTTTACCTTGTACATGACGCTGAGCCTGTACCGAAGCCAAATACACATCGGTCACACCTGCTTGCGACAGTACAGGCGTTTCGACTTCTAACACCTCACGTTCCGCAAAAAACTGACGTAGCTGGGCATACATCTGGGCGCGGGCACGTAGCGCATTCAGGTCACACGTGGGTTGATATTGGATCGTCATGCTGCTGGTCCTGCATGGGCTGCCCATTCACGGCGCAGCGGATAAGTTTTTCTTAAAAAATCAAACGCTTTTTGTTCGACTTTGCCATCTTTAATACACGCGCGTAAATTGGCATCATCACGCGCAATATCATAAATTTGGCTTAAATATTGGGCCAAGACTGTTTTTAAATCTTGATCTTTAAAATATTGCTCGCAGACAGGCAGTTGGCTTTCAAAACGTTTGTCTGATTTAAAGCCAAAGCTTTGACAAAATGCGTCATAAATCATTTGGGTGCCACGTGCTTTGCCTTCTAGGCTATAGCCGGCAATATGGGGAGTGACAAGTGTGATTAAGTCTAGAACTTCAGCACGAATTTCAGGTTCATGCTCAAATACATCAAGCACCACTTTACGCCCAGTCTTTTGAATATCTGCAATTAAGTCCGCTTCTGCCACCACCGGCCCACGCGCTGAGTTCACTAAAATGGTATCAGCGGACATTTTGGCTAAGGCAGTAGCATCAATTAAATGATAGGTCGGGTAAGCGCCTGTTTTAGTTAAAGGCACATGAATGGAAATGGCATGAGCACGTTTTAACAGGCTATCAAAATCAACCTGCTCTACTCCATCTAATTGTACAAATGGGTCATAGCCAATGACTTGCCAGCCCAAGATTTTTGCCATTTTTACCAAACGTGAGCCGACATTCCCTAAGCCAATCACACCTAAAGTAAAGTCTTGATCTGCATGTAATAATTCAGGCTTTACATGCAGTAATGCTGTAATTACATATTCCGCAACCGCTTGGGCATTACAGCCTGCTGCATTTGACCATGCGATATTGTGATCATCTAACGTTTGAATATCTAAGTGATCTGTACCAATGGTAGCGCTGCCCACAAATTTCACTGTGCTGTCTTTCAATAATTGGGCATTTACTTTAGTGACTGAACGCACCAAGAGTGCATCGGCATTTTGTACGTCATGTACAGTTAAAGTACGTCCGGCTTTGTGGCTGATTTCGCCAAATTCAGCAAAGAAATAATCGGTAAAGGCCAAATTCTCATCGGCAATAATTTTCATATGGCAATCCAATGCTGCAATTGCAATTATGATA
>CAVBYE010000089.1:0-10220 GCA_963599285.1 Bacteroidaceae bacterium | reverse complement strand
CACCGTGTTGTTGAGGGTGAAACCCTTAAAGTTGAATTATTGAAAGCTGAAGTTGGCGCGACAATTACGTTTGACGACGTATTAATGTTAGTGAACGGCGAAAGCATTCAAATTGGTGCTCCAGTTGTTGCTGGCGCAACAGTAACTGCAGAAGTAGTTAGCCATGGTCGCCACGACAAAATCCGCATCATCAAAATGCGTCGTCGTAAGCACTACCGTAAACAACAAGGTCACCGTCAATGGTTCACTGAGTTGAAAATTACTGCGATCGCAGGCTAATTCTAGGAGAATATAGAGATGGCATCTAAAAAAGCCGGTGGTTCTACTAAGAACGGTCGTGATTCGAATCCTAAAATGTTAGGCGTTAAAATCTACGGTGGTCAATCAGTTACAGCTGGTAACATCATCGTTCGTCAACGTGGTACTGAGTTCCACGCTGGTGTTAACGTAGGTATGGGTCGTGACCATACTCTATTTGCTACTGCTGACGGCGTAGTAAAATTCGAAGTGAAAGGCCAATTCGGTCGTCGCTACGTATCTGTTGAAGCGTAAGTTTCCATACAGATGAAAAAAACCCACATGTAGATGTGGGTTTTTTTATGCCTGTCTGTTGTGTTTTCTACATCATGATGGATAAAAACGCACGCTTCTTACCAATAAAGCTACAAAACTTGTTATTTTCTCCAATTTTGCAGTAAAAAATTGGTTTAAGATGAGCAGCATGAAAGATGACTGCATAACAAAGGTAGAAATATGAATATGCTGACTAAAACCCTATGTGCAATGACAGTCGGTGCGGCGACATTCGCACCGGTGATGGTGACCACAGCCTATGCAGCACCTGCAACAGAACAAGCGGCAACCCAAGGTTTAATCAAACAATTAAGCAGTATTCAAAGCCTGAGTGCCAATTTTGAACAAACCACCAAAACCAGTGGCAAGAGCAATAAAAAGGGTTTATCCGCACAGCATATGAACCAAAGCTTTACTGGGGTTATGAAAGTTGAACGTCCAGGCAAGTTCTACTGGCAGATTAATAGCCCCGTGAAACAAACCATCGTGAGTACAGGTCGTACGGTGTGGATTTATGATCCTGACTTACAACAAGCGGTGCGTCAAAGTCTAGATGAACAAGTGGCCAATACCCCGGCACTGTTATTATCTGGTAACACCACGCAAATTATGCAAGCGTATCGGATTACCCAACCTGATCGCAGTAAAACTTACTACACCTTGTATCCGCGTGATAAAGAAGGGGCATTCCAAAGCTTAACCTTAAGTTTTGGTGCTAAAAACACCCCAACGCTGATGATTTTGCAAGATTCATTGGGTCAAACTACCCATGTACGTTTTAACAATGCCAAAATGAATGCCAAGATTCCTGCATCGACCTTTAATTTTACCCCGCCTAAAGGCACGGATATTATTGATCAATAATTTTTGCGCATTAAAGAGAAAAGCAGCCTTAGCGCTGCTTTTTTTATAGCGCTTAGCCGGGCAACAGTGAACCTGCACAAAGCGCGAGGCAAAAAACAAATTCGGGTAAGTGCTGTAATAAGCTTCAGCAAGCAGAGGGGATTACTGTATTTTTAAGCCTGAAAAGCTTACACTATAGCCAGTTTTTTTCTTCAAAAAGATTGGCTATGATCGACCCGAAATTACTCAGAACTAATATTGAGGCTGTAAATTTAGCCTTGGCAAAACGTGGTGTACAACTTGATGTGGCAGAATGGGCGGATTTAGAAGCACGCCGTAAAGACATTCAGTCGAAAACGGAAAGCTTACAAGCAGAACGTAATGCCGGTGCAAAACAAGTTGGTCAAATTAAAAAAGCCGGCGGCGATGCGTCAGAGATTATGGCACGTATGGGTGCTATTGGTGACGAAATTAAAGCTGCTGAATTGGCATTGGCTGCATTGCAAGCTGAGCTTGAAGAAAAATCTTTATCTATTCCAAACCTACCGCATGAGTCAGTGCCTGAAGGCAAAGACGAAAATGACAATGTGGAAGTGTTAAAGTGGGGCACGCCACGCGAATTTGATTTTGAAATCAAAGATCACACTGACCTAGGTGAGTGGATGGGCGGTTTAGAGTTTGAAACGGCAACCAAATTAACCGGTTCACGTTTCAGCGTACTCAAAGGGCCACTTGCACGTCTACAACGTGCTTTAACTCAATTTATGCTCGATACGCATACCTTGAAAAATGGCTACACTGAAGCCTATGTACCTTATCTTGTAAATGCAGATTCATTGCGTGGTACAGGTCAGTTACCAAAATTTGAAGAAGATCTATTCAAATTACAAGGCGAAAAAGAATTCTACTTAATTCCAACCGCTGAAGTTCCTGTGACTAACTTTGTCCGTGACGAGATCATTGACCCTGAGCGTTTACCACTGAAATATGCAGCACATACGCCATGTTTCCGTAGTGAAGCAGGCTCTTACGGTCGTGACACACGTGGCTTAATCCGTCAGCACCAATTTGACAAAGTTGAGATGGTGCAAATTGTGAAGCCTGAAACTTCAATGGATGCTTTAGAAGAGTTAACGGGTCACGCAGAAGGCATCTTACAAGCTCTTGGCCTACCATACCGCAAAGTCATTTTATGCGCGGGTGATATGGGCTTTGGCGCGATCAAAACTTACGACTTAGAAGTATGGGTACCAAGCCAAAATACTTATCGTGAAATTTCATCATGCTCATGCATGGGTGATTTCCAAGCACGTCGTATGAAAGCACGTTACCGTGCAGACCAAAAGAAAACTGAATTCGTTCACACCTTAAACGGTTCAGGTTTGGCTGTGGGCCGTACTTTACTTGCGATTATGGAAAACTACCAACGTGCAGATGGTTCAATCGAAGTGCCTGAAGTGCTTCGTCCATACATGGGTGGTTTAGAATTTATTGACTAAATTCAGCGACTGGCCGTAATTTGATAAGCTAAATCCTCGGATTTAGCTTATTTTTTATCTAAAATTTATCTCAACCAAAAACGTGTGCCTGCAGCCATGGATATTTTAATTTATAACGAACTTGATCCGAAAAAAATCCCTGGCTTTGACAAGCTGTATCAACTGTTACAACAAGACGATTTTAAATCTGCCGATGTTAAAAAAATTCAAACCAACTTATATCGGGCCAAACTCAATCGCAGTGACCGCATTTTATTTTCAATTTATCAGCACCAACAACGTAAATACTTACTGATTTTAGAATATTTAAAAAAACATGATTATCAAGGTTCGCGCTTCTTAAATGGTTTAACCGCAGTCAATGCAAGCCAATTACCGATTGAGCAGGTAGAGGCCTTAGACCCAGCTGCAGATTTAGTCTATATCAACCCCAATAACCCTAAATTTGTCTATCTGAATAAATTTATTTCTTTTGATGATGTGCAGCAACACATTTATGAGCAAGCGCTGCCGCTGATGATTATTGGTTCAGCAGGCAGTGGTAAGACCGCAATTTTACTTGAAAAAATGAAGCGTCTCGCAGGGCGGGTGCTCTATGTAACCTTATCTTCATTTTTGGTGAAAAATTCACGTGAGTTGTACTATGCACAAGATTACTATAATTCAGAACAACAGGTTGATTTTTACACCTTTGATGAATTTGTAGACACAATTGCAGTGCCTAGCACACACCCTGCCACAGCCGCCTTTTTCTATGCATGGTATGCTCAGCAAGAAGGGCTGAAACTGAACCCACAGCATTTGTATGAAGAATTTAGAGGCGTGTTAACGGGCGCTACGACCGAGAGTGCCTATTTATCTGAAGCTGATTATTTGGCCTTGGGGCTAAAGCAATCCATTTTTGATGCCCAAGATCGCCCTCAAGTCTACGCCGTCTTTTTACGCTATATACAGGCACTTGAGCAACAGCATTATCATGACAGTAATATATTAAGTTTTGAATATTTAAGTCAGGTCCGTGCAACATATGATTATGTGGTGATTGATGAAGTTCAAGACATCACCGCAGTCCAGCTGTACCTCATACTGAAGAGTCTCAAGCGTCAGGGACTGTTTTTATTGTGTGGTGATGCCAATCAAGTGGTGCATCCTAATTTCTTCTCTTGGGCCAAAATTAAAACCCTCTTTTACCATGATGCGCATTTACATGAGGGCCAAGAAATCACCCATATTTTGCATTATAACTATCGGAATGCGAAACGTGTGACTGAGATTGCCAATCGAACTTTGTTGTTAAAACACGCACGTTTTGGCTCTATTGACAAGGAAAGTCACTATTTGGTGGAGACCCAAGCAGACGTGGCAGGTGGGGTGTATTTTCTAAAAAATAGGCCCAATATTATTGCTGAATTAGATCAAAAAACGGCAGTCTCTACCCAATTTGCTGTGATTGTGATGCATGAACATCAGAAAAAATCAGCACAGCGTTTCTTTAAAACCCCACTGGTATTTTCCATTCAAGAGGCCAAAGGGCTCGAATACAGCAACATTATTTTGTATAACTTTGTCAGTACCGCAAAACACGAATTTAATGCGATTTGTGCAGGACTGAATGCACAAGATTTACAGCGCGAATTTAAGTACGCGCGTAATAAAGATAAGTATGATAAATCACTTGAAATTTATAAGTTTTATATCAATGCATTGTATGTGGGCTTAACCCGTGCCATGCAGCATTTGTATTGGATTGAGCAGGATGATCAACATCGTATTTTCCAACTTTTAGGCATGCAGCAGGCTGCAGATCAACTTAATTTGAGCGAGCAGCAATCGAGTCTTAAGGCGTGGCAAAAAGAGGCGCAACGGCTTGAATTACAAGGCAAGACGGAACAAGCGCAGCGTATTCGTACGGAAATCTTAAAAGAACAACGACCAGATTGGGAGGTTCTTAGCGGTTCAAACTTAAAACAAGTGGTGCAGCAAGCGCTCGTTGAAGGGCATAAAAAAGCCAAACTCCAATTGTTTGAGTATGCCGTGGTGTATCTGCATCAGCGTTATTTGGTGCAATTGGCAGCCTCGGGTTTTAAACCAGCGCAGCAAATTTTTGCAGCAGATTTTAGCTTAAAAACCTACAAGGCGGAACAAGCCTTATTGGCCAAGGCATACAGCGAATTTAAGGGTAAACATGCAACTGCATTAATGAAAAAAATTGACACCTTTGGATTAAATTATCGTAATGCCTTTGATCAAACCCCGCTTCAGGCAGCAGTTTGGGTGGGTGACTCAGCCCTCTTTACACAGTTGTATCAACAAGGTGCAGATCTAGAGCTGCTTGATGCAGCACAACATCATCTATTTCAATTGGCGCTACGCCGCGCGCTTCAATCAGAAAAATATAGCCAAACATTCTTGGCTCAGCATGTGCATGATTTGCCACAACCGTGTCTCCAGCTACAGCTCAATCAGCGCTTATTCCAACTGGCTCCACAGCAACCCGAGTATCTGATTTTTCAGCTGATCTATGTGATGTGGGCAGTACAGATTTGGGCGCATTTTGCGCAGCATAGCCGGTGGGTCTGTAGTGGGATTTTATTGCATCATATACAGCATTTACCGGCAGATCTTTGGCCGCAGCAGCGCCGCAATCGTCGCTATTTAAATGCATTATTGTCTAAACATGAAATTCACAGCAATGATCCACACAGCAAACAGTTGTTCCAACGAGTAGCACGTGGACAATATATCTTGAATCCAAACTTAGCCATTAAACTTCAAGGCGAATGGCATAGTCTTTATGCGCGAATTGGGCTTGATCGTATCGCAGATTATCCTATTGAGCGCATTGAATGCACAGCAGGGAGCAACGCGCAGCGCGTAGATCAACTTGCTCAGTACCAAGATTTTTTAAGCGTGTTAGGACAGCTCTAAGTGATGTGTAGATAGCTCGTGCTGTTTTGAGGTGCATGGCAATGGCGCATAAATAGACCAAGTGCTAAAAAAATGCACAATCGCAATGCCAATCCAATCTTGGATTCTCACAAGACAGTGCTAAACTGAGCGCAGTTGATTTAGGGATCTAGGCGCGTGGATATCTTTCCAATTTCATTAAAATTACAGCAACAAGCGTGCTTGTTGGTGGGGGGTGGGCGCGTTGCTTATCGTAAAGCACTGCTATTGACACAAGCGGGAGCACAGCTCACGGTGATTGCACCTGAGATTGACCCACAATTATTGGCACTCTTGGAGCAGCATCAAGGTCAATACCTTGCTCAAGCCTTTGATGCAGATTTGCCAATGCAACATTATCGTTTGGTGATTGCAGCAACCAATGATGCAGATGTGAATCGTGCGGTGTTTCAGCTTTGTGAAGCACAGCATGTCTTGGTCAATAGTGTAGATGATCCACCGCATTGCCGCTTTATGGTGCCTGCGATTATTGATCGTTCGCCTTTGGTGGTTTCGGTTGCGACCAATGGCACATCACCTGTTTTGGCGCGTCAAATCCGTACCCAACTCGAAACTACTATTCCACACGGGATGGGGAAATTGGCTGAGTTTTCTGGCCAATGGCGACAACGGGTCAAAGATAAAATTATTAACCCTGATCAGCGTCGTATTTTTTGGGAAGACGTTTATGCAAGTCCCATTAAAGAACATATTTTTAATGACAATGTAGCGCAAGCAGAACAGTTGATGGCAGATGCTTTAGCCGCATGGAAAATGCCCAAGGGTGAAGTGTATTTGGTGGGTGCAGGACCAGGTGATCCTGAACTGCTGACGCTAAAGGCCCTACGTTTGATGCAACAAGCTGATGTGATTATTTATGATCGTCTGGTTTCGCAGCCAATTATGGATCTTTGCCGCCGTGATGCAGAGAAAATTTATGTTGGTAAAGCACGTGCCGATCATGCCGTACCACAAGAAGGTATTAATGCGTTATTGGTTGAATATGCACAACAAGGGAAACGTGTTTGTCGTCTAAAAGGCGGTGACCCCTTTATCTTTGGGCGTGGCGGTGAAGAAATTGAAGAACTATTTGCTGCAGGCATTACCTTCCAAGTGGTGCCTGGCATTACCGCAGCTTCAGGTTGTTCAGCATATGCAGGGATTCCGCTCACGCATCGTGATTATGCACAAAGTGTACGTTTCTTAACTGGACATCTAAAAGAAGGTTCACCTGAGTTACCGTGGTCTGAATTGGTTTATGAAAACCAAACTTTGGTGCTGTACATGGGCTTGGTGGGCTTAGAAAAAATATGTCATAAACTGATTGAACACGGTCAACGTCCTGACATGCCTGTGGCTTTGGTCTCTAAAGGCACAACGCCAGAACAACAGGTCGTGGTCGGCACCCTAGCAGATATTGCCAGCCAAGTGACCCAACACCATATTCAAGCACCCACCTTAACCATTATTGGTGAAGTGGTGCGCTTACGTGAACAACTTAAGTGGCAAGGCTAAGGCCTGTCCTGTACATAGGTAGAAAATTTCGTGATCCATGTTGTTTTATACGAGCCAGAAATTCCTGCAAACACAGGCAATATCATTCGTTTATGTGCCAATACCGGAGCACAATTGCATTTGGTCAAACCATTGGGCTTTGAGCTAGATGACAAGAAGCTCAAGCGTGCAGGTTTAGACTATCATGAATATGCCAACATGAAAATTTGGGACAACATTGAGGCATGTTTAGCTGATTTGGCCGAGCAAGGCATTGGCCTCGATTCGGTTTATCCACTTACCACGAAAGGGTTTGCGACGCCACATACCTCAGATTTAAATCGTCCGGTGGCGTTATTGATGGGGCCTGAAACGCGTGGTTTACCTGAACAGGTGCGTCTCCTGTTCCCAGAACAGCATTGGATTCGCTTACCAATGGCAGAAAATTCACGGAGTCTGAACTTGTCAAATGCCACTGCGGTGATTGTATATGAAGCATGGCGTCAGCAAGGGTTTAAAGATTTACGTGCTTAATTGAAACGACTTTGGCTGGTTGTTGAAAAGAGCAAAGCGCTAGGAGTGTGGTATTGATTGCATTTTGTTATAGCGATAAAAAAAGGCGCCTAGAGCGCCTTTTTTTACAGTGAGGACAACATTATTTGTCATCAAACTCATTATGTTGAGGGGCTGGATATTTAAAGCCTTTGGTTTTATAGCCTAAGTATAAAATACCGGCAAAGGCCCAAATTAAGCCATATTTCAATGAAGCTTGATCGACTTCAAGCCACAAAGCAAATACCGAAATAAAGCCAAGTAAAGGCACCACCACAAAGTTCATAATGTCTTTGCCTGTCTTGGTGCGTCCATCGCGTAATGCATAACGCGAAATCACCGATAAATTGACAAAACTAAAGGCTGTCAATGCACCAAAGCTAATCAATGAAATCACAAAGTCTAAATCCATGAAGCCTGCAGTTAATGCCACAGCCCCCACGATTAAGATGTTGTACGATGGAGTGAAGCTCTTTGGACTGATATGACCAAAGATTTTTTTGTTGATCACGCCATCACGACCCATCACGTACATCAAGCGTGACACACCTGCATGTGCAGAGATCCCTGATGCCATGACTGTCACAATTGCAAAGTACAGCACAACAGTTTTAAACGCGACACCGCCTACCGCTTGTAAGATATCCGGCTGAGTTGCAGCTACATCTTCAAAGTAGCTCTTTGGATCATTCGGGAAATAGATCTGCATGAAGTAGGTGCTAATGATAAAGATAATGCCGGCCAACAACGCAGTTAAGAAAATCGCTTTTGGAAGGGTTTTTTCAGTATCTTTCGTTTCTTCTGCCAGTGAGCTTAATGAGTCAAAGCCTGTAAATGAGAAGCACAGTAAGGTTGCACCGGTAATGAGGGCAGCCACTGACGTCAGTTCATTCCAAAACGGCTCTAAACTCCACAGCTGGTATTTGGCATTCACCAAAGTGCCATCGGCGTTGATGCCGCCCGCCAACAGCTGATATACCATCCAAGTAAAGTAAGCAATGACCGCCAATTGAATGAATACAATGAGGCTGTTGAAGTTCGCGACAAACTTGGCGCCACGGAGGTTAATGGCTGTCATAAAGGCAGTTAAGCCAATCACCCAAACCCAATGGTTAACGTTCGGGAACAGCGCTTCAAGGTAAATCACCGCAAGGATAATATTGACCATTGGTGAAAGGAGGTAGTCTAACCAAGATGACCAACCCACCATGAAGCCGACGTTAGGGTGAATAGATTTTTGTGCATAGGTATACGCCGAGCCCGAAGATGGGTAACGACGAATCATATGACCATAGCTTAATGAGGTCAGTAAAATTGCAATAAGCGCAAAAATATAAGATGTTGGTACATGGAAGCCACTTTCTTCTGAAACAAGGCCAAATGTATCAAATAAGGTCATGGGCTGAATGTAGGCCAAACCAATAATAATAATGTGCCAAAGGCCTAAGGTCTTTTGCAATTTTACAGGTGATTGTGTCCCAGCATAATTAGTCAACGGCGATATCCTCTTGGTCGTTGATCAAGGATCAGTCAATATTTATTAGGATCATTTGAGACGAATGATCCTCCCACAAATAAAATAAACGTGTGCTCACGCAGATACACAAATTGCTTTGCAGCATACACTGTCATTGAGCAGAAAACATGCCATGTTGCCTGTTGCTCAATGCGCATAAGAAAGCCTGATGTTTAGATGAAACATCAGGCCCATTTTTCGCTATATTGGCGTATTTCGTTGCAAATTACCAAGCTTTTTCGAGGATCTGCTTTAAATCGGCCAAGGTCGCTTCTTTAGGGTTATAGATAATGGAACCATCATTTAAGGCTTTTTCTGCAATTTCGTCCAATTGTGATTCAGACACTTTCGAGGTTTCACGTAAGGTGCGTGGCAATTTGGTCAAGTTAAACAAGCGGTCACGCATGGCTAAAATGGTGCTGATGGTTTTTTCTGCACGTAAGTGGGCAGGGGTTTGTGCGTAAATGTCGGCGCCTGCAAGGGGCAATAATAACTCTGCAATTTTGTCGCCATTGACACTACGGTTATATTCCAACACATACGGTAAAAATAGGTTCATGCACAGGCCATGTGGCAAGTGTGCTACCGCACCTAAGGCATGACCCAAGGAATGCACCAAACCAACCATAGAATTAGAGAAGGCAATGCCGGCCATGGTAGAGGCTTGCGCAAGTTCTAAACGGCCTTGGCTATTTTCAGGCTGATCCAATACATCAAACAAATTGCGACTGACTTTTTGAATCGCTGCAGTGGCATAGGCATCCGAGATAGGATTGGCCGCCATACAGGTATATGCT
>CAVBYE010000088.1:0-10341 GCA_963599285.1 Bacteroidaceae bacterium | reverse complement strand
GTGCCACGAAATTCAGCAATAATCTGTTGCTTTTGATTGGTGACGGTAATGTCATAAATTCCTGTACGTCCACTCGTGGTCTTGTGTTCTGCCGTGGCGGTCAATACATCACCTAACTGACCTGCCTTTAAGTAATGAATACTACACTGCTGACCGACAGCAGGGAATTCACCGCTATTACAGGCAATGGCAAAGGCGGCATCACACAGGGCAAAAATCACCGCACCATTACAGGTACCATGTCCTTGTAAATGCTGCTCGGTAATTTTAAGGGCGATGCTGGCTGTATGCGCTGAACAATGCACTAAATGTGCACCCCATTGCTGCATCAGCATGTCATGATTAAACATTGGGTTAACCACTTGATCCATCAATATCTTCCTTGTTTGGGTATTTTAAATTTTTATTGTGTATGTATAGATAGCATAAACATGAAACCTGATTCAAGCAGCTTAAAATCACCTCCATTTGCACAGATATAAAAAAGCCCACCACAAGGGCAGGCTCTTTTCACAGGATTGAATTAACCGCGACCACGGCCACGACCGCGTGGTGCTTTGGTATTTGGACGCGTGGTACCATTGGTCTTACGACGTGGTTTTTCGCTGTCATCCATTTGCCAAATTCGCTTGGTGCCTGATTTTTTCACCGAACCATCTTTGTTTTTGCGTACCATTGGCTTACCGCCTGTACCACCTGGTTTTTTCACATATGAACGTGAACGGTAGGGTTCTTCTTTAGGTACATTTTGGAAATCTGTATATAACAGCGGTTCAATTTCTTTGGTTTCGCCCGGCTGTAGACCCAATTGCACCAAATCAATTTGACCAATTTTGGTACGAATCAGACGTAATGTTGGGAAACCAACGGCTGCAGTCATACGACGTACTTGACGGTTACGCCCTTCACAGATTTGAATTTCAATCCAAGAGGTTGGGACATTTGCACGGTAGCGTACCGGTGGATCACGATCCCATAACCATTCAGGTTGTTCCACTTTGATGGCTTTGGCAGGTAAGGTCATGCCATCTTTAAGTTCAACACCTTCGCGTAATTTTACTAAGGCCTCTTCGGTTACATCACCATCGACCTGAACCAAGTAAGTTTTGTACTTTTTGTTGGCAGGGTTGGTGATGTATTGGTTTAAACCGCCGTGATCGGTTAAAAACACCAATCCTTCTGAGTCCATGTCCAAACGACCTGCTAAACGCAGATCTGGATCATCAACAAAGTCAGACATCGTCATATGGGCTTCGTCTTTACGAAACTGGGAGAGGACGTCATAAGGCTTGTTAAGAATGACGATTTTCATAAAAAAGCTTCTTTAATGTTAAAAATGTACAACTGCGCTAGGTTGCTGTGGCCTAAAACCACAGTCCAAAATACCGCAAAAAAATTCGAGGCTTATATTATGCGGCAAGATGTAGAGAAAGTATTGCATGTTGCTAATTATTTTTACTGCATTGTGTTGGGCGTGGATGTAACACAAGGTAAAAAAATGCCTCGGTTGGGTATATTGTGTAAGATGCTGAAATATAAATTGATGATTTTCAAAGCTTGATCAGTTATCCATTTACATTGACATAACTTGAAATAGTCTGAGCCTTGGCGCAATTTTAAAATCGGCTACAGTGAACTCGTCCCTAGACATCTCTCAATATCAACTTAGGAGTGAGTGAACATGGCACATAAGAAGAAGCAACATCAACAAAAGCTGCAGCAAAAAGAGCAAGAGCAGAACAAAAATGATCAGCAGCAGCAGCAACCTCAAAAGGCACGTAAAAAGGCCAAATAGAGGATGAACCACTAACCAACAAACCCTCCTGATGAGGGTTTTGTTGTATGGAGCGATAATGCGATTGCGATTCATGGTGGTATGTGGAGCAATGCTGGTTGGCTGTCAGCCTCCACCTGCAACAGAAGCTGTCGGTTGGAAGAGGGCTTATTTATATATGCAGCTCCACCGTCAAACACTCGATGCACCGCTGCCTGTGCCAGTACACGATGTAAAGGTGAGCCAAATTCAGGATACGTGGGGAGCTGCTCGAAGTGCAGGACGTACTCATCAAGGGGTGGATATTTTTGCCAAACGTGGGACGCCTGTGTTAAGTAGCACAGCAGGTATTGTGCGTGAGGTGGGCACCAATAGATTAGGGGGTAAAGTGATTTGGGTGACAGGCCCTGCTTTAAGTTCACACTATTATGCGCATTTAGATGATTATGCAGATCACATTCAAGCAGGGGATTGGGTCGAAGCGGGCACAGTCTTGGGTTATGTGGGCAATAGTGGCAATGCCAAAACCACACCGCCACATTTGCATTATGGGATTTATTTAAAAGGACAAGGTGCAGTTAATCCTTATCCTTATTTGAAGGCAGCGAGCCGCTGAGGCTCATCTTATATTGGCTGTGATTATCGTACTTTAAGTAGCCAATAAAAGATAACGTCCCAAGCAACAGTACCATGGCTGCGAGTATAAACTGGGTGTTATAGCTGATATGTACACTTTGTAAGGCGCTAAAACTTAAACCGCCAATCAGCTGTACACTAGCAAAGGTCATGGTGGCCATGCCCCACAATTTTTTATATGCCAAACCATAGCGCTGCAAAATGGTATAGGAAGTTAAGAACACCACCGCAGGATTGAGTAAGCCAGTCAAAAAAGAGGAGACCAACGTGAACAATGACCACTGACTAAAAACCGCAGCCAAAATAGCACATACATAGACACTATACAGCCAGGTTAAGGCCTTGAAATGGCCTAATTTGAGCGCTAAGCCATAAGCGCTCACCGCCCCAAGTGCACTGCCCAAGCCATATAACATCCAATTCAAATTAATCCAATATAAGGAAAGATTTAAGCTTTGACTTAAATAGTCCACCCAAAACAATGAGTGTGGAATATAGGCAAAGGCACTGCACCCATAGACAACAATCAGGCATTTATAGAGGCCATCAACTACAGCCGTAGGTGCAGCGATTTGGGTATTGTGATGCAGCTGTGCCTGAAAAGGATAAATAATGCTGGCCAATATAAGGGTAAAACTGAAGGCAAAGGCGGCTAAAATGAGCCATGCGCTGCGAATACTGAGTTGATCTAAATAGGGCAAAAATAAGGTTGCCGCCAACACCCCAATGCCGACCCCACTAAAGCCAATAAAATTAATCTTTAAGCGTTGTTCCGGCGCACAGCATTGTGCCACCACCGTCGGGGCTAAAATCATCAGTAAACCGCCACAGATGCCGGATAAGAGCCGCCAAAAGATATACCAACTGCCATTGAAACCGGCAAAGGCACAGCACAATAAACTTAAGCTGCCCACCACGCCTGCAGCAGTGAGGTAATGTAACATACGGGCATTTTGGGCTAAGCGCATGGCCCAAAATGCCCCGATCAGATAACCCAATAAATTGGCACTGCCCAAAAGACTCGCAAAGCTGGTACTCCATTCAAAAGCCACACGGGTGCTTGGCAACAGCGCAGTATAAGAAAAACGTAAAATGCCAATGGCAAGTGCGGTGCTCAGCATTAAAAACACACTGAGACGTTGAGTAATTGAGAACATCCTGTTCCTTTATTTTTATTGTAAGTGTGAATATAAGCCTATTGTATCCCTTTTGGCGCATCGACGAAGACCCGTCGGTCAGGTTGGGTCTTGGGCATGTACAGAGACAGCATCTCCAATGGTATAAAAATGTCCACCTGCAACATGATGCAAGCTCTTAAAATCGGCCGCTACCTCATGATAATACCAATGACCATCACGAAACACACGTTGGTCGGCATAAGCGGCAATGACGCGGCCAATAAATAAATCATGCTGCTGTTGATTATGGGGTTCGGGGATCAGCTCGCAGAGTAGCCAAGCGGTACAGCCCTCAACTAAAGGAAATTGTGGATGCTCGGCAGATTCAAACAGCTTGACACCGCATTGCTGTAATTTTTCTGGCAAGTGATGTTGACTGAGCGTACCTAATGCATACACCAAGTCAATTTGCTTAAGCGTCGGAACTTGTAACACAAAGCGTTTCGCATCTTCAATGATTTGGCGGGTCTTGGTGCTTTTATCGAGCACCACAGTCACTTTGGCCGGGCTAAACTCTAAGGCACAGGCCCATGCTGCTGTCATCACCCCAGTGTGGTGATCATCTTGGCTAGAGACCAACACGGTTGGACCATGGTTCAGTAAACGATAGGCTTTGTCTAATGCAACAGGTTGAATGGGGGCGCTGATTGGCATGGCTGTTCCAAGGGCTAAAATTAATCCTCAGCCTAGCAATAAATTTCGTTAAAATACAGCCTACAAAGCAAAGGATTAACCCGCATGAAAATGTATCAAGTGGATGCGTTTACACAACAATTGTTCAAAGGCAACCCTGCGGCCGTGGTGGTGCGTGACCAATGGTTGCCCGATGAACTCATGCAGCAGATTGCGCTGGAAAACAACTTGTCAGAAACGGCTTTTGTCAAAGTTCTGGATGCACAAAATTTTGAAATTCGCTGGTTTACCCCCACGGTTGAAGTGGATTTTTGTGGCCATGCCACCCTTGCCAGCAGTTTTGTGTTGTTTAAGGAGTTTACGCAAAGCCAAACCATTTATTTTCATGTGAAAAATTTAGGTCTGTTTGAGGTTTCACAGCAAGCCGATGGCAAAATTTGTATGAATTTCCCAATACGCCGTGCCCAACGCGTTACAGAAGTCCCTGAAGTATTGCGTCAAGCGTTAACCAAACCATTTAAAGCGGTGTATTTAAATCCACAAGCCTATATTGTGGTGTACGAGTCAGTACAAGATGTACTTGATGAAAGCCCCAATATGGAATTGCTGAAAACCATGGGTAAAATTCGCACGGCCATTACCGCAGATGCCACACTTGATGTCGCAAGTAGTGCCGCAGGTGAGCAGTATGACTGTGTATCGCGTTACTTTGCACCGGCCAACGGCATTCCTGAAGATCCTGTGACCGGTTCTATTCATACCGGTATTGCACCGCTTTGGGCGCAGATTCTGCAAAAAGATCAGTTGGTGGCCTATCAAGCTTCAGCACGTGGTGGCATTTTATATTGTCAAATTTTAGAACAAGAACGTATTGAAATTTCAGGTTATGGGCGCTTATTTATGCAGGCAGAGCTCGCCCTCTAAATGAAAAAAAGCCCCAACAGTGGGGCTTTTTGATTCATACCGACTTAGTGGTCGTGCTTGTTGGCATGGAATTCTTCGTTGTGACGGAAACGTAAGTAGTTTTCAAACTGGTCACAATATTCGTCATAGTTGTCATCTAACATCATTTGGAATTGTTGTAACAAATACGACATCACTTGCTCTTTCGCAGCGCGCATCTCATCACCATCTTTGAAATTATTGGCGGCCACCCAAGTGTTAAAACGCGATGCCGCAAATAACATCGATGAGCTGACTTGACCGCGAATTTCATGCGGTTTGACCTCACTGCCTTTTTCAATACGGCAGAATTCGTTGGCTTGTTTAATAAACGCATCAGCACGTTCAAAGAAAGCCGCATTTAACGCTTCTTCTTCGGTTACATCGGTTGCTTCAATCTTTTGAACCATGAACTGTTCCTAAAACATCTGTATCTAAACGGCCATTATAGGCAAAGCCTTGCAGAAACTAAACCTTTGCCGTACTCTAAAAATAGCCTAAGTATTTAAAAAGAGGGTTAACTCATGCAAGATGCGATTGCCATTCAAAGTTTAAAAACCGATATCGCAGCATTACGACAACAAGTATGGCCACCTCAACACCTGGCCAATGTAGAAGGCTTACCGATTTATTATGGCAGTGCTGACGAAGTGGCACGCTATTATCAGCAGTGGCAAGCGCTGATTGCCCGTGCACAAGACTTATTTCAGCCGTTTATGGCAGATGAAGATGAGGTGATAGATGCCATTCATTTACCGAGTCATTTAAATTTGCCTTTGTTCTATTTTCATGTCGATCGAATTCGCATTAATAAAACGCGAGCCAAAGAGTCGAAAACCTTTCGTGGGGTGGCCAGCCTCATTGAAAAATGTGGCCAATTTAGCGAACGGGAAATTTTTGCCATGCAAGATTGGCTTGCGAGTGATGACACGGCCGCTTTGGTGGCACATCGTGAATTTATTGACTTACGGACTTATGTCTTTCAGCATGGACAAAGTGAATACACCCGTACCCGTTTTTATGTCAATGGGATTGTGTTAAGTACCGAGCCACACTTTAAATTGGTGGACGCACGTGATAAACCACGTAAACAGCGCAGCGACAGCTACAGTGACCCGATTGCTGACAATGAGGTCTGGAAAATTTTTGCCAAGTACCGCTAAGGGCACACTAAACCTACAAAGCAACGCTAGGTTTAACTCAAATTATTGATTATAAAATAAGCATACGCCTGCAGGGATGTTGCGGATGCATAGATTAAAATTTGCTCTTTATACGCTGACCATTGTGCTGACCAGTCTGTGGGTGTGTTTGCTCATCTGGGTACAGCAGCCTTTTGGTGCAGCAGTCAGCTATACCCTTATTCTGCTGTGGCTGGTGGGTGCAGCAGTATGCATATGGAGCATGAAAACACAGCACAGCCAGCGCAAATATATAAATTGGGGCTACATATTGGCATTTTTGGTTGCAGTGGTATTGTTTTTTAATTTAACACCACGCAACGATCGGGTTTGGCGCAGCGAAAACCGTGAGTTAATGAATTTTCATTTTGTCGATGGACAGGTGGAAATTAACAATGTGCGTAATTTTATTTGGAAGGATGATGAACACTATGTGGTGCAATGGGATACACGGCGTTATCGGCTAGAAGATTTACACAGCCTTGACCTGATTATTTCTCATTTTATGGAAGGCCCCATTGCCCATGTGTTTATTAGTTTTGGCTTTAAAAATGATGAATATCTGTCGTTGTCTTTAGAAGTACGTGAAGAACAAGATGAAGGCTTTTCCACCATTGGCGGTTTTTTCCGTCAATATGAATTGGCCTTGGTGGTCGGTGACGAAAATGATTTGGTCTATAGCCGCACCAATATTCGCGATGAACAGGTCTATATTTACCCGATTAAAATGCAGCAAACTGAGCTGCAAATGTTGTTTTTAGAGTATCTGAATCAAGCCAATCGTTTAAACAATAAGCCGCGTTGGTATAACACTCTGGTGAGTAATTGCACCACAATTTTGTTTGATTTCCTGGAATATGTGATTGGCGATATTCCGCGTGATTATCGCGTGATCTTGCCGGGGCTGTTGCCTGAATATTTATATGACTATGGGCAACTGAGCTCGGAGCTGACCGTAGAACAGTGGCGTGAGCGGGCATTTGTAAATGCCAAGACGGCACATTTGACCGTGCCACCAGCTGAAAACAACGCCTTTTCAAAGCTAATTCGTCAGCCGACAACACAGGACTAGCCAGCATTCACGGGCAAAAATTGCATCGGGGTAGAGGAGAGGAATTAAACCTAATCCTCTAGCTGTTAAAAGAGAAAGCGGATTTTATTTTAATAATTTACGGCTCAATAAAAACTGCTCGGCGGCTTGAGTGACACGCTCAGCATACAGCTCTTGTTTTGCCGTTAACCAACCGAGTACAAACCAGTCACTTGGATTTAATTCAGTGTCTTGAATATAAGCGATCGAGCGACTTAAGGAGCGGTATTCTTCAGCGGCGCGTTGGGCATCTTGTAAGGTTTTGGCATACTTTTGTAAGTTCTTTACGTCGTAAATTTGGGTCAAGATTGGGAAACTAAAGTGCAGCCTGTCGAGTGCCTCACTTAAGTGATCTAAATGTGCAAACTCCTGCTCCGTATTTTGCTGTAGTGCATCAAAAAGCTGTTTATATTGCTGTTGCAGTAACGTTTGCGCTGCTGTTTTTAGCACCGTATTGTCCGCTTGCTGTGTCAAACTAAAACTTAACAGCTCTAAAAAGTGATGCACATTTTGTGTTGAACGTACAAGTTGGCTCAGCTTTTCTTTGGCAAAGAGCAGATCTTGTTGCAAGCTAAGCGCTGTATTGGGATTTTGTAACATGCCCACCAAGCGTTGCTGCATCTGCTCTAAATGTGCACGTTGCTCAAACTGTTCTAAAAAGGCCGCCAGTTGGCTCGACCATCGATCTGAAAGCTCAGTGCTCCATGTTTTAAACACAGTGACCGTCAGATAGAGTTGTTTTAAGGCCTGATGCGCCTGTTGTACATGTTCTACCTCTGCGACATCGGCAGAAATGGCTGCAATATGCGGCAATAAATGCTGGAGCTGCTGTGCCACGAACATGCGCACGTTATGGTCGGGTGAGTGTTTTTTGAGTGCTAGAAACGGCTTGGCCACTTTAGCAGGACTGACCTTGTGATTGGCTGCCAATAAATGTCCAAATTCAGCTTTGCTGCGTACATCCAACCACAGTTGATATTTTTTTACCCATTCAAAACTAAAGGCCAACAAATCTTGAACCGAACCACGTTTCAGTTCAAATTCAATTTCATGCACCGGTTGCTGACGCCCTTTGGCCCGAATCTCGCCAATATCTAAACTGACTTCAATCTCACTGTCTTGGAACTCAATCACGCGTAGGGTACGTTGAATATCAGTTTCAAACTGTAATTCCAGTGCATCAGCGTGTCCCCCTACAGCATGTTGAAACAGGGCTGCGGCCTCAGCATCATGCTCATATACGCGCAAATCTAGCTCAGGTGCTTGGGTCAGCTCACCTAAGACGGCATTATGTTCAAAGCGTTCGAGATGATTTTTACTGGCCTTAAAGGTTTGCACCCATGTATTGCCTTCAAGACGTTGACGTAATGCAGCTTTAGCCGTGGCTAAATGTTGCTCAGGGGTATCGTAATACTTGGCTTGTAGCTTGATTTGAGTTGATTTTTTAGGATCAAGCGCTTTGAGTAAGGCACTACGACGGCTGTCGTGAATCTGAAACTTCAGTTCAATTTCAAGCATAATGGGGCTACATAAAGACAGTAATCTTAAATTGTAACCAAAAACAGCCTTGATGTAAGACTTGACCTGCAGCGACGGATCTGCTTTTGTGAACATGAGGCACAGTATTGCCGTGAAGATCGAAAAGGAAAATAAGATGAATACCGCTATGCATACACCGTCTACACCAGCACAAACATCCATGCCCATTCAGAATTACCCAGCATTTTATCGCTTCTATTTAACCGAACACCGGCATATCACCAGCCGAAGATTGCATATTTTGGGCAGCAGCTTAGGACTTGCCTGTTGGGGGATGGCGATTGCTCGGCGCAAGCCAAGTTATGTGCTGTATGGGCTTGTTGCCGGCTACGCCTGTGCGTGGTTGGGGCACTTTAAATATGAGCGCAATCGCCCAGCCAGTTTTCAGCAACCCGTGTATAGTTTTATTTCGGATTGGCGGATGTTTGCCGATGTTTTGCGCGGTAATTTAAGTCTAAAAAATCGCAGTTTAGACAAAATAGCCAGCTAATCTCAGCCAGATCCTAGAGCGCTGACTTTTGCTTGTGCAACAACAGTGCCATAATGCGCCATCATGCAAATATCGAGTGAAGCCAATGCGCGGTTTATATTTAATTACCAATGATGATCCAATTGAACTTCTGTTAGCCAAGCTTGAAGGTGCAATGGCGACCTATGAAGTGGCGGTATTGCAATATCGTCGTAAAAAAGTGACGGATGAAGCCGCACGCGCCTATGAAATTGGTTATATGAAGCATCTTTGTGCGCAATATAAAGTGCCATTTGTGATTAATGATGACTTAGACGCCGCAGTTGAATATGGCGTGGGCGTGCATTTAGGTCAGAGTGATGGCTCTATTGTAGAAGCCGTGCAACGTTTACCTAAAGGCGTGTTAATTGGTCGTAGCTGTAATAATTCGATCGAACTTGCAGAACAAGCGATTGCGGATGGTGCAAATTACGTGGCGTTTGGTGCAATTTTTGCAACTGAGACCAAGCCGGAAGCGGGTAATATTGGTTTAGACACTTTAAAATTAGCCAAAGAAAAACTGAATGTACCAATTTGTGCGATTGGTGGATTAACAGTTGAAAATGGTGCTGAAGTGATTGCAGCGGGTGCTGACCTGTGCGCTGTGGTGAGTGATGTTTTAGGTCGCCCAATGTCAACCGTGGGTCAACGTGTATTTGATTGGTCAGAATTATTTGCTGAACAAGCTTAATTTTTTATTTTTTGAGTTGAGTGATTTTTTATGAGTTTGTCTCCAAAGCAAGAACAATTGTTTAAACAAGCCAATAAACATATTCCAGGTGGCGTGAACTCACCTGTACGTGCCTTTAATGGGGTAGGTGGTACACCGGTCTTTATCGAAAAAGCCCAAGGTGCTTATC
>CAVBYE010000087.1:0-10513 GCA_963599285.1 Bacteroidaceae bacterium | reverse complement strand
GTCGTGTACATATTTTAGATGAACACAGTGCCAAAGAAAGCACCGGTCATGGTTCTCCATTACCTTACTTAGTCCATGGCGGCCCAGGGCGTGCCGGTGGCGGTGAAGAACTCGGTGGCTTACGTGCAGTCAAACACTATATGCAACGTACTGCAATTCAGGGCTCTCCAAATGCGTTAACCCAAGTTGGTCATAGCTGGACTGCAGGTGCAGAATTCTTTGCCGATCGCGTGCATCCGTTTAAAAAATCCTTTGATGAGTTACGTATTGGTGAGCGTTTACTCACAGCACGTCGCAGCATTACCGAAGCCGATATTGTCAGCTTTGCAGGTTTAAGTGGCGACTATTTCTATGCGCATATGGATAAACTTGGCGCGGCTGAATCTTTGTTTGGTGAACGCGTGGCACATGGTTACTTTATCGTGTCGGCTGCCGCAGGTTTATTTGTTGATGCTGCGGTTGGGCCTGTGATTGCCAACTATGGTATGGACAACTTACGCTTTGTTGAACCGGTGAAAATTGGTGACACCATTCAAGTGGAATTAACCTGTAAGCAAAAAACACCCAAACAACTCAAAGACCCAACCCAAAAACCGCATGGCGTGGTGGTCTGGGATATTAAAGTGAAGAATCAACGTGACGAGTTAGTGGCCACTTACGATATTTTAACTTTAGTGGAACGTTAACTTTAGCCTCAAACTTTAACAAGGAATCTTGATTAAGATTCCTTTTTTTTATGTCACTGATCACTTTTTCAACGCAAAGCTTGACCCTTGGTCAAAATCAGGTCATGATTTAAATTCGATACAATATATTTAAAAATTAAAAATTAATCGTATCAAAATAAAAACATCATTCTAGGAAGCCATATGATGAATGAAAAAAGCTTAGCTGCTGAGGTACTCACAGGACCTGAGTCCACAGTTGAAACTCCCCTTCAAACCTTGCCTGATCAATCCACCCCAAGTACACGCTACCAATGGTATGTGGTGGTCATTTGTATGCTGGCCTATATTTTGTCATTTGTAGATCGGCAAATTTTATCGCTCATGATTGAGCCAATTAAAGCAGATCTCATGCTAAGTGATACACAATTTAGTTTATTACAAGGATTGGCGTTTTCCTTATTCTATGCCTTTATGGGGGTACCCATTGCAGCGTTAGCCGATCGAAAATCGAGAATTAAAATTATTTCCATTGGTATTGCATTTTGGAGTCTAGCCACCGCTGCATGCGGTTTAAGTAAAAATTTCCTACAGATGTTTGCTGCACGTTTAAGCGTAGGTGCAGGTGAAGCAGCGCTCTCACCGGCTTTTTATTCTATTGTGGCCGATTTATTTCCTAAAGATAAGATTGGCCGTGCACTCGGTGTCTATGCCATTGGTGCTTTTATTGGCTCAGGCTTAGCCTTTTTAATTGGTGGCTATGTTATTGGTTTATTAAAAGATATCGATACAGTGGTGCTCCCGGTGATTGGTGAACTGCGCACTTGGCAGGTGACCTTCTTTATTGTGGGTTTACCCGGGGTATTGTTGGCCTTATTGATGATTCTGACAGTACGTGAACCAAGCCGTAAAGGTTTAAAAGTAGGTGCAGATGGGCAAGTAGTACAAGCGTCATTTAAAAACTCAATGGCGTTTATTCGCTTGCATAAAAAAACCTTCTTTTGTCATTTTATTGGTTTTTCTTTCTATACCATGATGCTGTATTCGCTGTTGGGTTGGGCACCAGCCTATTACATGCGTCATTTTGGTTTGGATGCCAGTCAAACCGGCTATATTTTAGGGGCAATTATTTTATTGGCCAACACCAGTGGTGCGCTGTTCTGCGGTTGGTTGATTGATCATTTTTCTAAAAAAGGCTATAGCGAAGCTGCAATGCGTGCAGGGATGTTCGGCTGTGCCGCCCTGATTCTACCTAGCGTGTTGTTTACGCAAGTGGATCATCTGTATGGTTCATTGGCGCTGATTTTTGTGGCGATGTTCTTTTCGACCTTCCCTATTCCTGCATCTGCAGCAGCCACTCAAATGCTCACACCGAATCAATTGCGTGCTCAAGTGTCAGCCAAATTTTTACTGATCTCTAACTTAATTGCATTGGGCGTAGGTACCACGGCGGTAGCGCTCATTACCGATCGTTACTATCAAGATACTTTAATGGTTGGGCATTCCATTTCTATCGTCAATGCCGTTGCCGGCTGTATTGGGGTGTTTTTACTCTATAAAGGCTGTCAGTATTATAAAGCCAGTATGCAGCATGAAAAACTAGACTAAGCATCCAGCCTGCAACCGCAGGCTTTTTTGCACGGCTTTAGGCTGGATCTAAAGCAATCACTTGACCTGTTTTGGGTTGATAAACCCATTGTTGGTCAAATAAGCCTGCATTTAGATGCTCAAACCGAAAATTACCAATCGCAAGGGCATAAAAACCGTGACCCTGCTGCTGATGTTGCTCAAGCTGTTGCATCACGTCTTCATCTAAATGCCCCATGACAAAATCTGAAATCACCAAGACATCGGCATGATGAAAATGCGGCTGCGCCAACAGCGCCATCGCGTGGTTGAGTGCCGGCATCAGGTCGGTACCACCATGAAAGGACTGACTTAAAAAATGCAAAATATCATCTAAGGCTTGGCCTTTTTTGAGCTGCATTACCGAAAGTCCTGTCGAGAAATTAATCATATACATGGCACGGTGTTGCTGCATGGCCTGCATGGCCAAAAACAGCGTCACCGCTTTGGCAATCAACTCAGGCTGACCATGCATAGATCCACTGGTGTCCAAACAGATAATCATGGGTCCTTTTTGACCCAATTGTTTATGTGACTGTGGCTGATCCAAGGCTTTGGCATGGCTTTGCGCTTGCATACTGAAGCTCATGAGATTGGCTTCTAAATATTTAAGATCAAATAACACCTCTAAGTCAGGATCTGCCAATAAGGCCAATTCATTGGGTAAGCTTAAGGCCAAATCACGTGCCAATTGAATGCCCACAATTTCCTCATACAGTGGTAGCTGTAGCTCCACCGTCGGATCAGGCGGTGCATGCAGACTGGCCGCTTGACGTGGATGGCGCGTCGGTTTAGCCGCGCCTAGACGTTTGGCCAACGCCAATAAGGCCGAATCTTGCTCTAAATAACCACACCAATGCTGAAATTTTTCTACATCATGTTCGGTCAGTTGACCCGATGAATAGTCAATTAAAATTCCAGTATCTACCCCAAAGTGGGCCTGATGTTTGGCCATTCGCTGCAAATGGGTCAAAAATTCTTTGATTTCAGCCAAAAATTCATCACGCTGTTGGGCTAACTGTTGAAATTCCCAATCGGCCACAGCTTCGGTTAATTTGCGCTGCCATTTTTCTCGCAACAATTGAAATTGCACATTGCGTTGACTGGCGGTTGTTGTAAGTGACTGCCAATTGGCATGCGTATCAGGCCAGCCCAATTGCTGCATAAACTGCTGATATTGTTCAGACAATGTCGAAAATGCATCTTCATCGACATGGCTTTGGCTCAGCCAATGTTCAAGCTGCTGCTGGGCCTGTAAAAATGGATGCTGCTGATCTAAGTTAGACTGTGCCTCATAGGCCCATTCTTGCACTTTTTGTTCCACACGTTGACGCAATTTGCTGTCGTGTAAATGATGCTGTAAGTGCGATGTATATAAGCTATTGAGGAGATGCTCTGTGGCTGAACTGAGCATTTGCGCATGATCTAAGGCTGACATAATTGATCCAAGCGTTCACAGTCTTGAATTTGTAGTGCATAACGTTGCAGCTGCTCTTGAATCTGCTGTCGTAACATAACGCGATCTGCAGGCTCTACAAAAACGGAATCTAAGGCTGCATCGTATTGTGCAACACGTTGTTGCAGGAGCTGTTGTTCTTGGCTGAAAGCGTGCTGCAGGCGCTGTAACTGTGCACGCAATTGTTGCTGTTTAGTGGAATCGACTTCACTTCGCACACTGCCTTTACTGTACTTGATCTGTGGGCTGACCACTTCTTCTAAGCCATAATAGCCGCCCTTTAAAGTACATTGCGTTGTACCATTAAAATTACACACAATACCACGCACTTCTTCACCGCTTGCATCAAGGGCAAAGAAATCTTTATGGGTGCCAAATTTATCTAATGCCAAATACAAACTTTTATTTTGATAATAATGGTCTAAATTGGTCGTCACATGCAAGTAATCCACGCCATTAATCAAATAACTGTAGTACACATCTTCTGTGTAGTAGGCATGATTAAGCATATCTTGTTCGAGCTGTTCTTTGTCTAATACATAGCGCTCTAAATTTAAATCATGACTGAAGCCTTGGCGCAAAATAACCGTATTCACCACCTCATTGACGAAGCTGATTTCATTGAGCTGATTCCATAGACAGTGTTTCAGAATAAATAAATCACTGATCAGTACCATATCACGACCATTTAAAAATGCAGCCGTTTTCATTAAATAGGCCACACGTTGCCAACGACGGTCAGAGACATAGACTTGATGTTCTGCAAACTCTTGGCTCAATTGGGTCTTTATCTCTAAAAAAGCACTTAAAATATCTGGACTTAATTGCACAGCATGAATTTGGCTACGCCATTGGCGCAGCTCTGCTAAACTAATCGCTTGAATGGCATGCTGAGGCAACGGCTGACTCGGGCCTGCTTGTAATAGCGCAAAGAAATTGTCTGGCTTTTGAATGGGCTGCACCACTAAACGTAAAATAAAACGATCGTAAAGTGCATCTAGGCCTTGTTCTGGCTGCGGAATTTCGTTGGATGCGCTCATCAGCACTTGTAGAGGCACCGTTTCAATTTCATCCCCATTTTTAAATATTTTTTCGTTTAATAAGGTGAGCAAGGTATTTAAAATCGCAGGACTGGCTTTCCAAATTTCATCTAAAAAAGCCACCTCTGCTTTAGGCAAATACTGGGCAGTTTTACGCGTATACTGATCTTGTTTTAATGCTTTTAAGGACACTGGCCCAAATAATTCTTCTGGCGTGCTAAAACGATTCATTAAATATTCAAAGTAACGTTCCACCTCAAAAGCAGCAGCAATGCGTCTTGAAATCAAACTTTTTGCCGTACCAGGTGCCCCATATAAGAAGGTATTGGCTCCTGCAACCCCCGCCAATAAACTTAATGCAATCATATGTTCACGTTCATACATATGTTCACTGAGTGCGGTGATGAGGGTACGGATACGGTGTTGCATAGTTGATATCTAGACTCACAAAGAATGCGCTATTGTAACGACTCTGAGGAAAAATACACCTGTTCACTTCGGTATTGGCTGTTTTGCAGCACCATCTTTTGCACCTATAGCACTTGGCTTGCAGCTCAAAATCAAGATCAGCGCAAAGACATCACGCTCAGCGATAGCAAAATGAAAGGTCTCAACTCATGTACATCGGATATAATTGGGGAAACAAGCGCTCGACATCATACTCATGCTATTCAGGCATGAAATTTAAGAACACGCTCGTAAAAATGAGGGCGGTAATGTAAGGACTCTCTCCTTTCCTTACAATACCTATAGACTTAGCTTCGCTTATTTTGACCAAAAAGTAAAAACAAACTTTATGATAATGACAATCATTTTTATCAATCGTGCAAAATATCAACCCGAATGCGTCTCAGATGACAGATCATCAGCACGTAGCAATGCAAAAGTGGCCACTGCATGCGCCACTAAATCAGGATTGCCTTCTGAATACATACTCACTTCACCTGTAGCCAAGGTTTTGCCTGCTTTTAAAATTTTAGTGTGGGCAATAATGGCCTGTCCTGCTTGAGGACGACGTAAAAAATTAATATTGAGATTGGTCGTAAACGCCGCTTCGATCAGCCCCTCATGTGCCAAAATACCGACATAAACAGCGAAATCTGCAATTTGCATTAAGGTTGGACCTGAAACGGTTGCCCCTGGTCGCAAATCATGGGGATCAATATGCCGTTTTAACACCGTGTAGTCATCTTGTATGCTGTGTAGTTCAAATTTTTGCATGGCATGCGGAAAATGTGCCGCAAGATAAGCTTGAATTTGCTGAAGGTCGTGCATGGTTTGTCCCTAAATCTTATTTTTTTCTTGAGCTGTTGAGTATAGATTATCCTCATACGCTCGTCTCCGCCGTTGCGTGCGCTCGATTTTCAGTGGCATCTAGACCTCATTTTTACCCTTGATGCTCAAAGATGTGTTGTTACAATCTAAATTTTCAATCAAAAGCATAAATTTTATCAATTATACAAAAATAGCTAGTCGCTTTAGACTGCATACTAGATCAACATATTTCTCTTTAGATATACCCAATACTCAAGCTCTGTATTGGGTATTTTTTTGCCTCAGGCAAAGCAAGCCTGCCTTAACTGACTTGATCTAAATCCTGCTGGTCTAATTGACGTGGTAATTCACGACGCAGAATTTTACCCACTGCTGACTTGGGCAATTCAGCAATAAACTGAATATATTTGGGCAGCTTATAATTGGTTAATTGTTGTTTAAGATGAGTTTGAAGCTCCTCTTGGGTCAAACTCGGATCTTTTTTCACAATAAAGGCTTTAGGGACTTGACCAGATTTGGCATCTTCGACCCCAATCACAGCACTTTCAAGCACTTTAGGATGTAAAGACAACACATATTCGATTTCATTCGGATATACATTAAAGCCAGACACTAAAATCATGTCTTTTTTGCGGTCCAAAATGGTGATATAGCCCTCTTCATTCATTGAGCCGATGTCTCCACTTAAGAAGAAACCATCTTTCGTCAACACTTGTGCGGTTGCCTCAGGTTGGTTCCAATAGCCTTTCATGACCTGCGGCCCACGAATCGCGATTTCTCCTGCTTGGTTAAAACCGAGGGCTTGACCTTGCTCATCTAAAATTAAAATTTCTGTACCAGGAATAGGCAAACCAATGGTTTCATTAAAGCGTTCACTTAAAGGAGGATTAAAGGTTGCTGTTGGCGACGTTTCCGACAAACCATAGCCTTCGTAAATATAGCGCCCAGTTAAAGCCAGCCAACGGTCAGCCGTGGCTCTGAGTACTTTTGCGCCACCGCCAGTGGTGGATTTTAAATGACTGTGATCAAGCTGTTGGAAGCGTGGATGATGGACTAAGGCATTAAACAAGGTATTGACCGCAGGAAATATGGTTGGTCGATAACGTTCGTATTGCTCAACAAGTGCATCTAAATTGCGTGAATCTGGAATTAAAACATTGGCAAATCCACGTTTTAAGCCATAGCTAAATAAACAAATGGTAAAACCATAAATATGATACAAAGGTAAAGCACATAACACAGTTTCACTTTCTTCAGCAGTGCGTTCCCCAAAATGGCTGACAAAAACAGTGCTGTTTTGCGCCATGTTAAATAAAATATTGGCATGACTGAGCTCTGCGCCTTTCGACAGTCCAGTTGTGCCACCAGTGTATTGTAAAATCGCGGTATCTTGCTGCTGTTGATGCAAAGGTGCTAAAGGTAATGCAGGTGTTTTTTCTATCACATCCAATAAATCAAATACCTGTACATCATCTCTGAGAGAAGGCAAGGTTGGCACTGCTGGACGTTTGCGTACAAAATCTGCCGCGTCGGTGGCAATAACATGGCTTAAATCAGGACACTGTTCTAGCTGTTGCAATTTTTCTAGGGTGGAATTGAGCGCGATCAGCACTTGAGTGCCTGAATCTTGCAATTGATGATACAACTCGCGCTGGGTATATAGCGGATTAACGTTTACCAAAATGTAGCCTGCCCTCAAGATTGCAAAGCTCACAATAGGGTATTGAATAATATTGGGCAGCATGACTGCTACACGGCTGCCTGCTTGAATGCCCTGCTGCTGAAGAAATGAGGCAAATTGGTGACTAAGCTGATCAACCTCAGCAAAGCTAAATAGGCGATCTAAAAACACAAATGCCGTTTTATGTGCGAACAGTTTTAAGTTTTCATTGATGACCTGTGCCAACGTTGCTGTAGGCGCAGGTGGCGTAAAATGAGGATTCACGTTCCATTTTTTATATTCAGCAATCCATGGTTGTTGCGACATGACACACTCCTGTGACCCGTTTTTATAGTTTTGTATAGTGAAATATTATTTTATGTCAGACCAAATCATAATCGACTCAATCCAATAAAAGCAATCATGAATAGAATACACTTGCGTATTTTTACAAATATATGCATTTTTTAGCGCTCAAATTCTGCTCAATCCTTCAAAAGCATGTTACATATATTATTCCGTTAAGCGGAATTTAATTTCTAAAAAATTAGAACAGTACCTGTCACATAGACAGACACACAATAAAAAATTGAAAAAGGATATGCTCAATGACGGATCGTGTGGCAGACGCATTGCCTGTAGAACAGGATGATGCGCAACCGAAGAAAATATGGCTGACCGCTTTTATTTTATGTTTTTTCATTCTATTGGCCGATGGGATTGACCTTGCTTTTTTGGCCTATAGTCTTACCAGTTTAAAAGCCGAATTTAATTTAAGCACCGTACAAGTGGGTGCAATTGGCAGTTGGAGCATGATCGGTGGTGTGATTGGTGGCTTGGTTGGCGGTTGGGCCTGTGACCGCTTTGGCCGAGTGAAAGTCATTGTCTTTTATATGATTTTGGCTTCAAGTTTGTCCTGTGCCTTAGGCTTTGTCGAGTCCTATTACCAATTCATTATTATTCGGAGTATTGCCGCAATTGGTTTAGGCTCACTCTACATTGCCTGTAATACCCTCATGTCAGAATATGTGCCAACAAAGTATCGCACCACCATTTTAGCTGCATTAATGACCGGCTTTACCCTAGGCTCTTTATGTGCAACTTTACTTGCGGGTTGGATTATTCCTGAATATGGTTGGCGAATGCTGTATTGGATCACCATCATTCCCATCGTACTGGCATTTTTGATGTATTTCTTAGTCCCAGAGCCGGAGTCTTGGCAGCGTTCACGAGAACTCAAACGTCAAGAAGCCCTACATGCTACAGAGAAAGTCAAAAGACAAAATCCTTATCTGGTGATTTTACGCGATAAGAAACATCGCTGGATGTTCATGCTATGGATTTTGAGTGCCGGTGCGCTGCAGTTTGGTTATGCAGGTTTAAGTACGTGGTTGCCTTCATACTTAGAATCAGATCTTGGGATTAAATTTAAAGAAATGACCACCTATATGGTGGGCACTTTCCTGATTATGATTTTTGCAAAAGTGGTGGCTGGGGTACTTGCTGATCGCTTTGGACGCCGTGCACTATTTGCATTTGGCACCATTGGCACTGCATTATTTTTACCGATTGTGATTTACTTTAATACCCCAAGCAATATTTTGTGGCTAATGCTGATGTTTGGTTTCCTCTACGGCATGCCATTTGCGATTAATGCGACCTATATGACCGAAAGCTTCCCAACCTCAATTCGGGGTACAGCGGTAAGTGGTGCCTTTAATCTGGGGCGTATTGGTGCTATTTTTGCACCACTGACCATTGGTTACTTCGCTCACGGTGGTTCAATTGGTACAGGACTGTTGGTCATGGCAGTGGCTTATTTTGTCTGTGGTTTAATTCCTGCCTTATTCATCAAAGATCGACTCTATGATCCACAAAAGGCGGACTAGACCAGTTGAAATGTCAAAAGACCCCGCGGGGTCTTTTTGAGTTTTAAGCTTGCGTATATTCAATGCTTGAGTCTAATCTATTGCATAAATTTGGGTTATAGATTTGATTGACTTCCTTAAACACTCCCCCTTTACTCTTGCATTTATACTTGCACATTGTTTTTAGCACTGCAAATTCTGTATCCACAACAGATTTTGCCATCTCAGTTTTTACAATTTTTTTCGCACTTAAGTCACCAACGACAATGAGTGCATGATGTTGAACAAGTATGGTGCTTGCTTTATACACATGGTGTTTACAGCAATTTTCAATGTTGGCGTGTCATGCATGAGTACGCTTTTTATGTCTTGCTCGTTGAGTAATACCTGATTTCTTCTCGTACTTTCGGTACAACTTATCCAGACAAAATCCCCCTCTGATGCCAATTGGTCTATGCATAGCATCGCTACATAAGGAAATATTTGTCTTTTATGCGTAATTTAACGGTTTTTATATGACTTATATGAGTTGGTCTAACATGGAGACTGAAGAAATAATATGAGGTCTTGACTATTTTAAATATGCACCTTCATTGGATCTTGATGACCAAATCCTGCAAGCATATTTTTACACAACCTCGACTTGATGCAATGAAAGAGATGTTTGAAAAAAATGTGTTCAGACTTTGAGGTTGAATGAACCGAAGTTAATGGTGAGGATGATCATGCTCGTCTGTTCTACCTATCCACAGCAGCAGGATCCAATCTCGTGAATAGCTTAAAAGGCATGTCGAGTCGTCATTTAAGCAAAGATTTTCCAGAAATTAACAGCAATCTATGGGGTGGTTCTTGATAGTCACTCAGCTATTTTGCTTCAAGCTGTAATGCTGCGTCACTCGAAATCATGAAGCAGTATATTGAGC
>CAVBYE010000086.1:0-10528 GCA_963599285.1 Bacteroidaceae bacterium | reverse complement strand
GTTCTTCACGGTTTTTCCAGCGACCTTGGTGCTCTGCATGTAGGGCAACGATAGTTTCTTTGCTCACAGATACGTCCTCTAATTAGTTGTAAATCTAGGCATAAATTTCAAAACCCGACAATTGTAATGGAATTCTGTCAAAGTTTGAATCAAAAGCTGCCTTCAGCTGAGCCATTTTGCCCTATATTCACTATAAAATTTAAAAATAGTTGTAATTATTTTTATGATTTTGCTGTAAAAAACCAAAAAACTGTTATTTTTCAGCCAAATTTAAGCAGCCACTCAAGTGCTGCTTAATCAGTCAAATTTTAGTTACTCACTCTTTTGCTGTTTTTTGCTCTAAACGTGCCTCTAAGGCCGCTGCATTTTGCACAAGCGCATGTTGTTTGCGCTGCTGTTTAATGACATGTAAGCTCCCTTCGATCACCAACAACATCACCGCAACCCAAATCGGCACATAGGTCAACCATTCATCGGCGGCAATACGTTCACCGAGCATCATTGAAGCAAACGCCAAGAGCACAGGCTCCAAATAACTGAGTAAGCCAAAAATCACAAAAGGCAAATAACGGCTCGCGAGCATATAACTACCCAGCCCCAAACAACTTAAGAAGCCAAGCCCCAACACTGCCCAAATTAAATGCGGGAAGTTGGCAATAACGGCAAAACTATTGCTATGCACAGCTGCAAAATAAATCGCCACTGGAATCACGCAGGCCAAATCCCACCAAAAACCGCCAAGATGGTCAGTTTTAAACACACGGCGTAAAAAGAAGTATAACGGGTAAGCCACAGCCACATAGGCTGTTTCCCATGCCATTTGCCCCATACGCCAAATTTCATGGCCTACCCCCAAAACCGCTAAAGCCACCGCCGCCATTTGCCAATAACTGAGCTTTTCCTTATATAAGATGCAGCCTACAAGCACCATCACCAGCGGCAGTAAGAAGTATCCCAACGACACTTCTAAACCACGCCCATTGATAGGCCCCCATAAAAATAGCCACAGTTGGGTGGTACATAAAAATGAGCTGAAGAGCAGCCACAAAATCAGTTGAGGCTGGGCAAGAAGACGTTTAAAGATCTCAGCCACACGGCTTAAGTCACCGCTCCACCACATAAACAGGGTTAAAAATGGCAAGGTGGAGAGCATACGCCAAGCAAAGGTTTGTTCACTGTCGAGCGGTTTTAAAAATTCGGTGTAAAAATACAGTACCCCAAAGGTCAACGATGCCAACACGGATAACATGACGCCTTTATACATCGTTGATTACTCCTTGAAGATGCAGCGCATGATTATAGTCAAACTCAAGCCAGAATCCGATCTGTGCATTTAAAAAAACTGCTTTATTTTCCTAGATACATGCAGATGCAAGACAATAAAAAAACGCCACAGAGTCGTGGCGTGGCGCTGTTATTGCAGCATTTGGGCTTTCATGCGAATGATTTCATCGCGCAAACGTGCAGCCTGCTCAAACTGTAGTTCTTTGGAGGCCTTAAGCATGTCTTTTTCAAGCTTCTGAATATGTTTGGCAAATAGTTTTGGATCCGCCAAAATATGACGTTCATCTGCACTTAAGGCACGTGCTTGCGCAGAGCTGTGTTCCTCGACCACGTCCTCCTCAAACACTTCACCGGTATCAATTTCTTTAATCACCTGACGAATCGCACTACGCGGCACAATACCATGTTGTTCATTAAATTGAATTTGACGGGCGCGGCGACGATCGGTCTCATCAATGGCTTTACGCATAGAGTCGGTCATACGATCGGCATACAAAATTGCTTTGCCTTTTAAATTACGTGCAGCACGGCCAATGGTCTGAATTAAGGAACGTTCTGAACGTAAGAAACCTTCTTTGTCGGCATCTAAAATTGCCACCAAAGACACTTCTGGCATATCTAAGCCTTCACGCAGTAAGTTAATCCCCACAAGCACATCATAAATCCCCGTACGTAATTCATGAATAATTTTCACGCGTTCCACGGTATCAATATCTGAGTGCAAATAAGCCACTTTCACCCCATACTCTTTTAAATAAGAGGTTAAATCCTCAGCCATGCGTTTGGTTAAGGTGGTCACCAAAACCCGCTCATTGATATCTTTACGTAAATTAATTTCCGAGAGTACATCATCCACTTGGGTCAGTACGGGACGAATCTCAATTTCAGGATCAATCAGTCCAGTTGGACGCACCACCTGCTCAACAATTTGCTCCGATTTTTCCAGCTCATAGAGGGCTGGCGTTGCACTGACATAAATGGTGGTCGGGGTAATGCGTTGCCATTCTTCAAACTTCATTGGCCGGTTATCGAGTGCACTCGGTAAGCGGAAACCATAATTGACCAAGTTTTCCTTACGTGAACGATCGCCTTTGTACATGGCGCCAATTTGTGGCACGGTGACATGTGATTCATCAATAATCAGCAGCGCATCGTCTGGGATATAGTCAAATAAGGTCGGTGGTGCTTCACCCGCAGGACGACCAGACAAGTGGCGTGAATAGTTTTCAATGCCGTTGGTGTAGCCCAATTGCTGCATCATTTCGATGTCATAACGGGTGCGTTGTTCAATGCGCTGTGCTTCTAATAATTTGTCTTCGGCACGGAAGAATTCGAGTCGCTCTTTGAGTTCTTGTTTAATGGTACCAATGGCACGTTCTAAATGATTTTTGGGCGTTACATAATGACTTTTAGGATAAATGGTCACCCGTGGCACTTTACGCAGCATTTTACCCGTTAATGGATCAAACCAACGAATCGAATCAACTTCATCGTCAAATAATTCAATACGAATGGCTTGATGGTCAGATTCGGCAGGGAAAATATCAATAATTTCACCCCGAATACGATAAGTCGCACGTAAAAATTCGAGCTCATTGCGGGTGTATTGCATTTCCACCAAACGGCGAATAATGTCATCACGGTGCATGCGGTCGCCTTGTACCACATGCAACAACATGCTCATATAGGCTTCAGGATCACCTAAACCATAAATGGCCGACACTGACGCGACAATAATGGCATCACGGCGCTCAAGCAAAGCCCGCGTTGCCGATAAACGCATTTGGTCAATATGATCATTAATGGCGGCGTCTTTTTCAATAAAGGTATCCGAAGACGGCACATAGGCTTCAGGCTGATAATAATCATAATAAGAGACAAAATATTCCACCGCATTGTGTGGGAAAAAGGCCTTAAATTCGCCATACAGCTGTGCAGCCAAAGTTTTATTGTGCGCCATAATAATGGTGGGACGCTGAGTTTGGGCAATTACATTGGCCATGGTATAGGTTTTACCTGATCCGGTTACCCCAAGTAACAGCTGATCATGCATGCCGCTGTTGACACCATGCACCAATTTTTCAATCGCTTGTGGCTGATCACCTGCGGGTTGAAAATTCGTGACTAACTGAAATGGGTGCTGAGTATCATGCGCCATAAGATCAAGATCCGAAAAACTCAAATGAACCCTGATTATGCGTAAAAGCTAACAAATTAGCTAGATTGTTCGGCTGTGGCCCACCTCAGCTGCTACACATTGGGGCTTTTTATTTTCAATGAAAGCTATTGACCCGTTGCCTATTCATCTGCAACATAAAAACAAACGATAAAATGGCATACACTGAATGACTTACCAGTACCACGACGAAAGCATTATTACTACATTACCTCCTGATACTGTGTTTGTGTTCGGCAGTAACATGGCAGGTAAACATCATGGCGGTGCAGCGGCCATTGCAGTTAGTCACTTTGGTGCCCTGTTGGGTGTCGGACGTGGATGGTCAGGGCAAAGTTTTGCCATTCCCACCATGAATGAACATTTACAACAGATGCCCTTGTCACAAATTCAGCACTATGTGGATGATTTTAAGCTGTATACCAAAAATCACCCCAAAACTAAATATTTTCTGACTGCAATTGGTTGTGGCATTGCCGGCTACACCACCGAAGAAATTGCGCCCATGTTTAAAGGCATTTCACGCAATGTCATTTTCCCTGCGTCGTTCCGCCCTTTCGTGGAAAAAGCCTTACCTAAGCTGAACCAAGTCTTTTTACGCACCCTGTTTCGTGACAGCATTATTTTGTCCGACCAACCCGACACTCTGATTGATGTATTGGCTTTAACAGAGAATGAAAAAAGCTTAGCCAAAATTATTTTAAACACACAAATGTATCCAACCGACAGTAATGGTCGAGATCGGGTCTTTGAAATTGAAGATATTTTACACAATTTACAAGGCAAAGCATTTGCACTTCCTGAACAAACGGAAGGTGCGATGTTATTTGGCGGCGTCATTTTGGCCTTACTTGAGTTGTATCAGATCAATGAAAAGGACTTTTCCGATGTATGGCAAGGCCATTTGGAGATTTCTCCTCCACGCCCAGCCCATAAAGCACGACGTGCATTGTAAAATCGATACATTGATCCCTTTGATTTATGCCATGAAAGTACATGCAATTTTTTGATTCTCGCCTGTTTGATATCGCTCCAATTGCTATGTGGTTCCAAGACTATAGTCAACTGTTCTCTACCTTTGAACATTGGCGTCAGCAAGGGGTCGTTGATCTTGCAGCGTATCTGCAACACGACCCCAAGCGCATTGTGTCCTGCTTTGAGCAAATTTATATTACTCAAGCCAATGCCAAAGCCTTGGCCTTATTTGAAGTTGAAACGCTTGAACAGCTCAATCGACTTTTACAAAGGGGTGTAGAAAACACTCCTGCCTATGTGGAGAAATTGTTATTTGTTTGGAATAAGCAAACAGAATTTTTCAGTGATGTGGTGCATTACACCCTGTCAGGTCAACGCTTAGAGATTCAAAAACGCAGCCTTGTCTTACCTGAGTATCAACACAACTTCGCGCGTGTGTTTGTGAGTATGGAAGATGTGACTGTGTATAGAGCATTAATTCAACGTGAAGCACAGCAGCGCCAATGGGCAGAAATTTTATTTCATCATTCACCGATTGCCCTGTTTTTATATGATTTAACCCAAGTGAATCTGGGCTTAGCAGCACTCGAGCAACAAGGGCTAAAGCTTGACCCTGAACTTGCCCAACAACCTCTAGCGGTGCAGCAGTGTTTAGCAAAAATCGAATTGCTACAAGCCAATCAAGCGGCCCTAGATTTGGTCGAGGCAGCAGATTTTGCTCATCTACAGCAGGTACTTTACCAGTCTTTGCTACAGCAAGACGACACCTATGCCGTGTTTAGTCAGCATATACTGTCGGTGTATCAAAAACGTCAGCCTCCATCTCATGAAAATACGATTTATACTCTTAAAGGCAAATTACGTTATATTTTAAATCAGTCTATGCCCTTTGCTGCGCATGCCCAACAGCATTTGCTGCAAGTGGCCGTCACCGATATTACCGCTCGCAAAATGGCAGAGCTCAATCTCACCCTCTTGCATCAGCGTGATCAATTGACTGGCTTGTACAATCGCGACTTTTATATGCAAGAGCTGGTACGTTATCAACATCTACACTTACCCGAATTTTCATGTCTTTATGTAGACATTAATCATTTGAAGCCGGTGAATGACTCAGATGGCCATTTTGTGGGTGATCAATTGCTGTATCGTACCGGTCAGCTGATTCAAAAATTGATCCAAAATCAGCCCTATTGTGCTGCCCGTGTTGGCGGAGATGAGTTTGTGGTGCTCCTCCCTGAGGTCAATGACACACACATGCAGCTGCAGATCGCCCATTTACGTCATTTACTGCGTTTAGACAATCAACAACATCCTGAACAACCGTTAAGCCTGTCGATTGGTGGGGCCACGCAACACGACCAAGAAAGTTTAGATGAAATGCTCAAACGTGCTGACCATGCCATGCTGTTAGATAAAACTCACTATTATCATCATTATCCTGAATACAAACGGCGTAAAAGCCATTAAAAATGCGCCCTAAAGCGCACTTTTTTAACGTTTACCCATTGAGCGACGTGTGCCACGGGGTGGCATCCAAGTACGGTCAGCATATTGTTCCGGTTTTGGACGCACATCATTATGTGCTTTGTCTAATTTGGCTTTTTCTTCAGCCGTTTGCGTTGGAAATGGGAGAGTGACTAACGGCTTTTTCACCGCAGCTTGCTTGGTCATGACAATGGCTCAATATCAAATTAAGCATCATTTTAAAGTTTTTTTGCTTTTGATGCGAGTCACTTCAACTTTTTCAAAAAAAAACCTTGATATATCGAATTAAATTTCATTTTTTCATTTTTTTTTCAGCACGAGTAATTTTTTTGGGCTAAGATAGTATGCTTTTTATTTTTTAATCCCTATAAGAAGGAATACTGCCGTGGACGTACGTCTCTCTGATCGTGTAAATGCCATCAAACCGTCCCCAACACTTGCTGTGACGAATAAAGCTGCTGAATTAAAAGCTGCAGGTCACAACGTTATTGGCTTGGGCGCAGGTGAGCCAGATTTCGATACACCACAACACATCAAAGATGCAGCAATTGCAGCAATCAACAACGGTTTCACTAAATACACAGCTGTTGACGGTACGCCAGGTCTTAAAAAAGCAATTATTGCTAAATTAAAACGTGACAACAACCTTGACTACGCAGCGAACCAAATTTTGGTTTCTTGTGGTGGTAAACAATCATTCTTTAACTTAGCGCTTGCTTTGTTAAACAAGGGTGATGAAGTGATCATTCCTGCACCATTCTGGGTAAGTTACCCTGACATGGTGATTATCGCTGAAGGCGTACCTGTGATTGTAAAATGTGGCGAAGAACAACGCTTCAAAATCACACCTGCACAATTAGAAGCTGCAATCACAGACAAAACACGTCTAGTGGTACTCAACAGCCCATCTAACCCAACTGGCATGATCTACACCAAAGCTGAATTAGAAGCTTTAGCTGAAGTGCTTCGTAAATACCCAGAAGTGTATATCGCATCTGACGATATGTACGAACCAATCCGTTGGGAAGATGAGTTCTACAACATCGCAACCGTTGCACCTGACCTGTATGACCGCACAATCGTGTTAAACGGTGTGTCTAAAGCATATGCAATGACAGGCTGGCGTATTGGCTATGCAGCGGGTCCTGCTAAGCTCATCGGCGCAATGAAAAAAATCCAATCTCAATCGACTTCTAACCCAACTTCAATTTCGCAAGTTGCTGCTGAAGCTGCATTGAATGGTCCTCAAGACGTGCTTGAGCCAATGAACGAAGCATTCAAACGTCGTCACGACTTAGTTGTTTCTGGCTTAAACGACATCAACGGTATTTCTTGCCTACCTGCTGACGGTGCATTCTATGCATACGCAAACATCAAACCGTTAATTCGTGCTAAAGGTTTGAAATCTTGCACAGAATTCTCTGCATGGTTATTGGAAGAAACCGGTGTTGCGGTTGTTCCGGGTGATGCATTCGGTCTTGGCGGTTTCATGCGTATCTCTTATGCAACTGCTGACGAAGTACTTGTTGATGCGCTTGCGCGTATCAAAAAAGCTGCTGATTCAATTGAAGGCGTAGATGCTGCAATTGCATCAATCGAAGCTGAAAAAGCTGCACAATAATCAAGGAAGCGGTTTCGTTTTCTCGATCATCAAAAAACCCGTGCTTGGCACGGGTTTTTTTGTCTCAAGATTTCATTTGCACAAATTCAGATATCACTAGCACAAAAAATCATAAACTAAATCTGCCTTTGGCTTATGTGAAGTAAAACATTTATTTTGTTTAGCTTTTTCATTTTTCAGCTTCTTATATCATTTAAAATCATCATATTGTGATTTTATCCCTAGATACAAAGCCGACACATCCCACTAAAATAGCAGCGTTCTCTCTTATGCTGATTGTGTTATGCGTTATCAAGTGATTGCTGTCTACCAACAGTTTCCCCAACGTCAATATGTAGCCAAGTGCCTAAAAGCACATTCACCACAGTTTGTGGTGATTGATAGTCCTCATACCTTATGTATCGATTTGGATATTCTGAATATAGATCCTGCCACAGACTGTGCCACCTCTGCGATGGGTGAAGATATTCAATTAAATGTGATACAACGTTTTGACCAGATCGAACAGCTCTACGCGACTGAACATTAACACTTGACGATTACACCTTCTGTTCATTAAGTTAAATACATAATAAAAATAGAGCATGATTATGAATCCAAAACAGATGACTGGGCTTGAGCTCCTTACAGCAATGTGTTTAGGCAAACTGCCCCGCGCCAGTATTAGTGAAACCATTCCCATGCAACTTTTTGCCGTAACCGAAGGTGTGGTACGTTTTAAAGTCAAAGCTGATGAACGCCATTTAAATCCTTTGGGCGGGGTGCACGGTGGCTTTGCAGCCACCGTACTTGATTCTGCCACAGGCTGTGCGATTCATACCATGTTAGAGGCGGGTGTGGGCTATGGCACCATTGATCTCAACATTAAAATGTGTCGCCCGATTCCCAAACTGGTTGAATTATTGGCCACCGGGCATGTACTCAACATGAGTAAAAATTTAGGCATTGCCGAGGCAAAGATTGTCGATCAAGAAGGTAAACTCTACGCCCATGCCACTGCCACGTGCATGTTGATTCATCCTTGAACTGCTTGCAGGTTGTGACAAAAGGCCTGTATGTGTTGCAGCACCTCAGCAGTTTGCTCGCGATGTGGAACATGATGACAGCCCGCTAAAATCTTCACTTGGCTGTGCTGAATATGCTGTGCAAAACGCTGTGGATGGGCAAGTGAACCATATTCATCGTATTCACCATGTAAAATTAAGCTCGGTGCCTGCACCTGCTGTGCAGTCGCATCTAAGTGCCAATCGGCAAATGCATCGCTGAGCCAAGTGTCAATCCATGCTGATAACACCCAAGCGGTTTGATCGGCATGGTATTTCTCTAAGCGTTGCCACTGCGCAGGCTCCTGAAAGCTTTTTTGCGCCAAGCGAATTCCATCAAGGGTCTGGGTTTCATTAAAGGCCTGCGCAGATTCAATAATCAGTCCCTCACAGCGTTCAGGATAGGCCGCAGCACACCCCACGGCCATCCCACCGCCTACACTGTGCCCAAACACCACAAATTGTTGCAACTGAAAATAGTCTAAAACTGCTGCAAATGCGTTTGTGGCTTCAGTCAGCACAAAATCTGGCTGTAATTGATCAGGATGTGGGCTTGATTGACCAAAGCCTAAACGGTCGTAGGCAATCACACTACGCTGCGTTGTCTGTGCAAGTTTTTCGGGAAAATCACGCCATAAGGCCACACTGCCCAACGAGTCATGCAATAAAATAATCGGTGCTTGAGGGCTGTCGATATGCCAATGCTGGGCATATAACTGACCGGCTGGAATATCAATCGTGTGTGTTGTGCAAATCATCTGTTATTCTCATGTTTTGATTTGCTTTTACCCTAACCTAAGCCTCTACACGCAACAAGAAAAATGTCCCTTGCGTCACTTAGGCACCTTGTAACTGCTCAGCAGACAACACTTGATGATTGGTGGCTTGATAATAGGCATAGTAGCGCAGTAAATGCGCCAGAGATACAGTTTCAGTCTGCTGCGTCTGAGCATGCCACACTTGGCTTTGATTACGACCCGTTAATGCATTGCCTGTAAGTTGGTACACATAGCTCGGCTCATTGCATGGCGTAGCTGCTGGTGGCACACGCCATTTTTCACTCAACCATAATTGCAATACATCACCTAAACAGAGGTCAACGCGTGCAAATGGCCAAATATGAATATAGGCATCGCTAACAGGGGTATAATATTGCTGAGCGTCAGCTAAAATTGAAAGATAATGACGTTGATAAAAATCAAAATTTGAGAAGATGTCAGAAGTGCTAAGCGTATTCATTCGCTGTCTCCGATTTAGCCATTTTAGTGCTGGCAAGTTGGTTTAAATCCACACTGGTTTGAGTCTACTCAAACGCGCTGTCTATATTTAAGTTAGCAAGCTTAGCGAATTGCGACAAGTTGTTTTTGCTCAAATCTTCTAAAAAATAGTATTTTTGCCCAAAAAATCAACAACTAAAGCATTTTTTTTGATTTTTATAAAAATTCACTTGACCACTGTTCAAAACCCTCTATAATCGCACTCAGATTCTCCAATAGCTCAGTCGGTAGAGCGACGGACTGTTAATCCGCAGGTCCCTGGTTCGAGCCCAGGTTGGAGAGCCAAATACGAAAAAGCCCAAGCATTTAAGACTTGGGCTTTTTTTTATGTCTATATATCTGAATTTATCTTTATAATCAGTATTAAGTATTCAAATTATTAAAAATCAATGCATACCAACTTAATCTCTTCAGACCCTTTACTTCGTCCTCGCGTAGCTCAAAATGTTTGGCAATATGCCAACCAAGACACTTGGCTTGGCTTTCTTCAAGCCATCATGAAAAAAGACTGTCCCGAAAATTTATCGCACGATTTGGGTACTGTTGCCGATTATTCAGATGACTATTGCAAAAAGATCAAACGTTTATTTTGCCAAAAATACCAATATATAAGTGCCTTTCATGCCACAAAAATATCAACTATTGACAGCTTTTATACACAAGG
>CAVBYE010000085.1:0-10540 GCA_963599285.1 Bacteroidaceae bacterium | reverse complement strand
CTTCAGCGGTTAAGCTTTGTGACGACACCAGCAAGAGCAGTGACATAGCAATCGTGAGGATCCAGTATAAAGGCACCACACGCTCAATACGATCTTTTAGAAATTCAACTGGGGTTCTACTTTTTTTAGCCTGAATATAAAACATAATAAACCCTGAGATGACAAAGAAGATGTCAACCGAGGCAGGGCCCCATAAGTCAATTTTATAGAAAAAGTCTGTGCCAAATTGGTAACTTTTTCCTGAAACGACAGTGTGGAATATGACCACAATAAGCGCAGAGATTGCCCTTAAAATTTGAATATTGGAAATCATTAAAAAAACCTGATCGCTACTTCCATAGAAAGGTTTGAGAGAAACTCAATTTAAACTCGATGATGTTATTTTGAATAACATTTATAGCTTTTTAATCTTTGAACATACAACAAGACCTAGCTTAGATCTGTTAAATGCGCACAGAAGTAGAATTTTATTCACATGAATATTTATTCTGTCTTACAAAATATATCGGTCGAGTATGTGTGACGAGGCGCTATGATACATTAATTTGATGCTCAAACATTCATCAATCTTCATGATTGATACTGAATATATGCTCAAAAAAGACAAGATAAGATTCGGGATGATTGAAAAAAATCTTAAATATTTTCTAATAAAATAATCTATATGATTATATTTATTTAACTTTTTAATTTTTCTAATCGTTCTTTATCTTTTTATTTCAGTTTTTAGAACCTCAATCAGAAAACAGAGACCGCATTTTTTATGACCGAATAGACTCGATTTTAATTGTTTACTTCACAGGAAAAGAGTTGCTAGACTACAGCAAAGCTGGGGGAGCAGCGGAAGCAATGGCATAGATTATGCCTAAATTTGGGATAGAGAGATAGGCGTTATTTTTTGTTTTAATTGCATTATAATTACAAGAGCATTCCATACTTATATGAATACTTATATTTTTTATCTGCCTAAAATTTGTGAATTTTCAATTAAAATCAGGCTTTGGGGATGAGGAAGACAGTATATTGCGTAGTGTGCATTATTAATTAGCTATAGAATTTTATGAAAATATTATATGTAATTACAGGGCTTGCTTTGGGTGGCGCTGAAAAAGTTGTGGTTGATTTGGCCGATCAGATGGTCTTAAAAGGGCATCAAGTTAAAATTGCCTACTTAACCGGTGAGGTCTTAGTCCATCCACAATCTCAAAATATTGAAATTATTGCTCTCCAATTAAATAGTATCAAAGGCTTGTGGTCTGCTTCAGCGCGCTATCGTCAACTGATTAAAGCGTACCAACCTGACGTCGTACATGCCCATATGGTGCACGCTAATATTTTCACCCGTCTCAATCGTATTGGTTGTCCGGTACCACGCTTATTATGTACTGCACATAGTTCTAATGAAGGTGGTCAAGCGCGCATGATGGCCTATCGTGCCACAAATTTCTTGTCCAACTTTAATAGTAATGTAAGTGAGCAAGCGACCCAGTCACTCATTGGTAAAGGTGCGTTCTCATCTGCAAATTTACATACCGTATATAACGGCGTAGATTTGAATAAGTTTAATAAACTGACTCCACAGCAAACAGAGCACAAGCAGGTTAAGTTGTTGGCGGTTGGACGCTTTAGTGAAGCCAAAGATTATCCAAATCTGCTACATGCCATCGCCATTTTACGTGATCATACCCAGACCGAATTTCATCTACAGATTGCTGGCGATGGTGAGTTACGTCCAAGCCTTGAGGCACTCATTCAAGAACTGAAACTTGAACAACACGTCACTTTGTTGGGTAAACGTTCGGATATTCCAGCGCTGTTGTGTGAGGCGGATGTATTTGTATTGGCGTCTGCGTTTGAAGGTTTACCTACGGTTGTGCTAGAAGCCATGGCTTGTCAATGTTATGTGGTGGCGACCGATTGCGGCGGAACTTCGGAGATTATGGGCGACACAGGACAGTTAGTGCCTACTCAAAATAGCCAAGCTTTGGCTGATGCACTGCAACAGGCACTAAGCTTAAGCCTGACTGAAAAACAGCACAATAACCAAAGAGCACGTGCACGTATTGAGCAGACTTTCTCTTTAGACGCCTCAGTAAACACATGGTTGAAGCATTATGAAAGCGCATAAAATCGTTTTAATTGGAACTGTGGCAGCAAGTTTCTATGGCTTTCGCGCAGACTTGATTCGCACATTGGTGGCACAAGGGCATACCGTTTATGCCTTTACCTCAGAATATCAGGCTGATGACCTAGATAAAATTAATGCTTTAGGTGCGATTGCCACGCCCTACCACCTAAACCGTGGCGGCTTAAACCCATTTGCCGATATTCAGGCAACCTATGCCTTAAAGAAACAACTGAGCCAAATTGCTCCCGATTTGGTCTTTTCATTTTTCTCTAAGCCAGTCATTTTTGGCACTTTAGCTGCACGCCTTGCAAAAGTGCCACGTGTGATTGGTATGCTTGAAGGCTTGGGTTATACCTTTACTGATCAGCCGGAAGGCTTGGCCAAAAAGACCCAGCTGATTAAACAGGTACAAGTTTTACTGTATAAATTAGCCTTACCTAAATTAGATAAACTCATTTTCTTAAATCCTGATGATCCTAAAGATCTGTTACAGCAGCATCAGATTCAGACCAAACAGGTGGAGATTTTGGGGGGTATTGGCTTAAATTTACATGACTATCCGTATCAAAAACAGCCTGATGTCACACAACCCATCAACTTCTTATTCATTGGTCGTTTGCTCAAAGAAAAAGGGATTCATGAGTTTGTGCAAGCGGCTAAATTAGTCAAAGCCCAATATCCAAACACAGAATTTACAGTTTTAGGTGCGATTGATAGCGGTAATTTAGGTGCCTTACAGCAGCATGAACTTGATGGATTAATTGCGTCGCAAGTCATAAAATACCCAGGTCATGTGACAAATGTCAAAGATTGGGTGGCAAATTGCCATGTATTTGTATTACCCTCCTACCGCGAAGGCGTGCCCCGTAGTACGCAAGAGGCTATGGCCATCGGGCGTGCAGTGATTACCACGGATGTACCGGGGTGTCGTGAAACTGTTCAGCATGGTGTAAACGGATTTATTGTGCCACGTTGGAATGCACAGGCATTGGCTGACAAAATGATCTATTTTATCCAACACCCTGAACAGATTGCATGCATGGGTGATGCCAGCTATGCCATTGCGCAACAAAAATTTGATGCTGATCAAGTGAATCAACGTTTAATTAATATGTTAGGTCTTTAAATGCTAAAACGCTTATTAGATATCGTGATTGCAACCACTGCATTGACAGTGCTCTCACCTGTATATGCATTCGTTGCCTACAAAGTCAGAAAGAACTTAGGTTCACCTGTGTTATTTCGCCAAGTGCGTCCTGGGCTTGATGGTAAGCCTTTTGAAATGATTAAGTTTCGAACCATGAAGGATGCTGTGGATGAACATGGTCAGCCCTTACCTGACAGTGAACGTTTGACCCCATTTGGTAAAATGCTTCGTGCCACGAGTCTAGATGAAATGCCAGAACTGTGGAACGTGATTAAAGGTGACATGAGTGTGGTGGGGCCACGTCCATTGTTAATGGAATATGTACCTTTATATAACGAAGACCAAGCCAAACGTCATCGTGTACGTCCTGGCATGACCGGTCACGCGCAAGTGAATGGTCGCAACGCCATCAGTTGGGAAGAAAAATTTAAACTCGACACATGGTATGTCGAAAACCAGTCGACTTTACTTGATTTTAAAATCATGTTTAAGACGGTGCATAAAGTCATTGCCAAAGATGATATTAATGCTGCAGATGACGCACCTATGCCAAAATTTGAAGGGACTCCACATGACTCAAAATAATAAGCTCTTACTTTCAATTATTATTCCTGTTTACAACGTTGCCGATGTAATTGGCTTTTGCATCGACTCAATTTTTAGTCAGAATTTGGACCCAGCAACATTTGAAGTGATTTTGGTCAATGATGGCTCAAAGGATCACTCTTACGATGTCTGTGTTGAACTGAGTCAAAAACATCCAAATATTCGCGTGGTTAGCCAAGAGAATTCAGGTCAGAGTGTAGCGCGAAATCGCGGTATCGAAGAAGCGCGCGGTGTGTATTTGAATTTTATCGATTCTGATGACTATGTTATTGATGGTTATCTAAATGAAATTACACAGTATGCCCTACAACACGACAGTGACTTTGTCGGCTTTGGCAGTAAACAAGTGTGGAGTCGTAAAAAAGAGCAGGGCACACTGCCTTTAGAGGTCATGCTAGAGGGGGATGGCAACTATATTCTGTCTGAATATAACTATAACAATGGCCCGTGGTGGTACATTGTGAAAAAAGAAAAATTAGGCGATTTACGTTTTATTCCTAAACGCTTATGTGAAGATGGTTTATTTACGGCAGAGTTAATTGCGGCTTCTCAGAAAGTGAGCATCATTAAAAATGTGGTGTATTGTTATGTCGACAATCCAGATTCGACAGTCAACACCAAGAACATGGCACGTCAAACAAAATTGCGTGACGATATGTTCTTTGCGGCGTCCCACTTTAATACGATTTTGGCAAAACTCGATAAAAATAGTCCGTACTATCAAGCCGCTTATGAGCGTTTAAAAGAGCGCCAAGAAACTTATATTTTCTATGGACTGATTCGTTCGATTAAAACGCAGGAAGCGGTGCCGAGTATTATGCAAAAATTGGCTGCCACAGGGCCTGAATATCCAATGAAAACCTTTACCGGTTATGGTAGTCGTTATCATCAATTGCTTATTTTTATTTTGAATAACAAGCTTTTGTTGTCTACAGCAGCAAGAGTTAACCGTATTGCAAAAATTCTAAAGTGAAATCCATGTCTAATATTTTAATTACTTCCGCAGGACAACGTGTTTCATTGGTGCGTTCGTTTCAAACCGAACTCAAAAAATACTTTCCAGAAGGCAAAGTCTTTACAGCTGATTTAAACCCTGTACTTGCACCGGCTTGTCATGTATCAGATCAAAGCTTTGCAGTACCGCGTGTGACTAGCCCAGACTATATTGAGCAGTTACTTGCATTGTGTTTGGCACAGAACATCAAGTTGGTCGTACCCACTATTGATACAGAATTGATGGTACTCAGTGAACAGCTTCAACGCTTTGCTGAGCACGGGATTCATTTATTGGTCAGTGATCCTGCTTTGGTACAGCAGTGCCGTGATAAACGTCAAATTAATCAATTCTTTGAACAACATGGGATCGCTATTCCTCAGCAATATGATCTGGATCATTTAGAATTTCCCGTGTTCGTAAAACCTTATGATGGCAGTTTAAGTAAAGGTATTTTTACTGCGCATAGTCTTGATGAGATTAAGCCTGAACACCGTGCTGATCCGAAACTCATGTTTATGCAATACATTGCACCCGAAGCCTATGACGAGTTCACTGTTGATTGTTACTACGATCGTCAGTCTGATTTAAAATGTGTTGTGCCGCGTAAACGTATTTTTGTACGCGCGGGTGAAGTCAACAAAGGCGTCACTAAAAACAATGTAATCGTAACTGAGTTTCAGCAAAAATTGCAGCATCTTGCTGGCGCACGTGGTTGCTTAACCATTCAGGTGTTTTTACATAAAACTGAAGATAAAATTTTAGGCATTGAAATCAATCCTCGCTTTGGTGGCGGTTACCCACTGAGCTATTTGGCAGGTGCGAATTATAGCCAATGGGCGATTCAAGAATATTTATTGGATCAATCGATTGCACCGTTCTCAGCGTGGAAAGACAACTTGTTGATGCTGCGTTACGATGCTGAGGTATTGGTCAATGACTACAGCGCTTAAGGGCCTCGTATTAGACCTTGATGATACGCTCTACGCGGAGATCAGTTACTTACACTCGGCTTATCGGTTTATTGCCGCTCAGCTGAGTGATGCGCCTGAGCATTTGAGTGCACAGATGTTGCAGCAATACCATGCAGGTGAAAACGTCTTTGAACGCTTAGCACAAGATTATGCTGTAGACAAAACCACCTTACTCGATTGGTATCGTTTTCATACGCCTGACATCAGTCTCTATCCGCATGTATTGGATACCCTAAAATTGGGTCGCCGTGACTATCAGTATGCGGTTATTACTGATGGACGCGCGCAAACTCAGCGTAACAAACTGCATGCCTTAGGGCTGATGCCGTATCTGAGCAGCATTGTCATTTCAGAAGAAATAGGTTCAGAAAAACCTGCGCCTGCCAATTATGAAACCGTCATGCAGGCCTTACAGTGCGAGCATTATATCTATGTGGGTGATAACCTAAAAAAAGACTTTGTGACCGCCAAGCGTTTAGGATGGACCACCATTTGCTTGAAAGACCAAGGCCATAATATTCATGCACAAGATTTCTCTATTGCTGAGGCCTATCAAGCAGATTACTGCTTTGACACTTGGCAGGACATTCAAAATTTCTTAGTACTCGATAGAAAAAACATTCAATAGGATAAGTCGTAAATGTTAAACACTGCGTTTGAACCATGGCCAAGTTTTACTCAACAAGAAGCGGATGCAGTTTCGCGTGTTTTACTGTCCAACAAGGTGAACTATTGGACCGGACCTGAGTGCCGTGAGTTTGAAAAAGAATTTGCACAATTTGCCGAAACCCAATATGCAGTGGCTTTAGCAAACGGTACTGTGGCTTTAGATGTGGCTTTAAAAGCACTCGGCGTAGGACCAGGCGACGATGTCATTGTGACTTCACGTACATTCTTAGCTTCTGCAAGTTCAATTGTGACAGCGGGTGCGAATCCTATTTTTGCAGATGTTGAATTAGATTCACAAAACATTTCTCGTCGTAGCATTGAAGCAGTACTCACACCCAACACCAAGGCCATTATTTGTGTGCACTTGGCAGGTTGGATGTGTGATATGGATCCGATCATGCAATTGGCAGATGAAAAAGGCCTTTATGTGATTGAAGACTGTGCCCAAGCACATGGCGCACGTTACAAAGGCAAGGCAGCAGGCTCAATTGGTCATATTGCAGCGTGGTCATTCTGCCAAGATAAAATCATGACCACAGGTGGTGAGGGAGGGATGGTCACCACCAATGATGAAACATTATGGAAAAAAATGTGGTCGTATAAGGATCATGGCAAAAACTTTGACAGCGTGTATAACAAACAACATCCACCAGGCTTCCGTTGGTTGCATGATTCATTTGGCACCAACTGGCGCATGATGGAAATGCAAGCTGTGATTGGCCGCCTGCAATTAAAACGTATGCCTGAGTGGACAGCGCAACGTCTTGCCAATATGGAACAGATTTTTGCTGTATTTGAACAAAGTCCGTATTTTACTGTGCCACGTTGCCCTGAAGACTATGTGCATGCGGCGTATAAATGCTACGTCCAAGTAAACGAAAGCACACTGCCTGCAGAATGGTCACGCGATCGTATTATGAATGAAATTAGTGCCCTTGGTGTACCTTGCTTTAGTGGTTCGTGCTCAGAAGTGTATTTAGAACATGCCTTTGATGCTACGCCTTGGCGTCCAGAACAACGTTTAGAGAACGCACAAGTGCTCGGTCGTAACAGCTTAATGTTCTTGGTACATCCAACCTTAAGCGAACACAGCATGGCAAAAACTGTAGCGGCTATTCAACAGGTTATTGCACAGATTTAAGCTGAAGCTCCAGACCCTATGGATAGGGTCTGGTTTAATATCATGGCATTGAATATTTCAACTTAAATTTTGAGATTGAAGTACGCTAAAAACGCAACACATTGAGTAGACAAATTCTGTGAAGTTCATTATTACTCCTCTCGTCGAGTCCCCCCGACTAATGAAACAAAGCTTTTTGCTGTTGTTGGATCTGTTGGTCTTTCCGATTCTGATTTGGCTGTGCTATGCCTTACGTCTATTTGATTTAGATGCAGAAGTGGTACCCAATATTGCATTTGGGCCATTATGGGTCACGGGACTTGCTGTTGTTGCGTTATTTTTAATGGGAATTTATAGCTTTATTGTGCGTAGTTTCAATGAAGCCTTTATTGCGCGTTTAGCCAGTGCCACTACGCTTTCGGTCATTGGTCTATTTGTCTTTGCTTATCTGACTGACGCCTATATTCCTACCTCTATTCCCTTAATGTTTGGTTTTATGATGTTTGGCTGGGTGTGGCTCAGTCGCGGCATTATTCGCTTCCTTGTCCATACCTCGTATTTACATGATAACCAAAAAATACGGAAGCGTGTGGCCATCTATGGTGCCGGCTATGCAGGTCAACAGGTCGCTGCTGCATTACATCGTTCAGATGAACATAGTGCCGTCTTCTTCATTGATGACAATGCATCATTATCACGTCAAATTATTGGTGGTATTAAGGTATTTAAACCTGTAGATGCGCTCCAACAATTTGGCAAACAACATATTGATGAAATTCTAATCGCCTTGCCTTCTGTGGGGCGGGTGCGTAAAAGTGAAATTGTGAAGCAGCTTGAACCTGCACACTTAAAAATCACTGAAATTCCAGGTTTAACCAAATTAGTGGATGGCGAAATTCGTATTTCGGATATTCAAGAGGTCGATATTATTGATCTGTTGGGTCGTGATCCAATTCCGCCTATTGCAGAGCTATTGGCTAAAAATATTGCCGATAAAGTGGTGATGGTGACCGGTGCTGGTGGATCAATTGGTTCAGAATTATGTCGCCAGATTGTGAAAAACAATCCGAAAAAGCTGGTGATTTTTGAGCTGACTGAATTTGCGTTATACAGCATCGATAAAGAACTACGCAGTACAAGTCAGGTTGAAATTGTGCCCATTTTAGGTTCAGTACTCGACCAACAAAAACTTGAACGTGTAATTGAACAATATGCAGTGCAAACGGTGTACCACGCAGCCGCTTATAAGCATGTGCCATTGGTCGAATGTAACCCAATTGCAGGTTTAAAAAATAATGCAGTGGGAACCGCCTTTAGTGTCAATGCCGCGGTGATGAAAGGCGTAGAAACCTTTGTCTTGATTTCAACCGATAAAGCGGTGCGCCCAACCAACGTGATGGGTGCATCAAAACGTATGGCGGAGTTGTATTGTCAAGCAATGGCAGAATCACAGCAGCACACCCAAATCAGTATTGTACGTTTTGGCAACGTGTTGGGTTCATCGGGTTCGGTCGTGCCGTTATTTAAGCATCAAATTGCCCAAGGTGGTCCAATTACCGTGACCCATCCTGACGTCACCCGTTACTTTATGACGATTCCTGAAGCTTCACAGTTGGTGATTCAGGCCGGTGCTTTAGGCACAGGTGGTGATGTGTTCTTATTAGACATGGGCGAGCCGGTGCGTATTCAAGACTTAGCACGCCAAATGATTGCCTTAAGTGGTCTGAAAGTGCGTGAAGAGGGCTCAGAGCATGGCGATATTGCCATCGAATACTCAGGCCTACGTCCGGGTGAAAAGCTATATGAAGAGCTGTTGATTGATCAAGAAGATACCGAAGTGACCGCACATAGTCGTATCCTACGCTCTTTTGAAAAACGCTATCCACTCGATGAACTCTTCATTGTGTTTGAGCATTTAAATCAGCTCAATGCCACGCCTGAAGATGTCAGTTGGGCACTGATGCAATTAGAACACTATGTTGATGGTTATCAACGTGGTACAGAAATTCAAGTGAATTAAGACGAGTCAAAAATGATTAAAAAAGCCATTCTTCCGGTTGCAGGTTTAGGTACACGTTTCTTACCAGCAAGTAAATCGATTCCTAAAGAGATGGTGACTGTGGTCGACCGTCCTGCAATTGAATATGTAGTTAAAGAAGCCGTTGCAGCAGGCATTGAACAGATTATTTTAGTAACCCATTCGTCTAAAGCCTCAATTGAAAATTACTTCGACCGTAATTTTGAATTGGAAACCATGCTTGAACAGAAAAACAAGTGGGATCTATTGGCTGAAATTACCAATATTGTGCCGCCACATGTCAGTGTAGTGAGTGTGCGTCAGCCGCAGCCTTTAGGTTTAGGTCATGCCGTATTGTGTGCGAAAGACATTGTCGGTGAGGACGACTTTGCCGTGTTACTGCCAGATGTTTTGGTCAAAGAGAGTGCCGCACAAAATGATTTAAGCCGTATGATTGCTCGCTTTGAATGCTCGAAAGCAGCACAAATTATGGTGGAAGCGGTGCCAGAGCATTTAGTGGATCAATACGGTATTGTGGATGTAGATGCTGCACCTGCTGAAGGTGAAAGTGTGGTTATGCAAGGTATTGTTGAAAAACCTGCAGTCGGAACTGCACCGTCAAATCTGTCTGTAGTGGGGCGTTATATTTTACCTGCACACATTATGCAGTTACTGAGCACCACCCAAAAAGGTGCGGGTAATGAAATTCAGCTGACGGATGCCATTGCCAGCTTGCAACAGCAACAGGTGGTTGAAGCCTACCGTATGCAAGGCCAAACTTTTGACTGCGGCAGTAAAATTGGCTATCTAAAAGCAGTCTTGCATTATGGCCTAGACCATCCAAGTTTAGGTGCAGAATTTAAAGCCCTGATTCAAGCTTTAGAG
>CAVBYE010000084.1:0-10557 GCA_963599285.1 Bacteroidaceae bacterium | reverse complement strand
GACTTACTACAAGCCCAAGCCACCCTTGCAGAGGCCAAAGCCTCACTCGCACAAGCGCAAGCCGACGTGGTCAGCTCACAGGCCAATATTAAATTGGCTGATCAGAATGCCAAACGTTATGCCAGCTTATTAGATGGGGCAATTTCCAAGCAGGAACAAGATCAAATGTTTGCCGCTCGAGATCAGGCCCACGCTGAACATGTTCAAGCCCAAGCCGCGATGCAGCAAGCACATGCCAATATCGAAAAACAGCAAGCTTTAATTGAAGTCGCACAAAGTCAAGTTCATTTGGCCACCTTAAATGTCAATCGTGCTGAAGTGGTTGCACCTGCGGATGGCACTTTATCTAATTTTGAGCTGAAAGCCGGAAATTATGTCAAAGTAGGTCAAGGCATTGCGGCTTTAATTGACCGTAAGCAGCTGTATATTGTGGGTTATTTTGAAGAAACGAAACTGAATAAAATTCAGGTTGGTGCACCTGCAACCATTCAACTGATGGGTGATTCAACTCGCTTTAAAGGTCATGTACAAGGCATTGCTACAGGGATTGAAGATCGTGAACGTACCCAAAGCGAAGGTCTATTGGCCAATGTGAATCCCACCTTTAGTTGGGTGCGTCTTGCACAGCGTGTGCCGGTAAAAATTATGTTAGATGAAGTGCCTGACAATCAATTAAGCTTTGTTGCAGGACGTACTGCGACGGTACATATTGAACCTAAAGCTCAAAAATAAGCCTGATTTAGACCCAAGTATCAAACGATCTGATTTCATTTTTGGATGAATTTTCAAAAATGAAATCAGATTATTTTTTTAAATTATTGAATTAAAATACATTTTTAAATGGCATAGCTCTTGCTAAATATCAGTGAGCAGGAGGAGGATGTCATGGATGTACAACAACAACACGATTTAAAGCACTTAATTGAGCAACAACTACACTATTGTGTTGCTTCGGATATACAGATTCATAAATTAAGTGGTGGCGCGATTCAAGAAAATTGGTCGATTGATTGCATAGAACACGATTGGGCGATTGTATTACGTAAAAATGCCGATACCGTCGTTGAAGCAAGCTCAGACCGTGCCCAAGAGTATCAATTACTGCACCGCTTATTTGAGCTAGGCATTCAAGTCCCACAGCCTTTATATTTTTCAGCCAAGGATAACTTTTTGCACAGTGATTTTTTCATGATGCAAAAAATAGCAGGGGTCACTGAAGGCCATAAACTGGTGCGCTTAAAGCAACCAGCATTACAAAAACAAATTGTCATGGACATTGGGCGCCATCTTGCCCGTATTCATCAGATTCAACGCGATCCAAAACTCGAACAAATTTTAAGTTATCCGAATGCTGAACATTATCTCAGCACCTTAATTCAAGATTTGACCCAACAACTCGATCATTTACAACGTGCACGGCCTATTTTGGAATTTGCGTTGCAATGGATGCAACAGCATTTGCCTCAGGTTGATGAGATTGTATTGGTGCACGGCGATTACCGGACTGGCAACGTCATGATTAAAGAGGGACAGGTCAACGGTATTTTGGATTGGGAATTTACCCATTGGGGCGATCGCCGTGAAGACATTGGTTGGCTGACGGCCAAATGTTGGCGGTTTGGCCAAGATCATGCCATCGCAGGTGGAATTGGAGACTACGAAGACTTTATGCGTGGCTATGCTGAAGTGTCGGATGTGTATATTCCTGAATTTGAAATGCAGTTCTGGCATGTATTGGCCCATGTACGCTGGGCAATTGTTGCAATGCAACAGTCAGACCGTAATTTAGACACGCCTGTGCGTTCGCTTGAATTGGCCCTAACAGAATTTTTAGTGCCACAGCTTGAACACAATATTTTAGATCTGATTGGAGATAAAGTATGAATACAGAAAAACTTTTATTGCTGATTCACGCCAGCCAAGATTGTATCAAACAGCAACTCATGCCTGAGCATAGCCAGTCAAAATATGAATATTTAATGCTGCTACGAAGTTTTGAGTTACTTGCTCAATATTTGCGTCAATCCGAGCAACAGCAGCAGGCTGTACAAGCGACCTTACAGCAGGTATATGGCGTGCCCATTGCCAACCTTGAAGAAGGTTTACAGCATATGGCGCAGGATTTACGCCAACATTATCACGCCGACTGGTATGGATATTTGGTCAAACTCAATCAGGCTGAATTGACCATGACCCATCCACAGGAGCGCACACATGGATAAGTGGGGCCGTCTGTATTTGGTCAGACATGGACATGTCGATTATTTTGATGCCGAGCATCGACCGATTAATCCAAAATATGCAGAGCTTTCTGCACAAGGCCGTGAGCAAATTGCCGTTCTCGCGCAGGACATGCAGCAACTGCCACTTGATTATGTCTATAGCTCAAGCTTAATTCGTGCTACACAGACTGCAGCCATACTGGTGGGTCAACGTATGCTGCCTATTCAAGCACTGCCTGAACTGTGTGAAATTCGTTCTGGTCGGCTGCGGGATATTCCCTATGAACAAGCAGAAGTATTGATTAAATATGCCTATGCCGCGGCCGAGCATCAACTTGAGCAGTTTATGCAAGGCGAACGCTGGCAAGACTTTCAAGATCGCGTACTGACAGCACTGCAACAGATTTTAGTGCGACATCCCGAGCAGCAGATTTTAATTGCTGCACATGATGCAGTGAATCGCGTCATCATTAATTGGGTATATGGCCAAGAGCAACATCAATTTTATGCCCAAGAACAACACTATGGCTGTTTAAATATCATTGATTATCAGATTGACGCAGAGCACGTCAGCCACAGCCGCTTACAACTACAAAACTATACCCCCTACAACATTTTTAAAATGGACCAACAGCACAGTGCAATGGATGAGGTCTATCGCATGTACCAACAGGCCAATGGATTTCAGGAGCTGAAGACATGATTACCTTGACCCCAGAATTAAGACAATTACAACAACAAGTGCGCGATTTTATTGTAGACAAAGTTATTCCCTATGAGAAAGATCCACGGCTGGATGCCCATGGTCCATCGGATGAACTGCGTGCTGAACTGATTGAGCATGCCCGTGAAGCACAGCTTTTAACCCCGCATGCCAGTATCAGTAGCGGTGGTTTGGGGTGGACACACTTACAAAAAGCCGTTGCCTTTGAAGAGGCGGGTTATTCAAGTTTAGGGCCCATTGCCCTGAATATTCATGCGCCTGATGAGGGCAATATCCACCTGTTAGATGTAGTGGCCAATACCGAGCAAAAACAACGTTGGTTAACCCCATTGGTTGAGGGAAAGATTCGTTCGTGTTTTGCCATGACCGAACCTGCCCCAGGTGCAGGCTCAGATCCATCCATGCTGCTGACGACAGCGGTTCAGGATGGGGATGACTATATTCTCAATGGACGTAAATGGCTGATTACCGGTGCAGATGGTGCCAAAGTGGCGATTATTATGGCCAAAATGCCAGATGGTAGCGCGTCGATGTTTTTAACAGATACCGATGTACCCGGCTACATTCTAGAAAAAAATATGCATGCCATGGACTCTTGTTTTGCGGGTGGGCATGGCATTTTACGTTTTGAACAGTTACGTATTCCCGCGAAAAATATTTTAGGTGCAGTCGGACAAGGCTTTCAATATGCGCAAGTACGTTTAGCGCCGGCACGTTTGACCCATTGTATGCGTTGGTTGGGTCAAGCACGCCGTGCGCATGATACGGCAACAGACTATGCACGGGGGCGTCAATCTTTTGGTCAACGTTTGGGGGATCATCAAGGGGTAGGCTTTATGCTGGCAGATAACGAAATGGATTTATTGACCACTCGTTTAGCCGTGCACTACTGTGCTCAAGTGCTAGATGCCAAGCAACGGGGCAATTACGAATCGAGCTTAGTGAAAGTGATCAGTTCAGATGCGATTTGGCGGGTTATTGATCGCAGTGTGCAAGTCCTAGGTGGGCAGGCCATGACCGATGAATGTATCGTCAGTAAGATCTTTACCGATGCGCGCGGCTTTCGCATTTACGATGGTGCCAATGAAGTGCACCGCATGAGTATTGCTAAGAAATTATTAAACCAAAAACAACATGCCTAAGGTGATCATATGCACACGATTTTTGACGTGACAGGGAAAAATATTTTAATTACCGGTACATCAAGCGGTTTAGGTGAACATATCGCCCATCTTTTTGCGGCATCGGGTGCCAATATCATTATGTGTGCTCGGCGCCGTGAACGACTTGAAGCACTGCATACTGCATTAGAACAACAGTATCAGGTTCAGGTGTATAGCTATAGTGTGGATGTGAATCAACGGGAGCAGTTTCAACAGATGCTGCAAGATTTAGAGCACCAAGCGGTGTGTATCGATGTGTTAATTAATAATGCTGGTGTGAGTGACACCAAAAAATTTTTAGACTATCAAGATCAAGATTGGGACAAGATTGTCGGCACCAATTTAAAAGCCCCGTGGTTATGTAGCCAAGAGATCGCGCAGCATTTTATTCGTCATCAGACCCAAGGCGCGATTATCAATATTACCTCAATTTTATCGCAGTCCATTAATTTGGGAGTTAGTCCTTATTGTGCATCTAAAGCTGGGCTAAAACACTTAACTGAGGTGATGGCGGTTGAATTGGCACGTTATAAGATTCGGGTAAATGCAATTGCACCAGGTTATATGCTGACGGAGATTAATCAGGACTATTTAAATAGCGAAGCAGGACAGCAATTAATCAAAAAAATTCCGCTACGACGCTTTGTTGAATTTGAAGACCTAGATGGTGCATTATTGTTACTTGCTTCCAATGCCAGTCAAGGAATGACCGGTGTGGAGATTAAGGTTGATGCAGGACATAGTTGCACCCCGATTTAAACAAGAATAATTATACTAGGATGAATATGCACAAGCCAAAACCGATTCACATTTTAGTGACCTATACTAAATATCCTCATATCAATGGTTTTCGGGATTTGGTGGAGCAAACGCTACACAGTTTGGCTACAGACCAAATTGGTTTTGTGGAGTGCCATATTTCAGATGTACTTGAGATTGCTCAGCAGTTGGTTAAAAACGGTACGACAATTCTTTTATCAACGGGAGCAACAGCGGGTTTCCTGCAAAAAAAACTCACTGTAGACGTTTATCCGATTCATACCGGGGCCTTTGACATTCTGCAGGCGATTACTGATTTAAAAGACTGTAAAAAAATTGCCTTATTGGCCAATCAAGCCCATGTTAACTTAACTGACTATGCGGATGTATTTGCTTTGGAGGTTCGGCAATTCAGTTATGACTCTTATTTAAGTGCACGACATTGTATCCAGCAGGCCAAAGAGCAGGGCTGTGACGGTGTGATTGGTTCGCCGGTGGCGGTGGAGCTGGCGCAAATGCATGGTCTTCAAGCACAATTGGCACTCAGTCACAAGTCCTTAGAAGAGCTATGTTTGAACGCATTGCAGCGATTAGATAAGCTACAGCAGCAAAAACAACATTTACAGCAATTGAGTGCGATTTTTAATCATTTACGTGATGGGATTTGTGTGGTGGACCGAAGTGGGCGGATTCATTTTGTGAATGCTGCGTTAGAACAGATCCTCGGCATGACTCAAACGCAATTACAGCGGCATACTTTAACAGAGGTGTTTAAGGATTTAAGCCTGACAGAAGGTTCCGATTTACAAAGCCTTGAGTATAAAAATAAAAAAATCGCCGTGCATTTAGCCCCTATGCATACCGAGCATCTCACAGGCTATGTCCTGAAAATGCAAGAGCTGCAACAGCTTGAGCACTCAAGTCGTGAATTTCGTAAAATCTCCAGTAGCAAATTTACTACACGCTACCAATTCAGTGATGTGATTACCCAAAATTCTGACTTTAAACAGACTCTTGCACTGGCTGAGCAATATGCTAAAACTGAAGCCACAGTATTAATTACCGGTGAAAGTGGTACGGGCAAGGAGCTATTAGCACAGAGTCTACATCAGGCCAGTGTTCGAGCACATGGGCCCTTTGTCGCAATCAACTGCGCTGCTTTTGCCGAGAGTATTTTAGAAAGTGAATTGTTTGGTTATGAGGAAGGTGCATTTACCGGAGCACGCAAGCACGGCAAATTAGGTTTAATTGAAGCGGCTCATCAGGGCACGTTGTTTTTAGATGAAATTGGCGATATGCCGCTGCATCTACAAACCCGTTTTTTACGCGTGCTGCAAGAACGACAGGTACAGCGCTTAGGTGCAGTACACAGCCATGCCATTGATTTGCGTGTGATTGCGGCCACGCATACGGATTTAGAACAAGGGGTAGCCGCAGGACGCTTTCGTGCAGATTTGTACTACCGCTTAAATATTTTAAGATTACAGGTGCCCAACTTAAATACACGCCGTGAAGACATTGAGTACCTAAGTCAATATTTCTTTGCCCGCAAAAATATGGCTTGGCAAAAGGTACCAAGTTATGTGGTGCGCGCCTTCAATAAGTACCATTGGCCCGGCAATATTCGTGAGCTTGAAAATATTATCGAACGTTTGGCGGTCATTTTAAATTTAACGGAACCTTTAACCCCTGAACGCTTTAGATCTTATGTGCCGGAACTCTTTGCTGAGCCGCAATATATCCCACCACTCAAAGCCGTTAAACAGCAACAAGAACAGGTGTTGATTCGCCAAGCATTAGCACAGGCACAAGGCAATTTAGATCTCGCCGCGCAGCAGCTGAATATTAGCCGTACCACCTTGTGGCGCAAGATGAAACATTTTAAGGTCAAATCGGTCGAGCCATAAGCATGCAAAATTGCAATGCATTGCAATTTTGAAACTCAGCTTTAATTGTTATCATAATGATTTATATTCATTTTTTATTGGCACTATGCTTGCAATTGTCCTCAAGAGGCATCTCAACATAAGGACACAATAACAATGAATGGAAAGATGATGTTCTGTGATTTAAACATCACTTCAATTATGCAACATGCGCTGTTGGCCTACCCTGAGCAACAGATCGTTAGTTTAAAAGCAGATGGTCAGCAGGTACATCGTTATAGCTATCAACAGGCATTTGCACGTGTTGCGCAAGCCGCACATGCATTTGCGTCCTTAGGCATCGCACCCAAAGCGATTATGGGCACATTGGCATGGAATACCTATCAACATATTGAATTGCACTATGCCATTCCATGTTCGGGTCGGGTCTATCACACCATTAATCCACGCTTATTCCCTGAACAGATTTTACAAATTATTGAAGATGCACAGGATGAGGTGTTGTTTATCGAGCCTGAGTGTATAGCTTTAGTTGAGCGCATGTATTCCAAGATCCAATCCTTTGTCAAACATATTGTGATGTTAGGCGATATTGATCCTCAATTGAGTGCATCGTTTCCATTTCAATTTTATGAACAACTTTTACATGATCAACCCACCGATTACGCGTGGCCTGAAGTTCAAGAGCAACAGGCCAGTGGCTTATGCTATACCTCGGGAACGACAGGCCAACCCAAGGGGGTATTGTACTCGCACCGCAGCACAGTACTGCATGCCTTAATTTTAAGTATGCGTGACGTGGTGGGCTTAGATGCACGCAGTGTGATGATGCCCATGGTACCGCTATACCATATTAGCGCTTGGGGCATGCCCTATAACAGCCTCCTATGTGGTGCAAAGTTGGTCTGTTGTCATCAATTTGCCGGTCAAGCCGATAAAATGGTGCCTTTAATGCAACATGAAAAGGTTGATATTGCCATGGGGGTTCCCACCATTTGGGCCGGTATTCAAGCTTATTTACAGCAACATCCCCCAGCCAATTTCCCATTAAAACGCGCGATTTCTGGGGGATCTGCAGCTTCTTTAGCATTGATTGAGCGGATGCAAACTTTAGGCATTCAATTAGACAATGCGTGGGGCATGACCGAAACCAGTTCTTTAGCCGCTTGTAACCATCACGACTATATACCAACGACAACGGCTGAACACAGCTTGACATGTGGTCGTCCTATCTTTGGCACCCAAGTACGGCTTAAAGATCAACATGATCAAGTTATAGCTGCAGCGCCATCACAAGAAGGCCAACTCGAAATACGGGGTCATGCGGTTGTTGAACAATATATGCATCAAGACAGTGGTGCTGAACAGGGTTGGTTTAATACGGGAGATATTGCTCGTCTCGATCAGCATGGCTACATCCATATTACCGATCGCGTGAAAGACATGATCAAATCAGGAGGAGAATGGATCAGTAGTGTGGCACTTGAAAATGCCGTGATGGGCTATGAGAAGATTTATGAAGCCGCAGTGATTGGCGTAGAACACCCAAAATGGGGAGAACGACCGTTATTGGTGGTGGTGCCCAAAACGCAATATGCCAGCATTAGCCATGAGGAAATCGTGAGCTATCTCAGTACTTGCATTGAAAAGTGGTCACTGCCCTCGGCCACCATTTGTGTGCAGGCCATTCCACACACCCCCACCGGTAAAATCAGCAAAAAAACCTTACGCGAACAATACCACGATTATTTTGCGCAGATGAACGTTGTGTAATGCAGTCTGCATCAAGGAGAGTGTCCTATGGATAGACAACAACAAGAACACGCCATTATTCAAGATCAAGATTTTCAAGCCATGGTCCGTTCCCGCAACCGCTTCGCTTGGTTGCTGAGCGCGAGTGTACTCGTGATCTACTTTATTTTTATTGCCATTGCCAGTTTTAAACCTGAAATTTTAGCACAGACCTTTGGTGATCAAGCACTTACCCTCGGCCTGCCCATGGCAGCGCTGGTGATTATCGTCAGTTGGTTGATTACCGGAATTTATATTTATACAACCAATCGTCACTTCGACCAAATTAAATTGCGTCTCAAGAAGGAGCATCACTATGAATAAACTCCTTCTATTGCTGTTGGGCTTAAGCTTAAGCCTACCGGCCTATGCCGCAGAGCAGCACCTAAATTGGACAGCGATTGCTATGTTTGCATTCGTGGTCTGTATGACTTTATTGATTACGTGGTGGGCAGCACGGCGTACCCGTTCGAAAGAAGATTTTTATACTGCAGGAAATTCAATTTCGGCACAGCAAAATGGTCTAGCCATCGCAGGCGACTATATGTCGGCCTCCACCTTATTGGGGGTGTCAAGTATGGTGTTTTTTAAAGGCTATGATGGCTTTATTTACGTGACAGGATTTTTTGTATGTTGGCCGATTCTGACATTTTTGATGGCAGAGCGGCTACGTAACTTAGGTCGTTATACTTTTGCGGATATTGTCTCTTATCGTTTAGACCCCAAAAAGACTCGTATTTTAGCCACCTGTGGTTCATTGATCGTGGTGATTTGCTATTTATTGTTGCAGATGGTGGGCGCAGGACAATTAATTAAATTGCTCTTTGGAATTGACTATCAGATTTCAGTGATTTTGGTTGGGTGTTTAATGTTGGTCTATGTCATGTTTGGCGGTATGTTGGCCACCACTTGGATTCAAATTACCAAAGCGGTGTTATTGCTGTTTGGCGGTACCTTATTGTTGTATTTAGCCCTCAAGCACTTTGGGTTTAGTTTGGATCGTCTGGCACAGGCTGCAGTCAATAGCCATCAGTTGGGTGAAAAAGTGCTCCAACCTGGGGGCATGCTATCCAACCCAATTAATGCTTTATCTACATCTATTGGTTTAATTTTTGGATTAGCCGGTTTACCCCATATTTTGATGCGCTTCTTTACCGTTCCAAATGCAGCTGATGCACGGCGCTCGGTATTTTATGCTTCAGGCTATATTGGTTATTTCTTTATTATTGTCTGTATCTTAGGTTTTGCCGCGATTTCTATTATTGGCACCAATCCACAGTTCTTCGTTAATGGGAAAATTGGCGGAGAGTTATTGGGTGGCTCAAATATGGTGGCGATTCATTTGGCCGGTGCATTGGGTGGGAATGCCTTACTTGGATTTTTATCCGCCGTGGCATTTGCCACCATTTTAGCGGTTGTCGCAGGTTTAACCTTGGCTGGGGCTTCAGCCATTTCGCATGATCTGTTTAGTAAAGTGATCAAAAAAGGACAGGCCACCGAACAACAAGAAATGTTGGTCTCACGTCTAGCGGTGATTGGCTTAGGTGTAGTGGCGATTGCCTGTGGAATTTTATTTGAAAAAATGAATATCGCTTTCTTAATGGGTCTCACCTTTGGTATAGCGGCTTCCGCCAATTTTCCTGTGTTGTTCTTGGCCATGTATTGGAAAGATCTGACCACACGTGGTGCGATTTGGGGCGGCTTTAGTGGCATTATTTCTGCCATTGTGTTGGTGGTATTGTCACCGACGGTATGGGTCGGTGTCATGGGACATCAAACAGCCATTTTCCCCTATGATAATCCGGCACTGTTTTCGATGCCGTTTGCTTTTATTGTGAGTATTTTGGTGTCTAAGCTGGATCAGAGTGATCGTGCGCGTATTGACCGTGCAGGCTTTGAACAACAAGTGGTGCGCTCTGAATTAGGTGCTCGTCAGGAGGATTTAGAAAAGGCGCCACTACACTAAGCTGTGAAGCATGCACCTTAGGCTGAAGATAATTCAGCCTAAGATT
>CAVBYE010000083.1:0-10684 GCA_963599285.1 Bacteroidaceae bacterium | reverse complement strand
ACGGTTGTGACCGATTTGGTACAAGGTTTACTCGATGGCGTGTTGTCACTCGATGTGGTAAACGGTTTGGTGGGTGGCTTACTCAACGACGTCTTGTCGCTTGATCTGGTCAGTAATCTGTTAGGCGGTTTATTAGGTGGTGGTGCTTCAGGTTCACTGGATCTAAATGATCTGTTAGGTGGTTTACTTGGCGGTCTAGGTGGTCTGCTTGGTGGCTTAACTGGCGGCTTGGGTGGTGACACCGCTGGTTCAGGCGGTCTATTGGGTGGCTTACTCGGTGGCTTGTTGGGCGGTGGTATTAGCATTGGCGGCGAGGGTGCCATTGGCTCCATTGGTGGTAGTATCAACATTGGTATTGGCACCAAAACAGCAGCAACCTCAGTGGCAGAGCTGCTCGTGATTGAAGCTGCACCTGAAGCGGATGATCTTGTAGTGAGTGCAAGTGAATTGCACGCAGCACAACAAGTGGTGCACAGCCTATCACTGGTGACAACAGCAGCAGAAGCTCAAGTTACGGCTGTGGTTGCAAATGATGAAACCATTGATCTGAGCAGCAATGTCTTTGCTGCTGGCTTAAGCCAAGCGCAAGCAGATGAACTGTTAAGCTTCTTAAGTGTGGGTAATGCAGCGCTTAATGTGCTTGATCCTTCGCAAACGCATTTCCTCTAAGTATGATGTTTAACCACTGAGTTGGTTGGCATTGCATAAAAAAATCCCGCTTTGAAGCGGGATTTTTTTTGGATCAAGATTTAAAAAAATCTTACCAGCTTAACGCACCACCTGTTTGGTAATCCGTTACGCGCGTTTCAAAGAAGTTTTTCTCTTTGCGAAGATCCATCATTTCTGACATCCACTGGAATGGGTTATTCACACCAGCAAATTGTTCAGGTAAGCCCAATTGGCTTAAACGACGGTTGGCAATGAACTTCAAGTATTCTTCCATCATGCTTGCATTCATACCCAATACACCGCGTGGCATGGTGTCACGTGCGTATTCGATTTCAAGCATGGTGCCTTCAAGAATCATCTGAACGATTTCTTCTTGGAATTCAGGCGTCCATAGACCAGGGTTTTCGATCTTGATTTGGTTAATCATGTCGATACCAAAGTTCAAGTGCATAGATTCATCACGTAAGATGTATTGGAATTGCTCAGCAACACCATTCATCTTGTTACGACGACCCATCGACAAGATTTGGCTGAAACCACAGTAGAAGAAGATCCCTTCAAGCACACAGTAGAACGCGATCAAGTTGCGAAGCAAGATTTGGTCGTTTTCAGGGGTACCTGTTTTAAAGGTAGGATCGCTCAGCGATTGGGTATATTTAAGACCCCATGCCGCTTTACGCGCAACCGATGGAATCTCACGGTACATGTTGAAGACTTCGCCTTCGTCCATACCCAAAGATTCGATACAGTATTGGTAAGCATGCGTGTGAATCGCTTCTTCAAATGACTGACGTAGGATGTACTGACGGCATTCAGGGTTAGTAATGTGGCGGTAAATCGCCAATACTAAGTTGTTTGCAACCAATGAATCGGCAGTTGAGAAGAAACCGAGTGAACGCATCACGATGGTACGCTCATCTTCAGTTAAGCCATTTTCAGACTTCCACAGCGCGATATCCGCAGTCATGTTCACTTCTTGCGGCATCCAGTGGTTGGCACAACCGTCTAGATACTTTTGCCACGCCCATTCGTACTTAAACGGTACAAGTTGGTTTAAGTCGGCACGGCAGTTGATCATCGCTTTGTCGTCAACTTGTACACGTTGTGCACCCATCTCAAGTTCTTCAAGACCAGGGGCTACGTCTAAGTTTTCTAAGGCGTGAGATGCTCTTGCCAACGGATCGGTTGGATCGGTTGCTCGACTTGGACGGGTTGCAGCGGGTTGTGCAGCTGCCACATGCGTCTGTGGTTGCTCTGCAGCAGGTACCACTTGCGGATTAGTCGTTTTTTGCGGTTCGACGGGCGCAGGCTGCTGTGCAGGTGCAGCTTGTTTCGGTTCATCATCTTCGAAATCGTCCCAACTGAGGATAGACATACTGTGTTCTCTTCGTTGCTTTAATCTGGTTTGACATCATCAACAAAAGAAGATGTCAGTACTATACGCTTAATCTGTATAAGCAAAATTAAGTTTTGCTGATGTATAGCGGCATTCTATATAAAAAAACCTGTATCAACAGGACTTATTTTGCTTACGCTTTTGCTGGCGTACTTTCACTAAAAAGTAAGCAATCGGCACGTAAAATAAAACGGCAAAGGAAATAATCAGGGCAGCAAGTCCTAACATATAGTTGGGGGTCATTGGTTCCATGAAAATGTCCTTTTGTTGTTTTAAATTATTTTGAATCCCCCTAAATCCCCCTTTAAAAAGGGGGACTTTCTCCCTCCTTTCCTTTTATAAAGGAGGGTTGGGGAGGATTAGAAACTCACCAATTATTGGCAAGCTTCACAATCAGGGTTATCAATACTACATGCTTGTGGCACTGGTGCTGCTTGTGCAAAACCTTCTTCTTCTGCCACAACTGCCGCTTTCGCTTCAACGGGTGCCGCTACAGGTGCTGCAACTGTTGCAGGTTTAACTGCGTTTAATGCGCCAGTGTTAATGGTTGATTTCTCAGCCGAGGTTGCACCTAAAGCACGTAGGTAGTAAGTGGTTTTTAGACCACGTAACCAAGCCATCTTATACGTGATGTCCAGTTTCTTACCATTTGCACCAGAGATGTAAAGGTTTAGCGATTGTGCTTGGTCAATCCACTTTTGACGACGTGATGCAGCATCAACGATCCAACGTGGTTCAACTTCAAATGCAGTCGCGAAGATCGCTTTTAACTCTTCTGGGATACGGGCAATTTTTTGTACCGAACCTTCGAAGTGTTTAAGATCATTCACCATCACAGAATCCCAAAGACCGCGATCTTTTAACGCACGTACTAGGTACGGGTTGATCACTGTGAATTCACCAGACAGGTTCGATTTCACATATAAGTTTTGGAATGTTGGTTCAATTGACTGCGAAACGCCACAGATGTTTGAAATGGTTGCCGTTGGGGCAATGGCCATCACGTTTGAGTTACGCATACCGTCTTTTTGAACTTTGGCACGTAATGTGTCCCAATCCAAACGCTGAGTGCGGTCAACTTCAAACATGCCTTCAGGACGTGTTTTCGCGACTAGGTTGAGTGAGTCAATTGGTAAAATACCTTGATCCCAGAGTGAACCTTTAAATGTTTCGTAAGTGCCACGTTCAATCGCTAAATCGCTAGACGTTTGGATTGCGTAGTACGAAATCACTTCCATTGATTCATCAGCAAAGTTTACAGCTGCGTCAGAACCGTATGCCATACCCATTTCATATAGTGCATCTTGGAAGCCCATGATACCCATACCCACAGGGCGGTGTTTAAGGTTCGAGTTACGTGCTTGTGGTACTGCGTAGTAGTTGATGTCAATTACGTTATCAAGCATACGAACTGCTGTTTTTACAGTGCGCGCTAGTTTTTCGCGATCTAACACACCACCTTGAACGTGTTGTACTAAGTTAATTGAACCTAAGTTACATACCGCGATTTCGTCTTGGTTGGTGTTTAGGGTAATTTCAGTACATAAGTTCGATGAGTGAACCACGCCTACGTGTTGCTGTGGTGAACGTAAGTTACATACGTCTTTGAATGTGATCCACGGGTGACCTGTTTCAAACAGCATAGACAACATTTTGCGCCATAAGTCTTTCGCACGAATCACTTTATGGAGCATGTTGCTTTCTTTGGCAATCGCTTCGTAATGTGCATAACGCTCAGCGAATGCAGCACCGGTTAAGTCGTGTAAATCTGGTGTTTCAGATGGCGTGAACAGGGTCCATTCTTTATCTTCAATCACACGTTGCATGAACAAGTCAGGAACCCAGTTCGCTGTGTTCATGTCATGGGTACGACGACGGTCATCACCGGTGTTCTTACGAAGCTCTAGGAATTCTTCGATGTCCAAGTGCCACGTTTCAAGGTATGCACATACAGCACCTTTACGCTTACCACCTTGGTTCACTGCAACAGCAGTATCGTTGGCTACTTTAAGGAACGGTACAACACCTTGTGATTTACCGTTGGTGCCTTTGATGTATGAGTTAAGCGCACGAACTGGCGTCCAGTCGTTACCTAAACCGCCTGCCCATTTAGACAACATCGCGTTGTCACGCATTGCGCCATAGATGTTGTACAAGTCATCGGCAATGGTGGTTAAGTAGCAGCTTGATAACTGTGGACGAAGCGTACCCGAGTTAAATAGGGTCGGGGTAGACGCCATGTAGTCGAAGCTAGAGAGTAAGTTATAGAACTCAATCGCACGTTCTTCACGGTTGGCTTCGTTTAAGCTTAAGCCCATTGAAACACGCATGAAGAACAATTGTGGTAATTCAAAACGTACGCCATCTGAGTGGATGAAGTAACGGTCGAATAAGGTTTGTAGACCTAAGTAGGTGAATTGGTTAGAGCGTTCAGGTTTGATCGCAGCAGCCAATTTTGCAAGGTCAAAGTTAAGCAGTTCAGGCGATAAAAGCTCAAGCTCAATCCCTTTGTTTAAGAACGTCTCTAAAGCATCGCCTTCAGCGGTTTCAGTAGATAAACCTAAGAACTCAAGACCAGTGGCCACTAAGTTGTCACGAAGTAAACGCGCAGTCACATACGTGTAGTTTGGCTCTTGTTCAATACGGGTACGGGTTGCCATCATCATTGTGGTTGAGATGTCAGACTCTTTTACGCCGTTGTACAAGTTTTTCACGGTCTCATCAACAATCGCTTGAACGTCAATGCCTTCTAGGCCTTCAGCAGCAGTTGCGATGGTTGCTGTTAACGCGCTTAAATCAAGCGGCTTTAATTGGCCGTCGTGCGCTAAAATTTGTAGAGTTGGATGGTGGTTCGCGCCCAACTGTTTACGTGCTTCAGCACGTTGGTCACGATAAATCACATAAGCACGTGCAACCTTTTGCTCGCCTGTACGCATCAACGCCAATTCAACTTGATCTTGAATTTCTTCAATATGAATTGTACCGCCTGAAGGTAAACGACGTTTAAACGTGTTGAGTACCATTTCAGTCAGTTGTTCAATACGATCGTGAATACGGCTTGATTCAGCACTTGGCTGGCCTTCAACGGCTAAAAATGCTTTGCCAATGGCAACTGAAATCTTTTCAGCATCAAAAGCGGCAACTTCACCAGTGCGTTTAATCACTTGAAGTTGACCGGGGGTCGCTGTGGTTACGCTCATTGCATCAACTCTTTATTTGTTTGTCACCACTTTCTTTTATTTATTACAGCGCTTCAATAGGCAATAGTTACCCGTCGCGTTTGTAAAGAAACACAAGACTTAGTGGTTTAAAGTAGGATTGGGCACAAGATACGGGAAAATCCGCAGTAGATCAATATTGACATTTTAGAAAAGTTTTTGATTCAAACTTCTGTCAAAAAATAAAAAAAGGCAGCCTTGTTTTTCGTGATTCGATACAAGCCTTGCCCCATAAGGCATAGCATAGCAAAGCTTGCACAAAGAAAATATAGATAAACTTGTGGATAAGTCGAAAAGCTGAAAATTTAATTTTTGTTAAGCAAAAAAAAGCCTACAAATGGCGAAAAAATAGCAAGCTTGGGCACAGGGCAGGGCTGGCTTGAAATTCCATTTCAGATCAAATTATAAAAATATAACAATTTGCTACTTTGATGTATCAGTTTGGTGAATGGCATCTTGTTTACAATGTAAACGTGTGTATATTGCAACTTATATTTAAGCGTATCTATTGGATTTTTAAAGGATACGTCAAGTTGATAAAGGGGCATTGTCCATGAGCCAAGAAGAAAAGTTACCTAAAATTTTAATCGTTGAAGATGACGAGCGTCTTGCGCGCTTGACGCAAGAGTATTTGATCCGTAATGGTCTTGAAGTTGGGGTCGAAACCGACGGTAACCGTGCGATCCGTCGTATTATTGCAGAGCAGCCTGATTTGGTGGTGCTTGATGTGATGTTGCCGGGTGCAGATGGCTTAACCATTTGCCGTGAAGTACGTCCACATTATCACCAACCGATTTTGATGCTGACTGCACGTACCGATGACATGGACCAAGTCTTAGGTCTAGAAATGGGTGCCGATGACTATGTAGCCAAACCTGCACAGCCGCGTGTCTTGCTGGCGCGTATTCGTGCCTTGTTGCGTCGTACCGACAACGTGGCCGAAGACGAAGTGGCACAGCGTATTGAGTTTGATGACCTTGTGATTGATAACGGTGGGCGTTCGGTGACTTTACATGGTGAGCTCGTTGACTTCACCAGCGCTGAATATGATTTGTTGTGGTTGTTGGCTTCAAATGCAGGTCGTATTTTGTCACGTGAAGACATCTTTGAGCGTTTACGTGGCATTGAGTATGACGGTCAAGACCGTTCGATTGATGTGCGTATTTCACGTATTCGTCCAAAAATTGGCGATGACCCAGAGAACCCAAAACGGATTAAAACCGTACGCAGTAAAGGGTATTTGTTTGTGAAAGAAACCAACGGTCTTTAATGCCCTTGTTCACGTCTTGATATAGGAAGCCTGTGTGTTTAAGCGTAGTATTTTTTTGCGTATTTATGCTGGATTGTTAATTCTGGTGATCTTGGTGGCCGGTTTAGGTTATCTACTCACCCAAGTGATTAACTATCAGCGGGCGCAAGAATATCGTGAGTCTTTAACCGATGGTATGGCCTATATCATTAGTGAAAGTATCGCGCGTCAGCCGACCCATCAACAAAAGTTAGATTGGGTTTCTGACGCGTCCTATTTATTAGAATTGCCGCTGTTTTATTTGCCCGCAGAAAAGGTGCAGCTGTCCCGTGCCGAGCATCGCCGTATCAAAGCGCAAAAAGCGGTGGTACGTTATGATGCCGAAGCCGGAATTGGTTATATCATTGTGGGCACCAAACAAGACCCAACCCACTATTTATACATTAAAATTGATGGCTTTAATGAACGCCAAATGAAAGCTTTGCCGGTTTTCGTGATGGAGTATTTGGCCTATTATCCGGGTGAAGAACAAGAAAACTTAGACGAAATTCAAAAGCGTTTTTCTTATCCGGTCACCATTCAGCGTATTCAAGATTTAGAACTCGACTCAGAACAGGTCGGGCGTTTGCGTCTTGATCATACGGTACTGTTGTATCGTGACAATGCCAGTATTCGCGGTACCACCATTTCGGTGTTACATCCACTCAGCAGTGCTCCCGATCGTGTCTTAATGCTCGGTCCAGTACCCATGTTTAATTGGATGCCATTTCAATTGGCAGCAGGGATTACCTTACTGAGCTTATTTATTTTAAGTTTAGGGGTTTACGGTTTGATGATTCCGATGCAACGCAAAATTCATGAGGTCAACTTGGCCTTAGAGAAAATGCAAGGGGGTGATCTGTCGCTGCGTGTGCCTGTGGATGGCCAAGACGAGTTAGCGCATTTGGCCTTTAGCTATAACAATATGGCCGAACATATTGAACGCTTGATTGAGTCACAGCGAGAACTGATGCGCGCGGTGTCGCATGAGTTGCGTACTCCAGTGGCACGAATTCGCTTTGCTTTAGAAATGTTGGTGGATGAAGACGAATATGACTACCGTCAACAACAAATGGAACTGATTGATAAAGACATTGAAGCCTTAAATAAACTAATTGATGAGATTATGACCTATGCCAAACTTGAGCAGGGCATGCCTTCTTTAGACTTTGAAAAGGTCGGTTTATTTGATGTGTTAGATCAGGTGATTGTAGAAACTGAGGCCTTAAAAACCGGTAAACAGCTCGAGCTGCAAGCACCTCCTGTGGCGCTAGAAGTGGATGCTGAGCGGCGTTATCTACATCGGGTGGTACAAAACCTGGTCGGCAATGCCGTGCGTTATGCCAATGACAAAGTTTTGGTCAGTGGTGGCTTAACTGCCCAAGGCGATGCCTATATTTGTGTTGAAGATGATGGTGCAGGTATTCCTGAGGCAGAGCGAGAACGCATTTTTGAAGCCTTTGCCCGTTTAGATGACAGCCGCACCCGTGCCTCTGGCGGCTATGGTTTAGGCTTGTCGATTGTCAGTCGGATTGCCTATTGGTTTGGTGGCCAAGTGGCGATTGACGAAAGCCCAAGCTTAGGTGGGGCACGTTTTACCATGACTTGGCCGGCACAGCTCAGTAAACAAAAGAAATAAAAAAAGCCCGCAATGTGCGGGCTCTTTTATGCATGTGCTTATTTCATCGCATCTTTATAAATGCGGTCGGCTTGTTCAAAGCGATCGGTGATGTCACGTCCCGGTGCTTTGCCCATTAGGCTTACCACAACAATAGCAATGAATGAACAGATAAAGCCTGGAATAATTTCGTAAACGCCGGTGTCGCCCCATACGTTTTTCCAAATAATCACCATGGCTGCACCAATGATCATGCCTGCAAGCGCGCCATTTAAAGTCATACGTTTCCAGAACAATGACAAGATAATCAATGGACCAAATGCTGCACCAAAACCTGCCCAAGCATAAGCCACTAGACCTAAGACTTTGGCATCTGGATTGCCGGCTAACCAAATCGCCAATAATGCGATCATTAACACCATGGCACGACCCACCCACACCAACTCTTTTTGGCTGGCATTTTTACGCAGGAACGACTTATAAAAATCTTCAGTTAAGGTACTTGAACACACCAAAAGCTGACAACTTAAGGTACTCATCACCGCCGCTAAAATTGCCGCTAAGACAATACCGGCCACCCATGGATTAAACAAGATTTTGGTCAGTTCCATGAACACGGTTTCAGGGTTGGCGTTGACCACACTGGCAAGTTCTGGATGTGCTTGGAAGTAGGCAATACCAAAGAAACCTGCGGCAACTGCACCACCTAAGCACAGAATCATCCAGGTCATACCAATACGGCGTGCATTAGGAATTGACTTGACTGAGTCAATGGCCATGAAACGTACTAAAATATGCGGTTGACCCACATAACCTAAGCCCCATGCCAAGAGTGACATAATCGCCACGAAGCTTAAGTCACCCACCAAATTCATGGCTTGAGGACGTGCCGCTTCAAGTGCCAAGCTCACTTGGGACAGATCCGAAAACGCCATTAAGGTCACAATTGGCGTTAAAATCAAGGCAAAGATCATGAGACCTGCTTGAATGGTATCGGTCCAGCTGACGGCCAAGAAGCCACCTAAGAACACATAGCTAATGGTGGCAATCGCACTGATCCACAGCGCCGTGGTGTAAGACATGTCAAACATGCTTTCGAATAAACGCGCACCCGCCACCATGCCTGAAGCACAGTAAATGGCAAAGAAAATTAAAATCACGAATGCCGAGACAATACGTAAAATTTTCTTTTGATCATTAAAGCGGTTAGAGAAATAATCCGGCAGGGTTAAGGCGTTGTGCTGAATTTCAGTGTGCACACGTAAACGCCCTGCCACCAAGAACCAGTTGAGCCATGCACCAATAATCAGGCCAATGGCAATCCAGGCTTCAGATAAACCGGCCAAGTAAATTGCACCGGGTAGACCCATGAGTAACCAACCACTCATGTCTGATGCACCTGCAGACAATGCAGTCACAAAACTGCCTAAGCTACGGCCACCAAGAATATAGTCAGAAAAGTTTGTGGTCGCACGATAAGCCATAAGACCAATGGCGATCATGGCGACAATATAAAATAAGAAGGTAATAAGGGTAGGATTCAGGGAGCTCATACATCATCCATGTTTAGGTTGGATAGTTAATAAAAAACCCAAACTGGGCATTTTATTAGGCCTGATCACAAGACCAAAAATAAAAATAAACGCGAAATTTAATCACAATTTCGCATCATCTGCTGAGGTTTTCGAATGAGGGGCTAAAAATGTAGAGCTATTGATTTTTATCTCTATGATTTATAAGTTATTACTACTTTTGCCCCATCACGCCGCGAATGGTGTTCAGCACATCTGCAGGCAAGACCACGGTTTTGGCATTGTTGGATTTGGCCATATCTTGCATGGCTTTAATGTATTGTTCACCCAATAAGTAGGCCACTGGAATTTCTTTTTCTCCCACAGCAGCGGACACCATTTCAATGGCCCGTTGTGAGGCTTCAGCCAAGACCACTTGTGCTTGGGCATCACGTTTAGAGGCTTCTAAACGACCATCCGCTTCTAAAATCGCGGCTTGTTTTTCACCATCAGCTTTGGTCACAGTCGCACGGCGTTGACGTTCAGCTGCGGCTTGTTCTTCCATGGCTGCTTGCATGGTATGTGACGGTTTAATATCTTGAATTTCGACTGTTTTTAAGGTGATGCCCCAGTCTGAAATGTCATCAGAAATTGCGCCTTTAAGCTTGGCTTTAATGTGATCACGAGAAGACAGCGCATCGTCAAGATCCATTTCACCGACAATTGAACGCAGTGAAGTTTGGACTAAGTTTTGGATGGCCCAAGTATAGTTTTCAATACCATAGACTGCTTTTTCAGGCGTGGTTAAGTTAATGTAGGCCACTGCATTCATGAGCAGCACCGCATTGTCACGGGTAATCACTTCTTGAGAGGGAATATCGAGCACAATATCTTTGGTGGTGACTTTATAGGCCACCTCGTCAATATACGGAATCACAAAATTGAGTCCCGGGTTTAAGGTGGTATGGTACTTACCTAAACAGA
>CAVBYE010000082.1:0-10806 GCA_963599285.1 Bacteroidaceae bacterium | reverse complement strand
GTTTTATCTGCTCTACCAATGTGGCTTGCAGTTCTACCGCATGTATAGATTGCACGTGATAATGATGATGCCACAACGCAAGACTTGCCCCCTGACCACAGGCCAAATCTAACACATGATCATGTGAACTGAGCTGAACTTGCTGGGCGAGATGCTGGGCTAAGTTTTGGCACGCTTGCGGATAGCTATCCCCAAGCTGCCAGAGGCCTAAATTACTCCAAGCCAAAGGGTTTGCATCCCCCAACATTGCACTGTCAATCGCATATTTATGTTGAAGGAGCTTGGCCTGTAAGGCTTGGAACATGATTTAGTAACCGAGTTGTGGTGCAATCTCAACTTTAGGCTTTAAACCCACAAACGGCAATGGTGCGCCAAAGATTTCTGCAATATGCATTGCTGAAGTCACGGCAGATTCCAGAATTGGTAAACCGTCACATGACCAAGATCCACAATAGAACACTTTACGTTCTGGGTCTTTATGGCGTTCTTGAATTTTTTTGCTCAATGCAACCGTATCTAAATCCACAACAGCACGGGTTAAGGTAACGGTAGAGATGACCTTTTTCGGATCAATATCCGTCACTGGACGCCATGTTTGGAATACGGGATTTTTACCCACCAAACTTGGCTCAACCGCATTTAACCATACTGTAAACTGCTGACGAGTAAACTTACGATCCATCATATGACTGAGTACAGCCCAGTCTTTGCGTTTCGGTGGCATTACGGTGGTGTCGGTGTGAATCACCAAGTTGCCTTGCTCAAATTTAAACTTCTTCAATAACTCAATGTCTTCAGCAAACTGCTCATTGTCTAAGAAGTCTTCAATTTTAGTGGTGGGCGTTGCGACCACGACGCGGTCGAAGTACTCAAGATCACCTTCTGCATTTTTCACCACCACCTGATCACCTTCTTCAGCAATATAGGTAATGGGTGAACCGCTTTTGATATCCACGCCTTCAATCAATTTATTCACCAATGCCGGTGTGCCACCTTGAATACGCAATAAGGCATCACCATCGGTCAATTGACGTAGGAAAATTAATAAGGGTTTAGCAGGCCAATCACCAATGGTTTTTGGATTACAGGTACAAATGGTATACAGCACCGGCATCACCACACCATGCCAGAACACTTCTTCAATATCATACTTGTTAATGAAATCTGCCAAGGTACCGTCTTGTTGATCTGACTTAAAGTAATGCGCCAGTGCGGTTTTTAATTGCAACATGCCTTTGACTAAGCGCCAACCATACTGCTGAATGCCTTTGCGGTTGTTAATAATCGGGAAATTGCCGATTTTAGTACGGGTGGTGGTGAGCCATGTTTCCGTGCGGTCTTCAAATAACCAGCTGCAGGCCATATAGGTGCGTACAGGGAAAGTATTGATTCCCAAATAAGTCGCTAAGCTAAGAGTATTTTTCCACAAATGCTGATTCATGACCCGTAAAGGCGCATCAATGAGGCCACCTTCAAACTCAGTGCTGTGGCTGTCCATACCACGACCCGGTAAGGCCTCAAAAATTTTAATGTGATGTCCTGCATCTTTGAGAATTCTTGCAGTCGCGAGCCCAGCCATGCCACTGCCGATAATTGCAATATTCAAATTATTATCCGTCCTTAAAATTACCTGTTAAAATTATGAACCAAGCATTCATAAAAAGAGCTATTAAAAAATGCCAGATTCTGAAGTTTTCAGTGATGGCTTGGCTTTGGTTTTGTAATATTTTTCATGTTTTTTTTATTTTTTTTGACTGTTTGGTTAAATTTAACCAATGCATAAACTACAATATAAACATATATTTAATACAAAATTACATAAATCTTTACATAGCCTGTGCACAAATTGTTTTTACAAGCCCCCTAAATCCCACTATGATGACAGAATAATAATGATGACCGAAATGACATTTGGGTCATTGACTATAAAAGGGTCGAACTGACTACAGCGCATGAAAAAGCCCCTATCACTAGGGGCTATTTTTTAGGCTAATTTTTCACATCAGCAACTGCAATATCACCAAATTTGCCTTGGTTAAAATCGGTGAATGCTTGCACAATTTCCTCTTTGGTGTTCATCACAAAGGGACCATAGCCTTGGATCGGCTCATTGAGTGGCTCACCGGTTAAAATCAAGAATTTTGTGTCCTGATTGGCTTGCAACTGAATCAATGTTTCACTGTCACGCGCAAACATCACAATCGAACTGTCCATGACGTTTTGGGTGCCGTTAATGATCACTTCACCCGTTAATACCACCACAATCGTATTATGCGTTGCAGGCACGTTGAATGCGGTTTCATACTCAGCTTTGAGCTCACCATCCCATACGTTTAAATCACTAAAGGTTTGTGCTGGCCCATGATGCCCTCCAAACTCACCGGCAATGACACGAATATGACCTGCGCCTTCATCCATTTCAATACGTGGAATCTGTGCAGCAGTAATGGCTTGATAGCGCGGTGCCGTCATTTTATGTTTCGCCGGTAAATTCACCCACAGCTGTGCCATTTCAAACAGACCACCTGTTTGTGCAAACTCAGGTGAATGAAACTCTTCATGCACCAGGCCTGAACCTGCGGTCATCCATTGCACATCACCCGTATTAATGGTGCCACCACCGCCGGCTGAGTCTTTGTGTGTCACTTCACCTTGATAGGCAATGGTCACTGTCTCAAAACCACGATGTGGATGTGAGCCAACACCGAGTTGGCGTTGGGTTGGTTGGAACGTGTAGGGTTGCGAATAATCAAGCAATAAAAACGGACTAATCGCCTGACCTAAACGGTCATACGACAAGAGGTTTTTCATTGGAAAACCATCACCGACCCAATGCATGTTTTGATTACGATATACACCAATGACTTTTTTCATCTTTAACTCCCACGTTCACAATAGGATGAACATGGCGCTATTTTAGGCAGTTTCGCTATGTAATTACAGCCCGTAAAGCAGTATTCAGTTTCTTAAAAACAAGACAATAAAGCCGATGCATGTTTAAAAAAATGCCTCACTAATCTGATGTTTTTAGATGAATTTTTAAATAGATACAAAATTATCCTGTTTTTAAGACAAAGATTCTTGAAATTATGCCTGTTCTACGGCATTTTTTAACCCTAGGATATGTTGAGCACGTGCTCAGATCCCTCTAGAGCACACAATAAAATATGTACAACAATGAGGACACCATCATGGGTAAGCCATACGTTCGTTTAGATAAAGATAACGCGGCTGTTTTACTTGTCGACCATCAAACTGGTCTTTTATCCTTAGTTCGTGATATCGACCCTGACAAATTTAAGAATAACGTGCTGGCATTGGCCGCTTTGGCACAATACTTTAATTTACCAACCATTTTAACCACCAGCTTCGAAGAAGGTCCAAATGGTCCTTTAGTGCCTGAATTGGTTGAAATGTTCCCTGATGCACCCTACATTGCACGTCCAGGCCAAATTAATGCATGGGACAACCAAGATTTCGTTGATGCAGTGAAAGCAACCGGTAAAAAACAGCTGATTATTGCCGGCGTTGTTACCGAAGTCTGTGTCGCATTCCCAACCTTATCGGCATTGGCTGAAGACTTTGATGTCTTCGTGATTACAGATGCTTCAGGTACCTTTAACCAATTGACCCGTGATGCTGCATGGGATCGTATGAGTAAAGCGGGTGCACAGCTGATGACATGGTTTGGCGCGGCTGGTGAATTACACCGTGACTGGCGTAATGATGTAGACGGTTTAGGTGCATTATTTGCAGCCCATATTCCTGACTACAAAAACCTGATTCAAAGCTATATCAAAAACACCTCAAAATAATAACGTTTGATTTGTGTCATAAAAGCGATCTTCGGATCGCTTTTTTCGTGTCTGCTGTAATCTGAACGCCCGCGTACATGCGTCAGCCCCCAGTTCACTGTATGATGCATACAGGTTTTCTTTAACAATCGCCGAGGTGAAATATGCATTCATTTGACGACTACTATTACTTTTATCTTGTTGTAAAGTATGGTGGTTTCAGTGCAGCCAGTGAAGCCTCTAATATTACTAAATCTAAACTGAGTCGTCGTATTCTGGATTTAGAAGCCCAATATAATGTGTCTTTAATTCAACGCTCAACCCGCCACTTTAAAGTGACCCCTTTGGGTCAAGAGCTGTTTGATGAATGCGTTAAAATTATTCAGCAGGTCGAATGCGCCAACAATGTCTTGCTTAAACAAAAAATTGAACCGCAAGGCTTAGTTAAAATCAGCTGCCCAAGCATGATGATGCAATATCAGATTCGCCCCTTGTTAAACCAATTTTTAAAAAACTATCCGCAGGTGCAAATTGAACTGGAGCTTACCAGTCGCCGAGTGGATATTTTGCATGATGATATTGATTTGGCGATTCGCACCAATTTCCAAGCCAATGAAGACAGCAGTATTGTGGTACGCGATGTGATTAAAACCACCCATTGCTTGGTGGCCAGTCCTGATTTACTACAGGGTCAACGCATTGAGTATGTCACTGAAGTGAATGATTACCCGACTATTGTGCTGGGCACACAAAAACAACGCTACGAATGGCATTTGCATCATTTACAAAACAATGAACACATTACCCTCCCGCTTGAGCCACGGGTTAAAAGTAATGATTTGGCCGGTGCATACTATGCGGTGCTTGATGGCTTAGGGATTGCAGATTTACCGTATTTAACGGTAGAAAAAGATCTCGAAAGTGGCCGCTTGGTACATATTTTACCTGAGTGGTGCTCGAATGTGGGCACTGTGCAATTGGTGTACTCATCACGTAAAGGCCAACGTTTGGTGATGGAAAAACTGATTGATTATTTGGTAGAAGGCTTACGTGCTGTTGCACAAGAGCAAAAAGGCTACCAAATTTAAAACATAAAAAATCCAGCACGAGGCTGGATTTTTTTATGCGGCAATCGCTTAGATTTTACCGACTAAATCGATTGAAGGAGCAAGTGTTGCATCACCTTCTTTCCATTTTGCTGGGCAAACTTCGCCTGGGTGAGCATGTACGTATTGTGCTGCTTTTACTTTACGAAGCAATTCTTGCGCGTCACGACCAATACCACCTGCGTTGATTTCAACGATTTGGATTTTACCTTCAGGGTCGATCACGAAAGTACCACGATCTGCTAAACCTTCAGACTCAATTAATACGTCGAAGTTTTTAGACAACGTCCACGTTGGGTCGCCGATTAATGGGTATTGGATTTTACCAATCACGTCAGATGTATCGTGCCAAGCTTTGTGCGTGAAGTGTGTATCTGTAGACACGCCATAGATTTCAACGCCTAATTTTTGGAACTCTGCATAGTTGTCAGCAAGGTCACCAAGCTCAGTTGGGCATACAAACGTGAAGTCAGCTGGGTAGAAGAAAACCACTGACCATTTGCCTTTCATGTCTGCTTCAGACACTTCAATGAATTGACCGTTTTGGTAAGCTGTTGCGTTAAACGGTTTAACTTCAGTATTGATCAAGCTCATGAGATGTTCCTGTAACTTTAATTTCGGAGATTGCTTATCTGTGAAGCTAGAATACGTCGAATTTAAAAATAGGTAAAACAGTTTGTTTTTATAAAAACAATCGAATTATTAGATAAAAGAGCTTTAAAAAAAGCCCATCATCATGATGAGCTGTTTTGTGGCATTAACTTAGAACGGTAAGTCATCATCCATATCTGCTTGTGGTGCTGCAACAGGGGCTTTAGGTGCCGCTTGTGGTGCAAAACCGCCTGGGTTGTTATTGCCATAACCTGCTGGGCTAGCTTGATTGTTATTGCCATAACCCCCTTGGTTATTGCTGTAACCGCCTTGATTCGCGTAGCCACCTTGGTTGTTGTTATAACCACCTTGGTTGCCTTGATTGTTATTAAAGCGCGGTTGACCAAAACCACCGTCTTGCTGTGCATCGTTTTGACCACGTGAATCGAGCATTTGCATTTGATCACCACGGATCTCGGTGCTGTAACGCTCTTGACCGTTTTGATCAGTCCATTTACGCGTGCGTAATGAACCCTCAATATACACTTTTGCACCTTTACGTAAGTATTGCTGTGCAATCTCACCTAAACGGTTATTCAGTACAATACGGTGCCATTCCGTTTGCTCTTTACGTTCGCCACTGGCTTTATCCACCCAGACTTCGCTGGTTGCAATCGAGAATTGAGTAATTGAGCCACCATTTGGAAACTGTTTTGTTTCCGGATCTTTACCCAACGTACCGACTAAAATAACTTTGTTTACACCACGCATGAGTTCTATACCTAAATACTGTGTTTTCTTGCTTTAACTTTATAAGACTTCGGCCTAAATGGCTATATCTTTCCCAAACAAGTGCGTTAATTGTTGTCGCGCTGCATCATCAATCAGCTGTTTTTCCACCTTTACATACGCCACATTTTGCTCAGGCATAATCAGTACTTCTTCGATACCACGAATTGCCAATAATGCTGCTGTCCAATCTTGGATATTATGCTGTTCAGGCAAACGAAACACCATGGAAGATAAATAACGTGGTTGTTTTAAACCAAAGCTGAGCAGCAACCAAACAATGGCAATGGCACTTAAAATGCTCCAACCCAACGCGGTATTGTTCAGCAACAACAGTTGACCACCGACCAAACCACCTACAAATGCGCCAAGGAATTGACTCGAGGCATTTACCCCCATGGCCGTAGCTTTAGATTGAATGGGCGCTGATTTTGATAACCAAGACGGCAAAAGCGCTTCCATGACGTTAAAGGCAATAAAGAACAGCCCAAGACCAAGCAGCAAAATATATTTCGACTCAAAGCCAAAAATTAAAATCAGTAGACCTAAAATAATGCCTGCAATTGCGGTCAGGAAAATGCCGCGCATTTTACGGTGTTTTTCCGCCAAAATAATACTGGGGAAGGCAAAGAATAAACTCAGCAGCAACAGCGGCAAATACACTAAGCCATGGCTAGAAAGCGGCAAGTCAGCGAATTGAATTAACTGCGACGGCATATAAATAAACATCGCCGTGAGCAGTAGATGCAAGGCAAACACAGACACATGCAGGCGATTGAGATCGCCCATTTTTAATACTTGTTTTAGCTGGGTCAGATAGCCTTGTTGGAAGTTTTTATGATGACGGACGACTTTGGGCACCAAAGCCAACATCCCGATCGCCGCCAAGCCCATAATGGTGGTGACCCAAAATAGTCCCGAAATCCCCACTAAACTGGTGAGCCAAGGCCCTAAACTAAAGGCAATGGTAAATGACAAGCCAATGCTCATGCCCATAAAGGCCATCGCTTTAGAGCGCTGTTCTTCACGGGTGACATCGGCAAGCAGTGCCATCACTACCGCAGAAACTGCACCACCGCCAGCAATGGCACGACCAACAATCACGCCATAAATGCTGTCCGACATCGCCGCCACAGCACCCCCAAGCGCAAACAGCAATAAGCCTAAAATCACCAAAGGCTTACGACTATAACGGTCAGCAATTAAACTAAATGGAATTTGCAAAAGAGCTTGTGTTAAGCCATAAATCCCCACCGCTAAACCAATTAAGGCGGGCGTGGCATGCGTATATTGCTGTCCTGCAACCGAAAAGACCGGAATAATCATAAACAGCCCAAGCATACGCAAGGCAAAGATGCTGCTTAAGGCAAAAGTGGAGCGACGTTCTAACGCATTCATATTCGGCGGGGCTACATTGAATTCATCTGATTGCGCAATTATAGGACATTCACTGCGATGAAATGGCATGAATTTTATTTAAAAAAAAGATGATGTTGATCTAAAAAACAAAAAGCGTAGCTTACGCTACGCTTTTTGTGTACTAACCTAATTTGCGTCTTGGCTTATTCACCCAGCTGTGCTTCACGTTTTTTATATTGAATCGATGCGATCACCGCCCAAACAATAAAGGCCACACCAATTAAACCTGTAACCACTTCAGGCACATGTAAACCTGCACCACTGCCAATCATAATAAAGGCTAAAGCACCAATGGCATAATGTGCACCATGCTCAAGATAGACATAGGCATCTAGGGTGCCTTTTTCCACCAAGTAAATGGTCATGGAACGCACAAACATCGCGCCAATCGCAAGACCTAGCATAATGATTACCACATCCGAAGTAATGGCAAACGCACCAATCACACCGTCAAAACTAAATGATGCATCTAACACTTCTAAATATAAGAAACCACCTAAACCAGCTTTGACCACGCCTGTAGGTACACCATTGGAATCATGTGCAATGGCATTGCCCTCTTCGTCAATTTCAGGCTCACCACCCAACAAATGGCTCAGCACTTGTACACCAATGTAGACCACAATACCCCAGATTCCTGCCATCACCACGGCTAAGCGACCTTCTTCTGCAATGTTCGCTGCCATGACCAACAGCGCCACTAAAGCGATAAATACAGACATGGCCGGAACGCTGGCCAAATGCGCCAAACGGCGTTCAATGAAGCGGAACCAATGGGTATCTTTTTCTTCATCTAAGAAGAAGTTTAAGAACACAAGTAATAAGAACGCACCACCAAAGGCTGCAATTTCAGCATGATGTGCCATCAGTTTCGCTGAATAACTTTTCGGATCATTCAAGGCTAAGTTGACGACTTCCATAGCGCCCATATCTGCAGTTACCGCAACGATCACTACAGGGAAAATCAGACGCATACCAAAAACGGCAATCACAATACCGACGGTTAAAAAGAGCATTTTCCAAAAATGATCCCAACCACGTAATACCGATGCGTTCACCACGGCGTTATCGAAAGATAACGACACCTCCATCACTGCTAAAATGGCAGTAACGGTTAAGGCGGTGAGCATGGTTTTCATGCCAGCTTCTGGGCCATGGGTATAACCCCAATACGCAGACAATGCTAGACATACGATCGTAAAAATGATCGAGAAACCAAAATGTTTCCACATAACGATTTGACCTTAAAAGAAGAGATTTTCAATAAAATGTTGCCCTGAGCATATTGGACAGGATTTTATAATTTGCGGCTATTGTACTCTGAAAGCATCAGCGACCGACTGCTTTTCTGCCTCAAAGCACGGCATTTTTTGCCCTAGGGTTCAAAGCCACAACTTGTTATAGTTGAGCGTATTTTAGACAGCAGGACTTGGCATGCTTTTTTCGCAATCTCTTTGGCAACAACATGCAGATATTTATCAAAAAATTCTCAACCATCCCTTTAACCAAGCCTTAAGCCAAGGCAGCTTAAGTCCAAATGCCTTTCAACATTACATTATTCAAGATGCACATTATTTAGTGGCCTATGGTCGCGCGCTTGCAGTTTGTGCAGCCAAAGCCTTTGACACCAAAGATGTGATTCAATTTGCTGAAGCGGCCAAGCTTGCCATTGTATTTGAACGTGATATGCACGAGAGCTTTCTTACACAGTTTCAGGTCAGCCCAGCAGAATTTGAGCAAACACCACTGTCTTTAGCCTGCCATCATTACACCAGTTTTTTAACCGCCACAGCATGGTCAGAAAGCTATCCTGTGGTGCTTGCTTCACTGTTGCCGTGCTTTTGGATTTATGCCGAAGTAGGACGCGATATTGTGGCGCAATCCGTACCCAACAACCCGTATCAAGCGTGGATTGATACTTATGCAGGCGATGAATTTAATGCTGCAGTACGTGAGGTGGTGGCCACTGTCGATCGTGTGGCTGCACGTTGTGACGCAGACACCTTAGCCAAAATGCATCAAGCTTATCGCCGTGGTGCTGAACTTGAATGGCTATTTTGGGACAGTGCTTATCATCAACGTACTTGGCCATTTTAAGCAGCATTGCGCCTTGCATCTTCACTCCATCTTGATGCTGATCAAGTACCCCAATCTATAACTGTGCCCAAAAAATAGGCTTGCAAATGTAACCACAATCCTCTAATTTGATAATGATAATCATTATTAATAAAGAGAATAGCCGTGATACAACCCACTCAAGGAACCGAAGCCCTGCGCGCGATGATTACCCTACGCCAGTGCTGGCAGGAAAATCATGAAATTTATCTCAGCGCAGGTTGTTTAGATTGTGGTTCGGCTGCAAGTTATTTAATTTATTTCACCAATCGCGATATTCAAAATCTGATGCTGGATTTTATTGCCTGCTATGCCTGCCAAATCAGCCCCAAAACTGATTTTTTAGATCTTGAAGGTTTTGTCAGTCGTTATCAGCAGTTACTCAATCAACTTGAACACTTGGTGATTGGCTATACCTTTAGACATCAACAACCGCGTACATTGGCCTTTGAACAGGTTGAATCCATTTTTGAACGCCCATCACAACCTTATTGTTTAAGTGCTTAACTCAATTTTGGCGACAAAGAAAACGATCCGACATAATTTGACGTACAAATGTAGTCAAAGCCCACTTGAACATTTTTCATGCGCTATCATATAGGCCTCTCAAGATAAATGTTTAGGATCATTGCATGAGCCAAAGTCATATCCGTATTCGAGGCGCACGTACCCATAACTTAAAAAATGTGAACCTCGATATTCCACGCGACAAGTTTGTGGTGATTACGGGGCTTTCGGGTTCAGGTAAATCATCCCTTGCCTTTGATACCTTATATGCCGAAGGTCAGCGTCGTTATGTAGAATCTTTGTCTGCATACGCACGTCAATTCTTATCGCAAATGGAAAAACCTGAAGTTGATTCAATTGAAGGTTTAAGTCCAGCCATTGCCATTGAGCAAAAGTCTACAAGCCATAACCCACGTTCAACTGTTGGGACTATTACCGAAATCTACGATTATCTACGTTTGCTGTATGCACGTGTGGGTACGCCG
>CAVBYE010000081.1:0-10976 GCA_963599285.1 Bacteroidaceae bacterium | reverse complement strand
GGTAAGCACAGTCTTCAGCCGAACGCGCCATTGGGCCGCCTTGGTCTAAAGATGATGCATAGGCAATCATACCAAAACGAGATACGCGACCGTATGTCGGTTTAAGACCTGTCAGACCACAGAAAGACGCAGGCTGACGGATTGAACCACCTGTATCTGTACCTGTCGCAAACGGTGCAAGGTCAGCAGCAACAGCCGCAGCAGAACCACCTGATGAACCGCCCGGTACATGGTTTAAGTTCCATGGGTTTGCGGTTGCGCCATAGAATGAGTTTTCTGAGGTTGAACCCATCGCAAACTCGTCCATGTTCACTTTACCTAAAGTGACAAGACCGGCGGTTTTACCTTTTGCGACCACAGTTGCATCGTAAGGTGAGATAAAGTTATCCAGCATTTTAGAACCGGCAGTGGTTTTAATGCCTTGGGTACAGAAAATATCTTTATGCGCAATCGGTACGCCGGTCAGGATCGAAGCGCCGCCTGCTTGGCGTAATGCGTCCGCAGCGTCTGCTTGAGCTAAAGCTTGTTCAGCGGTCACTGTCACATAAGATTTGACTTGGCTGTCTAGCTTAGCAATACGGTTTAAATAGTGTTGAGTAAGTTCGCGTGACGAGAATTGCGCATTGGCCAATCCTTCAGTCAATTCACGAACAGATAAGCGATGTAAATCAGTCATGAGAGAAAATTCTTAATTTAAAATTTAAACAGGTTGAAATGAAAATAATCATTCAATAACGCGTGGTACAAGGTATAAACCTTCTTGTACGCTTGGTGCAACCGCTTGATATTCATCACGATGATTGCTTTCAGACACCACGTCGGCACGTAGTGGTTGTGGGTTATCAAATGGGCTTTTCAGTGGTTCAACACCGTCGGTATTGATTTCTTTGAGCGTGTCCATCATGCCTAAAATTTTATTTAAGCTTTGAGCGTATTCAGCTGATTGTGTCTCATCAAGTGAAAGACGAGCAAGATGGGCAATCCCTGAAACTGTTTGTGCATTTAAATCTGCAGAATGCTGAGCATCCGATGTTGACATCACATCACCTAATCAGTATTAAAAATTTTAAAATATCCTGCTTATAATAAGCGATTGACTTGTTCAATTCATCACATTTAGTTAAAGTTCCCACTCGCGTCCATATAAAGTTTAACCGAGAACGTATCCGTGATTCTAAAAAAACTAATTGGTTTGTTTTCTCCTGATCTTGCCATCGACTTAGGTACAGCTAACACTTTGATTTATGCACCGGGACGCGGGATTATTTTAGATGAGCCGACGGTGGTGGCCATTCGCCACAGTGGCTCACAAAAAATTGTGGCAGCCGTGGGCTCAGATGCCAAGCAAATGCTTGGACGTACCCCCGCCAATATTTCAGCGATTCGCCCAATGAAAGATGGGGTAATTGCTGACTTTGAAGTCACTGAAACGATGCTCAATCAATTTATAACAAAAGTCCATGAGCGTCGTTTATTCCCACCTGCACCGCGTGTGGTGGTGTGTGTACCCTGTAAATCGACCCTAGTTGAACGCCGTGCCATTCGTGAGGCGGTGTATAACGCCGGCGCACGTGATGTGCGTTTAATTGAAGAACCGATGGCGGCTGCCATTGGTGCAGGTATGCCAGTTGAGCAAGCCTGTGGCTCAATGGTGGTTGATATTGGGGGTGGAACCACGGAAATTGCCATTATTTCCCTACAAGGCTGCGTGTATTCAGATTCACTGCGTATTGGCGGTGATGTATTGGATGAGCAAATCATTAACTATGTGCGCAAAGCCCATGGCTGTGTGATTGGTGAAACCACAGCAGAACAAATTAAAACTCAAGTGGGTATGGCCATTGCTGAAGAAGGCGAAGCAGCACTTGAAATTGAAGTGCGCGGTCGTAGTTTGGCTGAGGGTGTACCACGTGCCATTTTGATTCGTTCGGATGAAATTATTCATGCCATTGCCGACCCTTTACAGAGTATTGTGCAGGCCGTCAAAATGGCCTTAGAGCAAACCCCGCCGGAATTATCTTCTGATATTGCCGAACGCGGGATTGTCTTGACGGGTGGTGGGGCGTTGCTGCGTAATTTAGATAAAATGTTGGCCCGCGAAACCGGTTTACCGGTGTTGGTGGCAGAAGAGCCATTAACCTGCGTGACCCGTGGTGGCGGTAAGGTGTTGGAATTCTTCGATAATCCCAACCATGATATGTTATTTGTCGGTTAAGGAAGTCAGGCGGTGCAAAAACATGTGTTTTATCGACAGCCGCCTTCTTTACGTGCCCTAATTCTGGCCGTGTTGTGTTGTGTAGGTTTACTTAGCTTAAGCCTACGCGCACCGCAATGGGTACAACCTGCACGCGATGTGCTGTATGCGGCCTATAATCCGATTTATGCGCTTGCGCATTTCCCTGTGGTCTCCAAAGATTGGTTTGAACTGCGTTTGCAATCCAATGAGCAATTACGCCGTGAGCATTTGTCCCTGCAAGCACAATTACGACAGGCCAATATTCGTTTACAAACTTTAGCTGAAGTCTCAGCAGAAAATGCGCAGTTAAGGCGGTTAGTGGACACTGCACCCCGAGCGGCCACCCAACTCAAAATTGCCAAAATTATTGGTACCGATGTAGACCCTCTACGTCATATTGTGGTGATTAACCAAGGCGCCAACAGTGGCTTGCACGTCGGACAAACCATTTTGGATGATCACGGCATTATGGGGCAAATTATTGATGTTTATCCACATACCAGTCGGGTGATGTTGCTCTCAGACCGTCAGCATTCGATTTCAGTGCGCTTAGAACGCAGTGGTATGCGTGCGATTGCTTCAGGTACGGGTGATCTGACCCAACTGAGTTTGCAATATGTACCGAGCAGCGCAGATATTGAAGTCGGGGAAAAGGTCTATAGCTCAGGCTTAGCGGGGCATTTTCCTGCCGGGTATCTCGTGGGGACGGTGGACAAAGTCAGCCGTGACCATACTGGCGAATTCGCCAAAATTGGCATTCAACCGACAGCGCAGCTTGGCAGTGGCCATCATGTGGCGGTGTTAGTGCAGGAGTCTCATGATGTTCAGCACTAAACTCACGTCACGCCGCCAGGAGCCGCTTTGGGCCATCTTCATCTCAATCATTGTGGCTTCGGTATTGGTGGTGTATCCATTGCAATATCCACTTGGACAATGGCGGCCGCTGTATATGCTGCTGCTGATGTTATTTTGGGTGGTGTGTCAGCCGACATGGTGTGGGGTCTGGTTTGCCTTCAGTGTTGGGTTATTTGTGGATGCCTTAGTTGGCGCACCGCTGGGTTTAAACGGCTTGCTGTTTGTGCTGATTTGCTATGTCACGCGTTTTTTTATTCGGGATCAGCAACGGATCAGTTTTTGGCAATTATGGCTCATTATGGCGCTTGGGCTGCTGAGTTATTGGCTCACGCACAGTGCAATGCTGTGGATGCTGGGTTTGCCGGTCGATTGGCAGCGCCAAAGTTACCCTATACTGAGCAGTCTGATTATTTTTCCACTGTTGTATAGGGTCTTAAAACGATGGCACGTCTCATTTTAGCCTCGAGTTCACCGCGTCGTCGTGAGTTATTGGCACAGTTAGGACTTGAGTTTGAGGTCTATAGCCCAGACATTGATGAGTCGATACTGCCTGAAGAAACAGTCGAGGCCTATGTCGCGCGTTTGGCATGTGCCAAAGCGGCAGCAGTCATAGCGCGTTATCCTGATGCTTGGGTGATTGCGGCAGATACCAGCCTTGGAGTGGACGGTAAAATCTTAGGTAAGCCTGAATCTAAAGCGCATGCCTTTGCCATGTGGCACATGCTTTCAAATCGAAAACATGATGTATTTTCAGGTGTTTGTGTGCGTACAAAACAACAAATTTCAAGTATAGTGGTACGCACAGAAGTTGAATTTCAAGCCTTAAGTTCTACCGATATGGAACAATATTGGGCAACAGGTGAACCAATCGGAAAAGCGGGAGGATATGCGATTCAAGGCATTGCAGCACGCTATATTCCAACAATTCAGGGCAGCTATAGCAATGTCGTTGGTTTACCCCTGTATGAAACAACACAGTTATTGAGCGCGATTGAGGCACTAAATTAATCTGCGCTGTAGAAAAATTTTTATAATGTTTTGGGTTTTGTTATGTCTGACGAATTGTTAATTAACGTCACCCCGATGGAATGTCGGGTGGCGTTAATTGAAAATGGGACGGTCAATGAACTATTTGTTGAACGTAGTGCTAAACGTGGCTTAGTGGGTAATATTTATAAAGGCAAAGTGGTACGTGTATTACCGGGTATGCAAGCTGCCTTTGTAGATATTGGGCTGTCACGCACCGCCTTTTTACACATCAATGATATGGTGTGGCCCCGTCATCAACCTACGCCGAATGTATTTGAACTGTTGCAACCGGGGCAAATTCTGACGGTGCAAGTCATGAAAGATATGCTCGGCACCAAAGGGGCACGTTTATCGACTGACCTGTCAATTCCATCCCGTTACTTGGTGATGATGCCTTATGGCAGTCATACCGGTGTTTCACAGCGCATTGAATCGGACGAAGAACGCGATCGTTTACGTAGCATTATTGAACGTATTCAGTCCGAACATAAACTGCCTGGCTCAGTGATTGTACGTACTGCTGCCGAAGGCGTGGCTGAGCAAGAAATTGCCCAAGATATGGCCTATTTAGCCAAGCTTTGGGAATATATTCAGCGTAAGCAAAAGACGGTGGCGGTGCCTTCATTAATTTTTGAAGAGCTGCCATTACCCCAGCGAATTATTCGCGATTTGGCCAATGAAAATACAGCTAAAATTTACGTTGATTCACGTGAAATTCATGCCAAATTACAAGAATTTGTGACTGAATTTGTGCCGAATATGCGTCAGCGGTTGATGCATTATCCAGGTGAGCGCCCAATTTTTGACTTGTATAGTGTCGAAGAAGACATTCAAAAGGCATTGCAAACCCGTGTTGCGTTAAAGTCGGGCGGTTATCTGATGATTGATCAGACCGAAGCCATGACCACCATTGACGTAAACACCGGCTCCTATGTGGGTGGGCGCACCTTAGAAGACACGGTCTTTAAAACCAATATGGAAGCCACGCAAGTGATTGCACGTCAATTACGTCTGCGTAACTTGGGCGGCATTATTATTATTGACTTCATTGACATGCAAGAAGCGGTACACCGTGAAACAGTCATGAGTCAATTTGAAAAAGCGCTTGAAGGCGATCATGCCAAAACCAAGATCACACAAGTGTCTGAATTGGGTTTGGTAGAAATGACCCGTAAACGCACGCGTGAATCTCTAGAGCACCTGTTGTGTGAGTCGTGTCCGACCTGTCAGGGCCGTGGTTATGTGAAAACTGCAGAGTCGATCTGTTACGAAATTTTTCGAGAGATTTTGCGTTATGCGCGCGCCTTTGAGTCACAAAGTGGCTTTACTGTGGTTGCACATCCTTCAGTGATTGATCGCTTGCTCACAGCGGAAGCACCTGCAGTCGCGGATCTTGAGCATTTCATCAGCCGCGTGATTAAATTCCAAGTCGAAAATTTATACACGCAAGAGCAATACGATATCATTTTAAGTTGAAATTGTAACAAGATATCGATAAACAGTTGTTACAACTGAAATTTTACTTTTGCCCACTTCTTCCTCAATACTAAACACATAGTTAGCCAAGGTCGAAAACATGGAATATCGACTGAGCAAGAGAGGTAGAAGATGGGTATGAATAAAGCAATAATGTCGACACATTCAACACAACATGTAGAACCACAAAAAGTGGTACATAATGGTTATATTTTAGACGAGCAGGGCAAAGAAGTGAAAATTACCAGTGATATGGTGCACTCGGTATGTCATCAGTTGCTACAACAATGTCGTATGATTAAAAATTAAGGGGCCCAATTGAGCCCCTTTTTTTGAGTTTGAATTAGCAATTTCTACCACAGCCCATTGAACTAACTCACCGCTTTAAATTCCACACTGTCATCATCTTGATTTGGCTTTTGATCAGGATCAAGAATGATCTTTTCAAAGCACTGAATTTCTTCTTCTAAATGAATCAGCAGGTTTTGCATTTTGGGTAGGGCATGACGACATGCAGTTAAACCCACTTCTAATTTATTTAAATAACTGGTCATAGTGATATTCAGCGCTTGTCCATCAAGCACAATAGATGCCGGGTAAATGGCATCAAGACGGGCGCCATTCCAGTACAAGGGCTCTTGTGGGCCAGGTAAATTAGAAATCACCAAGTTAAATGCTTGATGCTTAGGCATAAAGCCGGAAACAATATTTAAACCTGCAGGGCCGTAAACACAGGCGCTATAACCCAAAATTTGGTCGGAGCTCATCCGTTGAAAACGAGCTTTGGCATTCATAATGCTGCGACGAATGGTGCTGAGGCGTGCTAGAGGCTGTGCATGATGAGTGCCTAAATTGGCTAAAATCATGGTAATGCGATTGGAGGTGTCTGAATCATCATTACGTACCGAAACAGGTACCATCGCAATCATGGGTTTGGCAGGTAAAGCATTTTGGCTCAGTAAGTATTGGCGCAGTGCCCCTGAACAAATCGCTAAAATCACATCATTAATGGTGACGTTTAAGGCCTTGGCAATGCGGCGGAAGCGATTAAAGTCAAAGGACTGTGCCGCAAAGCGCCGTGAAGAGCTGACCCGCTGATTTAAAATACTGCAAGGGGCTTGGAAGCTTGAAACATAGTCGGGATGATGATTCTTTTTATCGTGTAAGGCATTGGACAATTCGCGTAGCACACAAGGTGTTGCATGCATTTGGTTTTTTAAGGTTTGTGTCCATTTTTGCAGCTTATTGGTAGGGGGGTGTTTTAAGCGTTTGGCACGGCGATTTTCTACGTACCAAGGTGCAACAATGCCTTTGGTGTTGGGGTCAGTTGAAAATGATTTTTCCAGTAAGCGCATACCGGCTACACCATCAATCATGGCATGGTGGATTTTAAAGTACATGGCAAAACGATTGCCTTCGATGCCTTCAATAATATGACAGGTCCACAGCGGTTTGGCGCGATCAATTAAGCTGCTATGTTCTTGGGAAATATAGGTCAGCAATTCTCGTATGCGGCCCGGATGAGGCAAGGCAATATGGCGAAAATGATGATCTAAATCAAATAGCGGATCGTCGTCCCAGAACAAGCCATTAAGTTTTTGATTAAATGGTGGAATAGGAATGTTTTTATTGCGACGAATGTCATTGACAAGGTCTTGAATAAAGGTGGCAGAGGCATTTTCAGGTAATTGAAATAAGAACAGACCGGCAACATGCATGGGTTGTTGGCGTTTTTCTAAGGATAGAAATAACACATCAATGGGGTGAAGTGGGCGCATAATCCTTCATTTACCTCTTATTGTTGCTCTTTTTATGACAGCTTGCGTACTGACGTGTCGCAGCTCAATTGGTTTATTTGTATTATGGTATTATATGAATTAATGATCTGAAATGGAATGTCTAATAAAAATAAAAAAACCACTTTTAAATCAGTGGTTTTTTTTTACCTAAACTTAATAATTACTTCAAGTTACCTGCATGCAAACCGCATTCTTTATGGGTTGCTTCTTCCCACCACCAACGACCTTCACGCTCATGTTGGTTAGGTAAAACAGGTCGAGTACACGGTTCACAGCCAATGGAAATAAAACCACGGTTATGTAATGGATTATAAGGCACTTCCATTAAACGAATGTAGTTCCACACATCACTGCTTGACCAATTGGCAAGCGGATTGTATTTAATCAACTGCTTGCCTTCACCTGAGAAGCCGACATCGTGTTGGATCACGGGAATTTCATTACGTGTGCCCGGGCTTTGGTCTTTGCGTTGGCCGGTAATCCATCCATCTAAGCCAGCCAATTTTTTACGTAACGGTTGTACCTTACGAATGCCACAACATTCCTTATGGTCATCTTGATAGAAACTAAAGAACCCTTTTTCTGTCACTAATTTCTGTACGGCATCTACTTCAGGGAAACAGACTTCGATGTCAATTTTGTAGTGCTTACGCACAGTATCTAAGAATTGGTACGTCTCAGGGTGAAGACGGCCAGTATCCAGGCTAAACACACGGAAAGGTTTACCTAAGTTGGCTGCCATATCAATCAGTACCACATCTTCTGCACCAGAGAATGAAATTGCGATTTCACCACTTTGGTTTAAAGCAAGTTTGAGAATCTCCATCGGAGACTGTTCAGCGTATTCAAGCGCAAGTGCATCAATCAGGTCGAGTGTAGGGATAGTGGTCATGTGTGTCCTGGCTATAGGCTTGGAGAGATCAACCTATATTAAATAATTTCCTAAAGATTTTAATAGAATTCATAAAGCTGACTTATCACTAAAAATTAATTAGTTATGAAAAAAAATGTAATGAATAAAGCCCATCGCTTTGGTCCCAACTTCAGCTATGATAAGCCAAATTTTTTCATTGGGATTTGGGAGAAACCATGGAAATCGTCTGTTTAGACCTTGAAGGTGTATTGGTTCCAGAAATTTGGATTAACTTTGCCAAAAAAACCGGCATTAAAGAACTCGAAGCCACCACACGTGATATTCCAGATTACGATGTGCTCATGACACAGCGTTTAAACATCTTAAAAGAACATGGCTTAGGTCTCAATGACATTCAAGCTGTGATTGCTGAGATGGGACCATTTGAAGGTGCAAAAGAGTTTGTAGAATGGGTACGTACACATTTCCAACTGATCATTTTGTCTGACACCTTCTATGAGTTTGCTCATCCTTTAATGAAGCAATTGGGTTGGCCAACCATTTTCTGTCATAAACTTGAGACAGATGAAAACGGCATGATTACAGCCTACAAATTACGTCAGCCTGATCAAAAACGTAAAGCCGTTCAAGCCTTACATGGTTTAAACTTCCGCGTGATTGCTGCGGGTGACTCATATAACGATACCACGATGCTCGGTGAAGCAGATCGTGGTTTCTTATTTGATGCGCCAGACAACGTGATTGCAGAATTCCCGCAGTTCCCAGCCATTCATGGCTACGAAGCGTTAAAACAAGCGATTCGTGAAGCATCAGTACGTGATATTCCAAACTAATCACCACATTAAAAAAGGCGCTGTGTGCGCCTTTTTTTAATATGGCACTGTACTTAGAAACGTTGCGCGATTTTTAGACCATAGGCAATTGCATCATTGTCTGTGAAATTGCCGGCTGGGGTATGGGCACCGGTATGGGCACGTGCATCACCAAGCCATAAGTATTTTGCGCCCACCGAAATTTCACTGCCCGGTTGCGGCGTAAAACGTGCTCCTACGCCAACGTTCCAGAAGCCTTCGGTTGGTCCAAGTGTTGGCGCAGGATTGCCTGCACCAGAGTCCCAACCAACAGACAGCGTGCCACTCCATTTAGGATTAAACATGCGTCCTAGACCTAAGTTTGCCGACCATTGATCTTCAGAATAATCGACTAAGTTAAAGCCATTAGGTTTATCTACTAAACCGAGATTACCAATAATTTGTGACAACTGACCAAATTGATGCGGTTGAATCGAATAGTTTGACCATTCCACCCAGCGTACATTACCAAATAGGATGGTGTCGGCCATAATGCCGGATTGGAAATCAAGGTTAACCGATTGTGGTGTGGTAATTTTGGTTTTGGCTTTAGAGTTTTGAATGGCCAAGGCTTGTTCTTCTAAACCCAACAATGCTGCTGCGGGCATCAGCATCGTGATATTTTCTTTAATATGGGTACTGTGTTCAATTTCAGAACGATAAGTTGCAGACACTTTTAACGCAATTTCAGGAATTTCGTAGGCAATTCCCGCCAACCAACCTGCAGCATGGTTTTCAGCAATATCAGCTTCATAGCCATTGTAGAGCGAATACGTGGTGCCACGCAGTGCCACATCACCTTTCACCGTTTGATACACACCACCAGCATACAGATTCCAATTTTTGGTAGGTTGATAGCCAAATACAAAAGCTAAGTTTTGTGTGTTGACATCCACCGTGGTGCCACCTGTGACATTGTCATTTAGATATTGATTGACCTTGTCTACACCGGCATTGGCTTCACGTTCGACTTGACGTCGAACAAAGTTTTGCAGCTGCGGTGCAACATCATCAAAGGTTTTACCCGGGCCGAGTAGTTTCTCGGCAGCTTGGTCTAATAACTGTGGCATGCGCTGAGCAATGATGGCATCTGTCATTGGTTTAGGCAGTAGCGAATCATTGGGGCCAGCCACAAAGGCATTTTCTCCGCTATAAGTCACGGCCGCGCCATAAGGTTGGTCATAGAGTAAGCCAAAAGAGATCCGGTCGGTGAGCTGTGCTTTAATAGCGGCATTTATAAAATAATAGTCATCGGCCATATCGCCCGTGCGCGTGCCTTGATTGTCGACCCCAGACACATTGGGGTCAAGCACACTAATGCCTGCTTCAAAGTAATTGCCGGGTTGGAAAAATGGCTGCATCGATTGACCTGAGCGATCGAGTGCTGCGGCAAAAGTGGTCAGAGGTAAACATGCAAACAGCATAGCGCTGCCCAATTGAGTGAGTTTCATTATATTCCATCCTAGAATATTGCGTCTGTTGCGCATCGATTTTAATTTTTATGAAAAGAGATACGAGAGCGTATGTCATTCTTTAGCACTAACATAACTCAAAAAGAACAAAAAGAGCAAATACTCTATTTTGACTACAGGGTCAAAATTCTGCATGTACCTGCAAGCCTGCCAACACAGCAGCTAAGTGCAACAAGCATAAAAAAAGAGCCAATCAATGGCTCTTTTAGTACTCAGGCTTAGAAACGATAACCGATTTTCATGCCATAGCCGAATGCATTGTTGTCGCTAAAGTCGGCTTTTACTGCACCACCTGTTTGTGCCTGTGCATCCCCTAGCCAGAAGTATTTTAGACCGGCCTGTACAAAATAGTGTTCTGCAGGGCTATATTGACCGCCTAGACCC
>CAVBYE010000080.1:0-11419 GCA_963599285.1 Bacteroidaceae bacterium | reverse complement strand
CCAGCATCTGTAAAGATACGGGTCATACCGCACTTGCGACCGACTAAACCAATAGCCATGTGCATAAACCTCTAAAAAAGCGGCCTAATTAACTTAGAGCGTTAATTAACCGAAAGTCTTAACCCAATGCGATCTGAACATCAACACCAGCTGCAAGATCTAACTTCATCAACGCGTCTACAGTTTTGTCTGTAGGTTGAACGATGTCGATCAAACGTTTGTAAGTACGGATTTCGTACTGGTCACGTGCATCTTTGTTTACGTGTGGTGATGTTAAAACGTTAAAACGTTCGATGCGAGTAGGCATCGGGATTGGACCACAAACTTGTGCGCCAGTACGTTTTGCAGTTTCTACGATTTCTTGAGCTGATTGATCAATTAGACGGTGATCAAAAGACTTAAGACGGATACGAATTCTCTGGTTAGACATACCAGTTAACTCCAAGCCAAATATATAAAGAATCACTCATGACGCACCCCACCCCACTAAATAGGAGCAAGTGTCAAGAGCAGTGAAAATCACTAAGGTCACGATCGATGCCGCGACTGTCACGATGTTAACCACTTTATTCGCAGTTAACCCCCTTTCATTAAAGGGTCGCCCATTATAGCTATTGTTTAATGCATAAGCAAATCCCTTTTTGCCCTTTTGGTTGTTTTTTCCATATATTTTGTTGTTCGATTGTTTAAACAGCAGCCACTAGGCACTTTTCCTCAAAACATAATCAATAGCGTTATTTAGTATTTGATTTCCTTGAATAAATTTGTTTTTTGGCGATTTAATCAACGTATTTACATCGTGTACATATGGCCCATTAAAAATCGAGACTTCTTCAGTATTTTCTAGAAATAATTCCAATACTTCCGGTGTAATTTCGGGATGAAATTGAAAACCTAAAACATTTTCACCAATTTGATACATCTGATTGCGGCAAGTGGCATTTTCTGCCAACAAGATTGCGCCTTTGGGAATTTCAAAGGTTTCACTGTGCCATTGCAACACTTCAAACGCTTTGGGGAGTTCAAAGCATGCTTTGGGTACACCTTCTACTTTGTGAATCATATGCCAACCCAACTCCTGCTGTTTATTACGGCTGACTGCTGCACCTAAGGCATTGGCAATCAGTTGCCCACCTAAACATAGGCCAATGGCAGGTTTACCTAAAGCCAAATAGCGCCGTAACCAACGTTTCTCTATTTTTAGCCACGGGTAATTGGCCTCATCATTAACGCTCATGGTGCCGCCCATAATGATCAGTAAGTCAACCTCATGCACATCAGGGAGTGCTTCAAGATCAAGTGGACGATCGACAGGTAAGGCAAAAAACTCTGTGGCGGTAATCTTGGCATTTTTTTGTTTTAGGTACTCATGGCAGCTGCCAAAGCCCTCACCAGCAATATGCTGAAAATAATGTACTTTTAATTCTGTGCTCATTGTGCTTAAGCCTATTGTTATTGCTCCCTCATGGAATAGTGGTTTTTGCAAAAATAACGCCAACTTTGCTCACGACGTACATTTTTTATAATTTTTTGACTTTATCTAGCGCAATCAATAGCTTTCTCTTAAGCTGATTCCTATATTTAACCAAGCCTTAAACCTCCATATGAAAAAGAATCCCCAAACCGAATTAATTCATGCACCACGACAGGCCCCACAATACATTTCGACCGTGCAACCTCCCCTCTATCGTGCATCGACCATTATTTTTAACAACACTGATGCACTATTTAATCGCCATTGGACCGATGACTATGACTATAGTTATGGTACACACGGTACCCCCACCACATTTACCCTTGGCGATAACATCGCCCAGCTTGAAGGTGGACGCTATCATTTATTGGCACCCAGTGGTTTATCTGCCATTAATTTGGTCAATTCATGCTTTTTAAGCGCTGGTGATGAAGTGTGGGTGGCAGACAATATTTATGGCCCAAATATGGAGCATTTACGTAATTTAGAAACGCGTTATGGCATTACTGTCAACGTCTATAATCCGATTGATGTATCTACTTTTAGGCCAAGTGAAAAAGCCAAACTGATTTGGCTCGAAGCTGCAGGTTCTGTCACTTTAGAATTTCCCGATTTAACCGGTTTAGTCAAAAAAGCCCAAGCTCATCACGTACTGACTGCATTAGATAATACGTGGGGGGCAGGTCTTGCGTTTAATGCTTTTGATTTTGGTGCTGAGCATCTCAGTGTGGATCTGACTGTACATGCACTCACCAAATATCCAAGTGGCGGTGGCGATATTCTGATGGGCTCTGTGGTGACCCGCGACCAAGCGCTACATCATCAACTGTTTCGTATGCATGCCCTACAAGGTATTGCTGTGTCGGGCGATGATGTGGCACAAGTTCAACGTAGCTTGGCTTCGATGCGCATTCGCTATCAGCAACAATCCAACACTGCCTTAAGCTTGATGACATGGCTTAAACAGCAACACCAATGTGTACAAGTGCTTCATCCTGCTGACCCTGATGCCGCAGGTCATGGCTACTGGCAAGAAGTGTGTCAAGATGGACACAGCGCAGGCTTAGTCAGTGTCGTTTTTGCTGCGCATTATTCGCTTGCGGACATCCGTAAATTCTGCGATGCCTTGACATTATTTAAATTGGGCTTCAGTTGGGGTGGGCCTGTTAGCCTCGTGATGCTCTATGACCTTAAACAAATGCGTACACTACAGCATAGCCACCTACAGTCCGGCTATTTGGTTCGTTTTTGTATTGGGCTCGAAGATGCACAAGACCTAATTGAAGATATCGCCCAAGCCCTTAAAGTACTTGATGCAGCTTAAATGCTTTGCATTGAGAACAGCGAAAAAATTATTCCATATTTTTTATATGGATTTATTGTCAGTGACCTCATAAAAGATGTATTTTAAATACATCTTTTATGTTTCATGGATTTTGCAATGACTCCACAGCAACTCGAACTCATTAAAGCCACTGTGCCTGTGTTACGTGAAAATGGGGTGGCACTGACCAGTTATTTTTATCAACGTATGCTGAATGCTTATCCTGAACTTAAAAATACCTTTAATCTAGATCATCAAAACAATGGCATGCAGCCGCGTGCTTTGGCTGCTGCTGTATTGGCCTATGCCTCAAATATCGACAACCCGAGCGTGTTAGCTCAAGCGGTTGAGCGTATTACCACTAAGCACGTCAGCTTAAATATTCAACCAGATCAGTATGCGATTGTCGGTGAACAATTATTGCTGTCGATTAGTGAAGTGCTTAAGGTGAGTATGCAAGATGAACTGATTGCAGCATGGAAAGTGGCTTATTTACAGTTGGCTGATCTGTTGATTGCAGCTGAACAAGCCAAATATGCAGCCTTAAATCAGCAACAAGGCGGTTGGAGCGGCTGGCGCGAGTTTAATATTACTGCCCTAGACCAACAGGCTGAACAGTATCATGTGGTGCTCACCGCGACTGATCAAGATGATGTGGTTGCCGCACAGGATGGCGCGCTCATTTCGGTACGGGTTCAAGTGCCAAATCAAGACTTTAAACAGCCACAGCAATTTAAAGTGCTGCAGAATGAATCTAATCAATATCATCTTTTACTTGAAGTGCCAGAAAATCCAAGTGAATTCTGTGTTGCGCAAATTTTAGTGCAGCATTATCAAGTGGGTGATCAAGTCGAAGTTTCTGCACCCTTTACACTTTAATCCTAGATCAAAAGGCGTGATAAAGCGCCCTTAGGGGGCTTTATCCGCTACACTTAAGCTTTGTTTTTTTCCTGTTGTTTTAGGCAATGCAGCTCAATAAATTTACTGACTATGCGCTACGCGTCTTGATTTATATTGCCCCGTCCCGTGATACCCCCTATACCATTGCTGAAATTGCACAATATCTCAATATTTCAGAACATCACCTCGTCAAAGTGGTGCATTTTATGGCCAAGCAAGGCTGGCTGATTACGTTACGTGGTCGCAGTGGGGGTATACGTTTAGACCCATCTATTTTGTCACTGAGATTGGGCGACGTGATTAATGTACTAGAACAAGATAGCAATTTGGTCAATTGCACTCGCCCCGAACCGTGTCGCTTGTTGCCGCAATGTGGCCTTAAAGGCATTTTACAGCACGCTCTAGCGCAATTTTATACCCAGCTCAATCAACATACCGTTGCCGATGTGCTTGGCATGAATTCCAAAGCTGCCCAACCGCTGCCGATTCAGCTGCTTTCGCTTTAACATTCGCTTGCCTGAATGACTTGCTTTATAATGCATGCTTGTAGAGTTATTTATTGAAGTTCAGTTATGCACCACAGCCGCGGAAAATCTAAAAACAGTAAAACTGCCCATGCGCCAAAGCAAAAGATTAGTTATGAAAAAAAGACTGATCCAGCACTTACTGAATATGCGGTACGCTCACTCAATTGGTTGCGTAAAGCTGAATTTTTAATGAGTGCACCCAAACTGAATCTTTGTGTGGAAGACACCGGCTATGAAGTGGCTTTCGCAGGTCGTTCAAATGCGGGGAAATCGAGCGCAATTAATGCTTTAACCAACCAAAAGCAATTGGCACGTGCCTCTAAGCGCCCTGGTCGTACCCAAATGATTAACTTCTTTAGCCTTGGTAATCCTGATCAACGGTTGGTGGATTTACCGGGTTATGGGTATGCGGCTGTACCTGAAGCCATGAAATTGGTTTGGCAAAAAGAATTAGAAAACTACCTCATTCATCGTAAAAGTTTACAAGGTTTGGTGCTGTTAATGGACATTCGCCATCCTTTACAACACTTTGATGTCATGATGTTGGAATGGGCTTATTCACGTCATTTATTTGTGCATGTATTGTTAACCAAGTCAGATAAATTAAATCGTGGCCCTGCATCTAAGGCACTCCAAGAAGTCAAAGCGCGCCTGAAAAAGATGAAACTTGATTTCTCTATTCAGCTGTTCTCTTCTTTAAATAAACAAGGTTTAGAAGAGCTTGCGAGTGTCATGGGTGGTCGCTTGAACTTTACTTTAGAACAAGCGCAAGAATTTGACCTTGCGACAATTCCTGAAGCCTCTTTAGATGACCTTGAAGATGATGCTGAAGATGATTTTGATGTCTCTGAACAAGATGAGACACCAGAGCAAAAGTAATCATACAGTCCAGAAAAAGCCGCATGAATGCGGCTTTTTTTATGTCACATTTTTGTTTAAATTTTATACCTTATTCACATATTTAAACAAAGCCAAAACCTAGGTCTCAAAATGATAAAAATCCAATCTTTTTACTCTGATGAGACACCAGAGCAAAAGTAATCATACAGTCCAGAAAAAGCCGCATGAATGCGGCTTTTTTTATGTCACATTTTTGTTTAAATTTTATACCTTATTCACATATTTAAACAAAGCCAAAACCTAGGTCTCAAAATGACAAAAATCCAATCTTTTTACTCTGATTTATTAATATAAGTTATTGTTTTATATTAAATTAAATACATAAATCAGCTCACTAATTAAGCACTTAAATTTTAAACAAAAAAAGCATTAGACAGTAATTTTTTTTGTGTATATTTTGTCAAAAAATCACATAACAGTATGAACAAGTTTATGTTTAAAAATATCCTGCAATTTTTGCAAAAATTATTGAAACTGGGGCAAACCAATACAACCGCTTTGGGGAAAGCACAACCACAGGTACAAACGGCGCCAAAAGCGACAGAGGTAGAACAGGATGAATATAGCGAAGGACGGATCCGTTATTCTGAGCAATTGATTCCGAATCTGACACAAGACCATGTGGAGTTGGTGAATTTGTATGGTTCTTTTCAACAGCTGATTCAACACCGCCATTATTCACAAATTGCACAAGCACTTGAGCAATTAAAAAGCAAATTTAATCTGCATATTATGCAAGAGAATCTGCATTTTTATTGTTATTTAGAACAATCTTTTAGGACTGAGCCTGAGCAGTTAGAGATGATTAAAGCCTACCGTAAAGAGATGAATCACATCTCTTCGGCGGTGGTACGTTTTATTAAAAAATGGCAGATTCAAGAGATTAATGATCTGAATGTAACCGCCTTCATTGAAGAATATCAGGCGGTCGGTGAAGTCTTAGCGCAGCGTATTCATCAGGAAGAACATCACTTATACACCTTATACCAACCGGCTTAATGGCGACTTGAAGCAGCTTTAAGCTGCTTCAGGCTCACGGGTATGACGATCAACCACAACACTGATCATCATATCGCCTTGGACATTCACCACGGTACGGACTGTATCGAGTAAACGGTCAATCGGCAGCAGAATAGCGATCGCTTCAGCAGGTAGCCCCACTGACTGTAACACCATAATCATGGTGACCATACCGGCACTTGGAATACCTGGTGCGCCTAAAGATGCAATCATGGCAGTCGCACAGACAATCAGCTGTTGCCCGAGCGTTAAATCTAAGCCCATCAAATTGGCAATAAATAATGCCGCTGCGGCTTCATACAAGGCCGTGCCATCCATATTCAGCTGGGTACCTAGTGGAATGACAAAGCCAGCAATTTGCGGGCGCACATTGAGGTTTTGCTGTGCACATTGCATCGACAATGGCATCGTCGCTGAACTTGAACTGGTGGCAAATGCAGTGATCAATGCAGTACGTGTGCCTTTAAAGAATGTGATCGGATCCATTTTGCCAAAGATCCACAGCAGTAAAGGTAAGACCACTGCACCATGAAAAATGGTGGTCCCCGTGACGACGACGGCAAACTCGGCCAAGCGGCTGAGTACAGAGATATCTTCAGTGGCCACCAATTTGGCCAATAGCGCGAAAATACCCAAAGGTGCCAGTTTCATTACCCAACCAATCATCATCATCATGACATCAAAAAACTGTTGGCTCAGTTGACGAATACTTTGGAAACGCTCACCCCCCTTGACCAGTGCAATCCCCAGTAATAATGCAAACAGCACCACTGCCAATACATTGCCGTCACTAAAGGCCTTAAACGGATTAATTAAGGTATTTTGAATGAAGTTGGTAAAGAATGAACCTGGCGTTAAGGTATCTGGGCTTTGATGCTGCGTCATGGCATCTTGGAACATGGCAATATCCACACCCTTACCCACGCCAAACAGATGTGCACATGCTAAGCCAAGGATCAGTGCTAAGGTGGTGGTGGTCACACAGCACATGACGGTAATTTTCCAAACGCGGCCAAATTGACCACCGGCTTGTAGATTGGACACCCCCACCACAATTGAACTAAAGATCAGCGGAATTAAAAGCATTTTTAATAAGCCAATAAAAATGCTACTGGCTAAACTTAAGCCATATAAGGACGCCTCAAAAAAGCCACTCTCGGGCATAAAATTCAAGACGTAGCCAAACCCCAGCCCTAAAATAGCGGCCACTAAAATCTGAGTATTTAAGTGCATAAATTTTGATAAAAGATTAAGCATGATTAGGCACTATGCCATGCAGATATGGGCAATGCGACTGATTTTTTTGTAAAAAACTTGAAAAATCGTGTTATTTTTAAACGCTTTTTAAGCCTTTATGGTCTTAAAATTGCATATAAAAATCATTCTATTCAAGTTGCATTATCCAGAGTTTAAATTATGAAAACATTATTGATTGCCGCAGTATGTCTATTGAGCGTAAACCAAGTCTTTGCTCACTCTAATACAGGTAAAGCTAAGGCAGGCTGCCACAGTCACGACAAAAAAGCTGTGCATTGCCATGCATAAGTAGCTGTGAGTATAAAAAAAGCCGACATGATGTCGGCTTTTTTTATTGTATTTCGATCTCGCGCAAGCGAATGAGGCCTTCTTGGGTGGTACTACAGACCAATTCACCATTTTGCCACATACGGCCAAAGTTTAATCCGCGTGAACTGGTGCTGACAGTGGCATCCATGTCATAAAGCATCCAATCATCTACACGGAAAGGTTTATGGAAATACATGGCATGGTCAATGCTGGCACACTGTAAGTTTGGAGATAAATAACTTAAACCGTGTGGACGTAGCGCTGTGGTCATTAAGGTGAAGTCAGAATAAAACGCGGCAATCGCTTGGTGTAAGGACACCTCATCAACATTGGCTGCTAAAGCATCATGGGTACGAATATAATGGGCATAGACAGGTGCTTCAGGTTGTGGGTGGAAAATATTGCCCACATCCACCGCAGGACGAATTTCAATATGACGCTCACGCATAAAGCTGGCACGTACATTTTCAGGCACAAATTCAATGAAGCCTTGCTTAAGCTCTTGTTCAGACTTTAAGCTGTCGACGGCAGGATATTCAGGTGGCTCAACTTGGTAATTCAAGCCCTCTTCTGGCTGGGTGAATGACACCATGCACATAAAAATCGTGCGGCCATGTTGAATCGCACGCACTTGGCGGCTCACAAAACTTTTGCCATCACGAATACGATCAACCTCATAAATAATGGGTGCCTTCACATCCCCACCAAATAAGAAATAAGCATGTAAAGAATGTGCAGGACGGTCGGTGGTATAAGATGCAGCACGTAAAGCTTGACCAAGCACTTGGCCACCAAAGACACGTTTGCCGACTAAATTGCGGCTTTGGCCACGAAAAATATTTTCTTCAAGTTTTTCAAGACTTAGTAATTCGACTAATTCTTGGGTCAATAGATTCATCAGCAAACTCTACCTGTTCTACGCTGCCATTCGTGCAGCTTGAAGGACTATTTTGCCATATTTTAGCTCAGGCTTGAGTGGCTTTTAGTCCACCTCTCACTAGCGCAGCAGCGTTTTTTCGTTTAAAAACGGACAAATTTTTAACACTTTGTTCAAACAATCAGCATTTTATGTTTACAATTGGCTTTTGTCTGTACAGCTGACTACCAACAAGGAGTGTGTATGCCCAAACGTGGCTTTGGTCAAATTTATCGTCAGGTTTCAAGTAAACTCTTGGACTTCGTGGTGAATCCACGTGTGTTAGGCGAAGTACCACTCCCAACACCGGATCAGACAGGCAAAATCAGTTGCTATGTGTTGCAAAATTATTCACGTAGTAATGCCCTACTCCTTGATGCTGAAACACGGCGCTTAGGCCTCCCCCCCGCGCTTAACCCTTTGGCGGTTGGGCCAGTTCAGGAAAAAACCTCGGTTATTTTTCTACAGCATCAACCCGAACATGAGCTTCTCAACCCCAAACAACATGCATTTCCACCGCGCTTATTGCGTTTGGTCGAATTACTCCAGCAACATCCTGATTTAGATATTGAACTGATTCCAGTGACGGTACTCTGGGGCCGTGCGCCGGAAAATGAAGACTCATGGCTCAAACTGTTGCTCACAGATACATGGGCACAGCCGAGTCGTTTAAAACAACTGATTAATATTGGCTTACACGGTAACGAAACCTTTTTGGAGTTCCATCCACCACGTTCGCTACGTGCCTTGGTTGACTATGCCACTACGACCCATCCGAATTTGTCACCCGTGACCTACATCGTCAATGATCTGAATAATTATTTGGATGCCGAACGTGAAGTGGTGTTGGGCCCGGATTTGTCTGACCGACGCAATGTCATGCATAGCTTAATTAAGTCTGCGGATTTACAAGAGGCGATTCGCCGTGAGAGTACACGCAGTAAAATCAGCTTGCTTGACGCGGAACAGCGTGCTGTGGGGTATTTAAATGAGATTATCTCAGACTATTCCTACTCAACCATTCGTTTTGCTGAACAGGCCTTAACTCGCCTTTGGACGCAGCTCTATGATGGCGTCGAGGTACATAACTTTAGTACTGTACGTGAATTGGCCAAAGACTACGAAATTATTTATACCCCCTGCCACCGCAGTCATATCGATTATTTGTTGCTGTCGTATGTGATTTTTAAACGTGGTTTACGTGTACCGTATATTGCTGCTGGCGATAATCTCAATATGCCCTTTGTGGGACAGCTGTTAAGAGGTGGCGGGGCGTTCTTTATTCGTCGTAGCTTCCGTGGAAATGGATTATATACTGCGGTCTTTAAAGAATATTTATTTAGTATTTTGTCGCGTAACACGCCTTTAGAATACTTTATTGAAGGAGGGCGCTCGCGTACAGGGCGTCTTTTGCCGCCTAAAACCGGTATGCTGGCTATGACGGTACATGGGCATTTACGTGGCCCTGCTAAACCGATTGCCTTTGTACCCACCTATATTGGCTATGAGCGGCTAATGGAAGGCTCAACCTATGTAGGCGAAATGCAAGGTAAGCCGAAAGAAGCGGAATCGATTAAAGGTATTTTCCAAACTTTGCGCAAAATTGAACGTATTTTTGGCAAAGTGCATGTGAACTTTGGTGAGCCGGTATTTTTAAATGACATGTTAAAGCAACACGATGCTGAAGATGTCCGAATTGCTAAAAATGATGATCCAGTACCTGACAATGTCTCTGCAGCCATCACTAGCTCAGCCCATGCCATTTTAGAAAACATTAACCGCGCAGTGGTGATTAACCCTGTATCACTGCTATCGCTTATTTTATTGGGTACGCCCAAGCACACCTTAGATGAAAACATGTGTATTCAGCAATTGGATGCTTATCGTGACATCTTAAATGATTTACCTTATGACCAACGTGCGCAAATCACAGCACTGTCCGGCCGTGAAATTATTGCCTATGGTTTAAAGCTTAAATTAATTAAACGGATTGAGCATGTATTGGGCGATATTATTGCCATTGCAGATGATCAAGCCGTCTTACTGACCTACTTCCGTAATAATATTGTGCATGCCTTTACCTTGCCTTCGCTTATTGCGGCTTTGGTCGAACACAATGGGCAGATTCAGCGCCGTGATTTGGTTAATGTGATTCAGACCCTGTATCCATTCTTAAAAGCTGAGCTATTTTTAAAATGGCAGACTGAGCGTGAACTGACCCATGCAATTGGTCGCTATACCCAAGCTTTGGTTGATCATCAGCTTATTTTGGCGGATGGTGAGAATTTGATTTCACCGGCCCTCAATAGCGAGCAGCATAATCAACTGCAAATTTTAGCTGCACCTGTGATGCAGAGTCTCGAACGCTATTACATGACCCTTGCCCTGATCACCCAACGTGGTTCAGGCAATATTTCTGCTCGTCAAGTTGAAGAACTGAGTCATTTGGTGGGACAACGTTTGTCGGTGTTATATGAATTTAATTCACCTGAATTCTTCGATAAAGCCCTGTTCCAAAGTTTTATTAAAGAGTTAACCAAACAGGGCTATATTCAACTTGAAGGCGGGGCCATTATGTATGGCGAGCAACTGAGTAATGTGGCCAAGTATGCCCATTTAATCTTGGATGATGAAACTTTACATATGCTGCAACACATCACCACCTTTAGTGATGATGAGCTGCAAGAGGCTTTAGATGCTTTAGCTGCAGAGCAAGCAGCCAAACGCCGTTTATTGCGTAAAGTCAAAGCTAAAAAATAATCTAAGCTGCCCCGTAATAACGGGGCTTTTTT
>CAVBYE010000079.1:0-11716 GCA_963599285.1 Bacteroidaceae bacterium | reverse complement strand
CCTAAGCAAACCAAGTGGAGCAAGGGTATTATGCTTTTTTGCGCATTAGCGAAATTGAATTTTAAGATCCGCTTTTTGTGCTAGAGCGACTCGATTGTCTTCAATAAAAGCACACATCATGTCCAATACATCAGGATGGCAAAAGCCTAACGCATAGCCCTTGACAATAATAAGACTCGGTAAATGGAAAAATAGATGCTGTACATCCAATAAGGAGGGTGTTTTATAGACTTGATAATGCTGCAACAGTTGCTGCATATAGTACTTTTCTTGTTGTGTGCGTGCTGAAAGGTCGCGCCAATATTGCTGACGCATGGCCATCAAGTTGTTGTGTTTATAACTCATAAAGACAGATCGCAGAAAACAAAACAGTCTATATATCGGGGTTAAATTAAAAAAATCAAGCAGCCGTGTGGCTGCTTGAGTAGGCGTCTATGGAGCATAGACAAATTTGCTGACCTCAATCTGCTGCGGAATCAACTGTTCTGCGCTAAAGCGGTCGGCAATACGTTGCTGTGCAGCCACCACATTTGGGGTTAATGTGGCCAATAAAGACGGCTGATAACGTTTTTTTAACACAATGTCTGCAATCTCAGGACTCACGCCAATCGCTTGACTGTACAGATTGATGGCTTGGTCATGGTGCTCAACCACCCATGTTGCTGCAGCATTAGCGGCTTGAATATACTGCGTGACGGCTTGTGGGTGTTGTGCGACAAATTCAGGATTGGCAATGACAAAACTATAGCCTTGTTCAAAAGGCTGTGCATCAGTGAGTACCCGTGCATGACCTGTTTGGAGCGCAACTGATTGGAAGGGTTCCCAAATTAGCCATGCATCCACGGTTTGTTTGTCAAAAGCGGCACGTGCATCCGCAGGGGCAAGCCAAATGGGCTGAATCTCTGACCAACTGAGTCCCGCTTTTTGTAAAATTTTATCTAATAAATCATGGGCATTGGAACCACGTTGTAGCGCAATACGTTTACCTTTTAGGTCTTTAAGTTGCTGAATTGAACTTGTGTTATTCACCAATAAGGCCAAACTTTCCGGATGTGACTTTTCATACGCCACATAGCTTAACTGTTTATTACCCGACTGTGCGAACAAGGGTGGGGTGTTGCCCACCGAGCCAAAATCAACTGAACCGACCGATAATGCCTCAAGCAGTTGTGGGCCTGCAGGAAACTCTTTCCATTCAATGTGGGTGTGTGGAAAATACTGTTTGAGTAGCGTTGGATCTGCTTTGAGCGCGATCGAGTTGATCGATGATTTTTGATAGCCAATCACCAATGTATTCGGTGCTGCATCGGCTGTATCTTTGCGCGTGTGTGCAGGATCAGTTGCTGTGCTGCAGGCACTGAAGAAAATGGTGCTGATTAAACTTAAGCCTAAAGCCTTGAACTTGCTCATAAGATGCCTCGTAATTTTGAAAGTGAAGAGATGGAATTAAAGAAAAATCCACATACACATTCGGGCATCGTGAAGAGCGTTGATCGATGCTTGAGACAAAGTTGAAGATGTGCTGAAAAATGGCCAGCCTAAGCGTAAGGATTTCATTGTTATCTGCTGTTGTTGTATATCTAAATTCAAAATAAAGCAGTTTTTTTGTGTTTGCTGCAGTTTTTGTGCATAAGCACAGCAGACAAAATGCTATAGCGACTTAAAGGATTGAATCTCAAATATTTTACAATTTGAGCTGAAAATAGCGCAATTTAAGCTGTTGAAAATGCAAACGCTGTATGTTGTGCAGCGCGAGGTGTATGAGCTTGGTTTAAGCTGCAAAATTTGCCAGGATTATGGCCAGAAAAACCGTGTATATTCGGCTAATTTTTCTTATGATGTGGGCGAAAAAGCTGCTAAAACAAGGTATGATAAGACGTTTTAATTTGACCTTGGAGATGCCTTTAGTGGATCGCCCGACTATTAGCCCTGAACACTTGCAGGAAGCCGCTGAAAACCTTGTCACCATTCGCGATTTTATTCGTTTTGGTGTGACAGCACTACGTCAATACGATGCCCATTTAGGTCAAGGTACAGAAGATTATTTTGCTGAAAGCTCAGCTTTAGTGTTGCAAACCTTGTCTCTTGATTGGAATGCAGATGCTGAAATTTTAGATTCGAAATTACTCCCGAGCGAAAAAGCAGAAGTATTAAGCTTACTTGAGCGTCGTATTAACGATAAAATCCCAACGTCATACTTACTGAACTTATCGTATTTCTACGGTAAGCCATTCTATGTCGATGAGCGTGTACTGATTCCACGTTCACCGATTGCGGAATTGATTGAAAACCGTTTTGCACCTTATTGCTTGGGCGAAAATGGTCAAATGGGTGCTGCAGTGAATAATCTGCCAGAAAACCCAACACCAAAAACCCCGCAGCGTATTTTAGATATGTGTACAGGTTCAGGCTGTATTGCAATTGCATTGGCCTATGCCTTCCCTGATGCGGATGTAGATGCCACAGACATTTCTAAAGAAGCCTTAGAAGTGGCATCGATTAACGCTGAGCATCACAACAAACAATATCAAGTGGCGTTACTTGAGTCAGATTTATTTGCCAAAATTCCTGCCGAAAATCAATACGATTTAATCGTATCCAATCCACCATACGTGGACGCAGAAGACATGGCAGATTTACCAGATGAATTCCATCATGAACCAGAGCTTGCACTTGCAGCAGGTCAAGACGGTTTAGATTTAGTACGTAAAATGTTGGCGCAAGCTGCAGATTACTTAACTGAAGATGGTTTAATCGTCATTGAAGTGGGCAACTCTGAATGGGCAATGCGTCAAAACTTCAATACCGTTGATTTCTACTGGTTACAATTCCAAAAAGGCGGTACCGGAATCTTTGCACTCACAGCAGCGCAATGCCGCCAATTCCGTGATTTATTTATTCAATCTGTTCAAGCATAAAGGAGTCGTTGAACATGGCAGGCAATAGTATCGGACAGTTGTTCCGCGTCACGACGTGTGGAGAATCGCACGGCGTAGGGTTAATGGCCATTGTTGACGGTGTACCCCCAGGGATTGAGCTTTGTGCAGCAGATTTACAAAAAGATTTAGACCGTCGTAAGCCGGGTACATCTAAATTTGCAACACAGCGTAAAGAACCTGATGAAGTTGAAATCATTTCAGGTGTATTTGAAGGTAAAACCACCGGCACCTCGATTGGTTTGTTAATCCGCAATACTGACCAAAAATCCAAAGATTATGGCAATATTGCGCAAACTTTCCGCCCAGGCCATGCCGATTATACCTATACCCATAAGTATGGTTTCCGTGACTACCGTGGCGGTGGTCGTTCAAGTGCGCGTGAAACTGCGATGCGTGTTGCCGCGGGTGCGATTGCTAAAAAATATTTAGCAGAAAAATTTGGTATCTTAATTCGTGGTCACGTGACCCAAATTGGACCTGAAAAAACCACGCAATTAGATTGGAATGAAGTACCCAATAATCCTTTCTTTTGTGGTGATGTAGATGCGGTACCGCGTTTTGAAGCCTTAGTCACGTCGTTACGTGAACAAGGTACCAGCTGTGGTGCACGTTTAGAGATCGTGGCTGAAAAAGTCCCAGTGGGTTGGGGTGAACCAGTATTTGATCGTTTAGATGCGGATATTGCGCATGCCATGATGTCGATTAATGCCGTTAAAGGCGTTGAAATTGGCGACGGTTTTGCTGTAGCAGAACAATTTGGTCATCAAACGCGTGATGAATTAACCACAGACGGTTTCCTTGCCAACCATGCAGGTGGAATTCTCGGGGGTATTTCTAGTGGTCAGGACATTCGTGTCTCAATTGCTCTGAAACCTACTGCCTCGATTACCACTCCGGGTAAAACCATTACCATTGATCGTGAAGATACTGATGTACTGACCAAAGGTCGTCATGATCCATGTGTTGGTGTCCGTGCCACGCCAATTGCTGAAGCGATGTTGGCGATTGTACTGATGGATCACTTCATGCGTCATCGTGCACAAAATGCGGATGTCGTCGCGCCATTTGCCCCGATTGAGCCAAAATAACGTTCAACGTTTTTGCATAAAAAAAGCCAAATTTCGATTTGGCTTTTTTTATCTTTCGATCAATTTAAGCGTTTTGAGCACGAAGTTTGTGAACTTGTGCCAAAATCAGTGCTTTATTCTCGACAATTTTATTCACCACCAAATCACGCGCTAAGACTGCAGTGATGTGACTCGGTAAGCGGTCGTACACTAAATTGAGCAGACGGCGCAGTTCGTCGTCATTATTGATTTTTTCTTCTGCATAATTGACCAATTGTGCTGCAATTAGATTTTCAACCTGTGGACCATACTGTTTCCAAAGCTCATTGATGCCTGCTTGTTTGACTTGATGAAGTAAACCACCGAACATGATTGATCTCGACTAAAAATTATTATTTTAATCAAAAACATAGCGCTAAAGTAATAGCACTAAGCTTAGCTGCTGAAAATAGCAGCGTTTAATTTGCCATTGGAGAGAATTACGGAGCAGCGTCAAGGGGAGGCTGGGATGGGGCGACTTTTTTGGCAATATAGTGATTGCGCTTCATGCGAATTAAGATCACAGCACTATGCACTTCAAGCTCACCAAATTCAGGTTCAACCGTCACATAGTGTAAGGTGCCAAAATCATCGCGAACACGTGCTTGGGCAGGGAAGCTAGGCTTGGCATTGCCACTTGAAACTGTCGCCAAATACCCAAGTAAGTCTTGATTGTGAGGGATAGAACGCGGCGGGGGTAAAATTTGATCAAGGCAATGACTCATAAAGGCAGTCATGAAAACAGCCAAAATAACCGCAGGGATCAGTACATAGTAGGCAGCGACAAACTGTTCATATTGGGCAAAAATGGCCAATTGCAATACGTAGCCGGCACAAGCGAAATTCAACAAAAAAAACAGAATAAGAAAAAATTTCGAAAACTTCATTCGAAACAGGGGGTGTGCGTCAAGGTGGCTTGGAATGAAGGATTTAAGCCACTGACTCGGCGGGGTATGTAGATATCGACCTAGGCTCTCTGCCATGCCCAATAGCAAAAACAAACATAAACTTAGATGAAAAGGCATTAAGTTCATATGAATCAGCATATTCAGCATGGCAGATACATCCTTTAGTCTGCGAGGTAAATTCCACCATCGGAATGAACGCTCAGCGCAACTTTTTCCAGCGCTTGGCCTTGGCAAGGTCCAGAAACACATTCACCACTTTCAACCAAGAACAATGCACCATGGGTTGAGCATTCAATATATTCTTGATCGCGGTCTAAAAATTGATGTTCCAAAAACTCAAGCTCGACTTGCAGATGTGGACATAAGTTTTGATAGCCAAAGAAACAACCATCACGTTGGGTGATAAAAATTTTATCGCCATTACTTAAGTCAAAGCCACGTGCTTCGCGTTCAGGAATATCTTCCGTCATGCAAATTTTTTCCATTATGCACAATCCTGTGAAAGCGTTTGTAATAATTTCGGGTAGTCAGCCACAGCTAGGCGCGGACCAAACTGAGACACCACTTCGCTTGAAATTAAGATAGCCAATTGCGCAGCCTTTTGTAAACCTAAACCTGCATTGAGGGCATATAAGAATGCACCTGCAAAGGCATCGCCTGCACCGTTGGCATCTACCGCTTGTACAGCACGGCCAGCCACTTTAAATTCAGCGCTTTGCGTTGCAATTAAAGCACCTTCTGCACTAAGGGTGATCACCACAGTCTGACTCTTTTGTTTTAAGATCGCTAAGGCATCTTCTACAGTTTCAGTGTGGGTATACATTAAGGCTTCTTGTTGGTTACAGAACAATAAATCTACGCCATCATCCAATAATTCATCTAAACCTTGACGTGCATATTGCACCATTGCTGGGTCCGACAGGGTCAAAGCAATTTGAACACCTTGCGTTTTAGCAATTTGACGTGCTTGTTTGACTGCAAGGCGTGCGGTGTCGCTAGTCGACAAATAACCTTCAATATATAACCATTTGGCGGTATTTAAGCTTGAAAAATCAATTTGCGCGTCTGAAAGTTCAGAGGTCGCACCTAAGTAGGTGTGCATCGTACGTTCAGCATCAGGGCTGACCAAAACCATACACGTACCTGTTACTCCTTCACTGACTGATTGTTGCGTCGTGTGAATATTGGCTTCATTTAAACCTGCTAGATAAACACGGCCTAAGTCGTCATTACCCACGCGGCAGGCATAAAATGCACTACCACCGAGTGCAGCAAAGGCAACCGTAGTATTGGCTGCAGAACCACCTGAAGCTTGGCCTTTATAGACTTGGCTTGCACGCAGATTTTGATACAACGCAGCTTGTGTTTCACCATCGGTTAATTGCATGGTGCCTTTTTGCAAGTTTTGTTGTACTAAAAACTCATCAGAAACTTTAAATTCTTGGTCAATTAACGCATTACCAATCGCAAAAAGATCAACAGTTGCCATGTCGCTTCAATCACATTTAATAAGAAAGTCTTGATTTTACATGAATGTGGGTATGGGATATAGCATAGCGTATGAAATTCAAGACAAAGAGGTGCATTTGGCTAAAAAATCATGTAGATGGATTTTTGAGCAAAATCTTTTCGCTCATGGCCAGTGGATTGCAAAAGTCGAGCATTTAGCTTGGGTTTTAGTATGAATTTTTACGACAACTACCGCTATAATGAAGCATATTATTGATTATTCGTATTAGGAAAGCACATGACTGTAGATGTCACTGAAACCACCCCTCCATCTGTCCATCCTGCGTTTCAGTTGGTTCGTCAACACCATGTTGAAGCCTTAGATATTTTGGTGTCTGAGTATCGTCATCAGGTGACAGGCGCCGTGCATTATCATTTGGCTTCTGATCATGATGAAAATGTCTTTTTAGTGGCATTTCGTACTCAGCCGATGGACTCAAAAGGTGAAGCACATATTTTAGAACATACCGTATTGTGTGGCTCGGAAAAATTCCCGGTACGTGATCCATTCTTTTTAATGATCCGCCGTTCACTCAATACCTTCATGAACGCGTTTACGGCAGCAGATTGGACTGCGTATCCATTTGCGACTCAAAATAAAAAAGATTTCCAAAACTTACTCGAAGTCTATTTAGATGCTGCTTTTGCAGCCAATCTTAACCCTTTGGACTTTGCGCAAGAAGGCATTCGCATTGAATTGGAAAATGACCAACCAGTGTATAAGGGTGTGGTTTTCAATGAAATGAAAGGCGCAATGAGTTCGCCAAGCGATCAGTTGTATCACCAATTGGCGCATCATTTATTCCCAGACACCACCTATCATTACAATTCTGGTGGCGACCCTAAAGATATCCCTGACTTAAGTTATGACGAATTATTGGCATTCTACCAATCGCATTATCATCCAAGTAATGCAATCTTCATGACCTTTGGTAATGAATCGGCATATCATTTACAAGAACAATTTGAAAGCTTGGCACTGGCGAAGTTTGGTCCGGGTGAAACTTTACACTCTAAAGCAGAAACGCGTTTAGCAGCACCGATCGAAGTCACAGAAAGTTATGCTGTCGATGCAGATGACTTACAGGACAAAACTTACCATGTCATTTCATGGTTATTGCCTGAGGCAAGTGACATCGAATTGCGTTTAGGCATGCGTTTGGTTGAAGGGGTATTGCTTGAAGATTCGGCATCGCCACTACGTCAATACTTGGAAACCTGTGGTTATGCACAGTCAACCGGTCCTTTAATGGGCATGGACGACTCGAACTTTGAAATGACCTTCTATTGTGGTGTACAAGGTTCGAACCCTGAACATGCCCAAGCATTTAAAGACGGCGTATTTAAGGTACTTGAGCAAGTGGCTGCTGCGCCTGTGAATCCACAATTGGTGGATGCAATTTTACACCAAATTGAATTACACCAACGTGAAATCAATGGTGATGGCATGCCATATGGCCTAAGTCTGATTTTAAATGGCTTAAGCAGCGCAATTCATCATAACGATCCTGTACATGTGTGGGATGTGGATCGTGCGATTGCACAAGTCAAACAACAGTTACAAGATCCAATGTGGTTGTCGAACTTAATTAAAACCCATTTAATTGACAATCCACACCGTGTACAAATGACGCTGGTGCCAGATGCCGAAAAATCAGCACGTGATGCAGCAGCAGAACAGGCCCGTCTTGCAGCCATTGGTGCTCAACTGACCGAGGCGCAAAAAGCTGACATTGAGGCACAAACCCAAGCACTCAAAGTGCGTCAAGACACGCCAGATGATCTGAATTTGTTGCCAAAAGTAGGTTTAGAAGATGTGCCTGCAGAGTTACATATTGTACAAGGGCAGCTGCGCGAAATTATCTGTAACCGTTTAGACACCCCGTTGAATCTGTATCATGCAGGTACCAATGGCATTTATTATCAACAGGTCTTGATTCAGATTCCAGACAACATCGTACAATCACCTTACTTTAACTTGCTCTCAATCCTCATGGGTGAGGTAGGTGCCGGCGAGTACGATTACCTTGAGCTGCAACAACTTCAAACGGCCGTGAGTGGCGGTCTGGGTATGGGTGCATCTTTACGTTCAAAAGTTGATGACAAAGGTAAGATTACCGCGTGGCTCACGCTGACCACCAAATCATTGGTGAATAATCTACAGGCTATTGGTTTATTAAAGTTGGCGTTTGAACAATTACGTTTTGACGAAAAAGACCGTATTGTTGAATTGCTCCAACAACGTAAGACTCGCTGGCAAGCACGTTTGTCTGGCTCAGGGCATAGCTATGCAATGCAGATTGCAGGACGTAATCACAGTGCTTTGGCGCAGCGTGATTACCAAAATACCGGTCTTGGTGCATTAAATTGGCTGAGTCAATTGGTGGGCAATCTTGCAGACGAACCTACCTACACGACCTTAATTGCAGAACTTCAAGCGATCCATCGTCAGTTATTACAAGCACCAAAACAGTTCTTGTTAGTATGTGAAGAACAACAGTCCGACCGCTTAGTCGAAGAAATTCAAGAGGTATGGGACAAATTAGCTGTAGATCCAACGCCAGTTCAACTGCAAGCTCTGAAAACGACGGTTGAAAATGATCTGGATCAAGCGTGGTTAATTCAAGCCAATGTTCAGTTCTGTGCGGCAGCTTATCCTGCTGTAGAAGTATCGCATCCTGATGCGGCGCCATTAATGGTCTTGGCGGCGTATTTACGTAATGGCTTCTTACACAGTGCGATTCGTGAAAAAGGCGGTGCATACGGTGGTGGTGCAAGCTATGATGGTAATGCCTGCTCATTCCGCTTCTATAGCTACCGTGATCCACGTTTAGCAGAAACCTTTAATGATTTCGATGCTTCGATCCAATGGTTATTGAATACAGAGCAACAACCTCATCAGCTTGAAGAAGCGATCTTGGGCTTAATTGCCAGTATGGACAAACCAGGTTCACCTGCAGGTGAAGCGATTAGCGCATGTTATGCCTTATTACACCAACGTACTCCAGCGTTCCGTAAAACCTTACGTCGCCGTTTACTTGAAGTGAGCCTTGAGGATCTAAAACGCGTAGCACAGCAGTACTTGCTTGAGCAAAAAGTGACGAAGGCTGTCGTCGCGCCAATGGCAAAACGTGAGGAATTGGCTGCACTTGGGTTTGAAATTCACCAAGTTCACTAAGGGAGTCAACGAATGACGTTCAAAGCAATTGAGCGCCGTGGTTTACAACTGAGCATGTGGATGCTCGGTTGTATCGCGACGTCGGCCTATGCACAAGACAGCACAGAAATGACCCCGGTCAGTGGTGAAGCCTGTGCAGCGTTGGTGGCCAATTCAGACCGTCTTAGCTGTTACGATGGTCTATTTAAAGCCCCAACGGCAGAGCCTTTAGTCTCTGAGCGAACGGCTGCGAAAGATTTAGCCACTGAACCGACGAAGCTCAAAGACAAAGTGGTCGATCGTTTAGAAGACTTGGTGCCAACTGCTGCAGCGCAGTTACAGCCGAGTCATTCTTTACTCGATCAGCGTTGGGAGCTGTCTGCCACCAGTAAGCTTGGGACGTGGAATTTACGTGAGTATCAACCGGTTTATTTGTTACCAGCCTTTTGGACCAGTGAAAAAAATCAACGCCCAAGCAGCCCTAATCCCAATAACAGTGTGAAGGTGGGTGAAGAGCAGCATTTAGATTCGTTGGAAAGTAAGTTTCAGATTTCCTTTAAAACCAAAGCAGTTGAAAACCTGTTTGGTGACAATGGTGATCTGTGGTTAGGCTATACCCAATCGTCACGCTGGCAAGTCTATAATGAGGAAGAGTCACGTCCATTTCGTGAAACCAATTATGAGCCTGAGGCGAGCTTAATTTTTCGTACCAATTATGAAGTCTTAGGCCTGAGTGGTCGCATGCTCGGATTGACCTTTAACCATCAATCCAATGGCCGTTCTGATCCAATTTCACGCAGTTGGAACCGTGTCATGCTGCAGGTTGGGCTAGAGCGTGACAATTTCGCCTTAATGCTGCGTCCTTGGTATCGTATACCTGAGTCTAGCAAAGACGATAACAACGCCGATATTAATGATTATGTTGGGCGGGGCGATGTAACAGCCTTTTACCGTTGGCAAGATCATGATTTTTCAGTCATGCTACGCCACAGCTTAAAGGGGGGTGACGACTCTCGTGGCGCAGTACAATTTGATTGGGCATTCCCGATTACTGGTAAATTGCGTGGTCATTTTCAAGTGTTTGATGGTTATGGCGAAAGCTTAATTGACTATAACCATCGGGCCACCTATGCAGGCCTCGGGGTATCCTTACTCAACTGGTTTTAAACCCAAGAGCCGCTCAATAGAGCGGCTTTTTTATTGCCTCATGTCAAGGTTCGTCATCGCCAAGTACCGATTGTCACTGAAGTGCATACAAATCACAGCACAGGCATGAACTTTGAGACAACATCCGCTTTTATAATAAGGCTTGATCTTGCTGTGTACCAAGGAGAAAGGTCGTGGCGAAAAATTTATATGCCAATTTGCAAGTGGTTTTTCCCGAGCTTAAACACATGGAGCCACCCGAAGAACGAGATAATTTTGATGCTTTTATACAATGGCTGAATGATAAAAACTGTAATATACAACGCATCGAACCTCAAACCCTGCATCAACATGGGCTTGCGCAATGTCATCGCTTAAAACAACTGAACTTAGATGTTGCGGAATTAGAAAATCAGATTCAGGCTGAAATTGAAAGCATGCAGAGCTTGTATGAAGATGATGATGACCGAGAAGCTGGCTCTGAGCTTGAGATGTACCATAGTGATCTAGATGCCAAACTGCTATTAAATATCTTAAAATCTTTTGTTGAGCCCTATGGTTTAACTGTCTTAATGATTGAGTTTGATGAACTTTATTGGATGCTCGTGCCTGATCAGCCAGAGCTGATCGCTGCCCTTATTGCTGGATTTAATCAGTTATTTGGAGACGTCCAAGCGATGTCACAGATTGAATAAAAAACCGCCTGTTTACAGGCGGTTTTTAAGGCAGAGCGCTTTATTTTAAGAAGCGTTGATAGCCTAAGTTGTTGGTCACTTCTGCATATGGATAGCTGATGTTCTCGAGCGTTTCAATTAATCCATCTGGATTTTGCTGCGCATCTTCTGCGTCTAAACCGACCAAGACACGCCCTTCCGCAGCGCCGTGGTTACGGTAGTGGAACAGGGTAATGTTATGGGTTGGTCCAAGACGCTCTAAGAAGGTGAGTAATGC
>CAVBYE010000078.1:0-11717 GCA_963599285.1 Bacteroidaceae bacterium | reverse complement strand
ACTTTATTCAGGCCCAAGCCAATGCCGAAAAAGCGCTTGCTGAAGCCTTAACCATCAGCACAGAGCTGGGCGTTGCTGCCATCACCCGCATTGTCGAAGGGCCTGTGTCTGCCGAAGGTGTGGTTAAAGCAGCTGAATCCCTTGATGCGGATTTCATTGTCATGGGCTCACATGGTCGTAAAGGGGTACAAAAGTTCTTCTTGGGCAGTTTTGCACAAGATGTGTTAGCCACATCAAGCTTACCCATCTTGATCATTAAAGCCTAAAGTGAGGAGGAACTATGGGCAATTCTTACCAACATCTGTTAGTGGCCATTGACGATTCACCCATTTCTTATGCCGCGGTAGAACACGCAGCAAGTTTGGCTCAAGACTTAAACGCCACGATCACCTTAATGAGCGTTGTGGCAGTAGACCCTTTTGTCGGCGTCGACTTTTATAAAGTTGCACCTGCTGTGACCGACTATTTCATGCAAGCGGAAAGTACCGCGCAAAATCGTCTTGAAGAGATTAAATCGAATTTGTACCGTCAAGGCCTTCAGGTCAACAGCAAAGTGATTCGCGGCATGCCCCCTTCTGAAGGGATTATTCATGTCGCGGATGAAGTCGGTGCAGATCTGATTGTGATGGGTTCACATGGGCGCAAAGGCTTCCAACGTATGGTACTGGGCAGCGTAGCGCAAAATGTGCTGGCTGCCGCGCCGATTCCTGTGCTTATTGTGAAGGTGTAGACTCAACGGGGAGCGAGTCTGCAAATTCACGGGCAAAAATTTGCTGCAAACACTGTTGGTCTGCCCGATAGCTGAGCTGTGTTTCTGAACGCTCAACAATATCTGCAGCCAATGTCTGTGCCGCATAACGTAAAGACTGCTCTGGGGCATGCCGATAAATCATGCCCAAACAGCGCAATAAACGCTGATTCACTTCTAGATTACTGACAGAGTCACGGGCAATGGGGGCAAAAATACTGGCAATCCAATCCTGCTCCTCTGCTGCTGCCAAACTCAGCTGCGCAAAGTCTTGCTTGGCCTGTGTTTCATTGGCTTGAGTATCAATCAGCACACGGGTAATGCTATGCATGGCAGTCATGGCCGTAATCGGATCATTGGTGGCAGCAGACATGGCCCGCTGTGCCACTTCACTTAACACCAACAAGCCAAAGCGTGGATCTTGATCATAATAACGTTCATTGGACATTAAAATACTCTTGGCCAACCCCTTTTGGAGCGTCTGCCACTGTGCCTCAGAGAGTCGCGATGTTTGACAAAATACCTGTACTAAGGCCTGTTCAGGTTCACAAAACTTACCCGGACGCTCACAAATATGCAGGTGAAGCTCATACTGCTGTGCCCATTGGTTTAAGCTGGCCATATCAATATCGCAGACATAAGCGGTGCTTTGATTACGATACACAAAATCAGCTGCGCCGTGTGGCATGGAATGCGTGGCACCAAAATTCGGATCATGACGATAGTGCGCCAAACTGGCACTGGCTTTCTTTTCAATTTTATTGATTGCATCTCCCAATGAACCCAATTGCGATAAGGTGTGTACCCAACGAATCAGGGTAAAAATGATGTACATCAGCATTAAAATGGTACTGAGAAACAAAATAAAACGGCCCTGAATACCGTAATACTCCAAGCTCAAAGCAATCTTGGCAATGACCGCATAAATAAAGGCACTAATAAATGAAGCAATGGCAATGCGGGCACTGTCATCTGACATAATCAGCAAACGAGCCCGTGGGGTAGCACTATTAGCACCTGAAGCCAATGCAGACACCATAATCGACAATGAAAAGGTGGTCACAGCCAACATACTCGAGGACAAAATATTGAGTAAGTCCGATAAGGTGTCTACCGCAATATTGGGAACAGCACTCGCGGAAAAAAATGACCCACCCCATTTGGCCAACAATGAAAATACGATAGCAAAAACCGCCCCTAAGGCTGGATGTACCCATAAACTTTTACTGGGATTGGCTAAAACCAATTGGATTCGATGCCACATCATCGGGTCTCTTTTTGTTCTGATCTTATGAGTTATACCGTGATGTGGCCACAACACTAGAGCAATCGTGTAATTGCCTTGAATGGCCGATGTACAACCACTTTTTTCGGATACAACTGTGGACTAAATTGACCTGTAAACGCGCCCTGTGCGTCTGTGATGGGCAAAGCATAGTGCGCTTGCATCACAATTTCATAGTCACGTTGCTTTGGACGTGGCTCAATTTGCACAGACAAGAAGCCATAATGTTTGCCCCCAGATATCAGCTGTTGACCTTGCCAAACTTCAGGCACATTCGCATGTGCACTCCAATGAGTCTCTTGTGCGGCTTTGGGCAATAAATCCCATGGAATATGGTCGGTACTTGAGGCATCACCTGAACCACGCAGACCATCGCCTGAAAAACCAACATCCCAATACTGCACTCCATCTAAGCTGACCGTCTCTAAAATTTCATTATGCCCAGAGAATACAGCCACCACGCCATATTTTTGCATTAATGGATGATAGATCCGCATCGGCAAACCTGAATGTTTATCTTCACTGTTTGCTAAACCTGCCCAACCTGAGGCAAAGCTATGCAGCCCCGTACCATAGGCCATATGGTGCCATTGCACAAAAATAATTTGCCCTTGTGCAGCGGCAGCGTGTAACTGCTGCTCTGCCCACTGCCATTGTTCAGAGCCAATATTAAAATCAGGTACGCCTGCTGCATGACCATCGAGCAATAAATTGCTGTCACGCTGCACATCTCGATCATCACCATTGGATGAATCTAAGCTGATCAGTGTGATCGGGCCATAATCGGTTCGATAGTAACGTTGTTGATAGTGTGGCTGAGATGCTTGGTTGGACGGCATATCCCAATAGCTGCGCCACTTGGCATACGCACGCTTAACCGCCTCGGCATGATAAGGAGTACTGTACTCAGGATGCCAATAATTATCATGATTGCCCATCACCGGCAAAATCACCGTAGACGAAGCCAACTGTCCCCATTGGCCTGCTGCATGCTGCCAAAATTCATCCCAATCCAATTGACGACCACCTTTTGCGGTTAAATCCCCACTAATTAACCACAAATCTGGCTGTAATTTTGCCGCAGCAGCTAAAGTTTGGCGGTAACCTGTGGTTTGATCAACCAGATATTTACGCGTATTACTGTGCGGATCTGTGTGCATCGGTCGCAATGGGTCTGATTTGCTCCATGCTGAGGCTTGACCGCTTGATTCAGGTTGGGTTTCCATGTCAGACATCACCACCAGCTGGAGTGGGGTTTGTGCCCCCTGCAACGGCGCAGTATTCAAACTGGCACTAAATACACGCTGACCGGCTTGATAAACATGATAGAGATAACGCGTTTGTGGCTTTAAGCCCTTTAACTGCACGCGATGTTGATACGGCACCTGACGTGGCTGCTGAGCGCCTTGTGTACGCAAATATTGCTGTTCCGCTGGGGAATACTCTAAAGCCGTGGCCAATGTGGGTGTGGCATAAAAACGGCCAATTCCTTCCACTTCCACTTCACTAGGCATAGCCTGTTCAGTGAACCACATTAACGTCATACCATCAGGGCGTGGATGCTGTAGATAAGGAAAAATACGAAAATCTGCGCCTTCTTGAATCTTGACCTGCACCGGTGGCTGCACTGGCACAGGCGCTTGCTGGATCGATCGGTATCCCCATACCAACAGCGCGATCATCACACCTACGCCCCAAAGTACACGACCTAACATATTACCCCTCCTTTTCATTGCAGCGGCTATGGTAGGCCAAAATCCCCCTGCACAGTGCATCAGCCATAAAAAAACCCATCCGAAGATGGGTCGTTTGCGTATTTTAGCGCGTCATTAAACACTTAACATACTATTTAAAGTTTCGACCACGTTTTTAGATTTCACAGTACTTTTTAGGTTTTCTAACTGTGCTTTGACTTCACTGCGCTGTGGCTCTGCGAGTGTGTACCAACGCGACAACAGTTGCAGCAAACGTGAACCTACAATTGGGTTTTTCGCATCTAGATATTGTGCCAACAGCAAAATATGCTGTACGCCAAAGCTCCATGTATTGACAGGATTGCTATTTAAACCACCGGTTACTGCACGAATACGGTTAGGAACAGCAAGGTCATAAGCCGCATGTTGTGTGAGTGCCAAAATGGTTTCACGGGTCGCTTGAGGATGCGCGGCTTGTACGCTAAACCATTGGTCTAAGGACAATGCTTCATCTTTAAAGCGGGCATAGAAGTCCGCCAATGCAGCCTCTGCTTGCGGAGCATCATTCCACACCAATACTTTGAGTGCGCCTAAACGCTCAGACATATTCTTGGTTTGTGCATATTGTGCCTGCGCCAATGCAAAGGCATCGCTATCACCTTGACGTGCCAACATCGCCAACATGATATTTTTTAAGGCACGCACCCCCATCGCTTGTGAAAATTCAGTTTGCTGTGCAGGGTCAAGACGTAAATAAGTGTCTTTACAGAACTGACCGAGTGCATTGGCTAGAGTCTGCTCTAAAGCACGGCGTTTGGCTTGAATCTGTTCAGGTTGATACCCGGTGTCGATCCGACTACCTAAATAGCCTTCGCTTGGAACATCCAATAAACGCGATGCCAACAGCGGATCTTTAGCAATTAACCCCGGCAAGGTGTTTTTCATGGCCTGAATGTAAATATTGGCATCATGATTGTTGAGTAAAATACGCTCTAACAAGGTTTGTGTTGCTTGCCATTGGTTAAAGCCATTATTCTCATATTGAATTAAGAAAGCTAACTCTTGATCAGAGTAACCAAATTCAAGGTTGACTGGTGCTGAGAAGTTACGCAGTAAAGAGACGATTGGTGCAGATTTTACGCCACTAAATTCAATCGTGGCTTGCGTTTGATCAAACAGATACACCCCATCTTTTACGCCATTTTCCACCAAGTCTGGCGAATTGAGAAGCAACTGTTTACCGGTATCTGCATCAAACAGAGCCAAGGCTACAGGAATCGGCACAGCCGTTAAATTTGGGTATTTTGGATGGGGTTTTAAACTTTGCGTTAAGCTTAAACGGTACGTTTGGCTGTCTGCATGATATTCCGCTTCTACACTGAGCTTTGGTGTACCCGGTTGGTTATACCAGGTTAAGAAGTTAGATAAATCAACACCCGATCCAGCACTTAAAGCTGCAACCCAATCTTCAACCGTTACCGCTTGGCCATCATGACGTTTAAAGTATTCGTCTGTGCCTTGACGGAACTTGGCTTTACCCAGCAGCGTTGCCATCATGCGGTTAATTTCCGCGCCTTTTTCATACACGGTTGCGGTATAGAAGTTATTAATTTCGACAAAGTGATCTGGACGTGGCGGATGTGACAAAGGGCCTGAATCTTCTGGGAATTGATGCGCTTTGAGTACAGCCACATCATCAATACGTTGTACCGCAGCTGATTGTAAATCTTCTGAGAACGATTGATCACGAAAAACGGTTAAACCTTCTTTTAAGCACAATTGGAACCAATCACGGCACGTAATACGGTTACCTGTCCAGTTATGGAAATATTCATGCGCAATCACTGACTGTACACGCATGATTGCCGCATCTGTGGTGTATTCTTCATCCGCAAGTACGCAAGAGGTATTAAAGATATTAAGACCCTTGTTTTCCATTGCCCCCATATTAAAGGCAGAGGTTGCCACGATCATGTAATTGTCTAGGTCATACGGTAGACCGTAATGTTCTTCATCCCAACGCATTGAGTGTTTCAATGCTTCCATGGCGATGTGACATTTGGGAATGTCTTTTTCTTCTGCATAAATCTCTAATGCCACGTTGCGGCCTTCAGAGGTCACATAGCTGTCTTTTAACACGGCCAAGTCACCAATGACACAGGCAAAAAGATAAGCCGGTTTTTTGGTTGGATCTTGCCATACGCTATAGTGACGATCTTCACCCACTACACCCGATTCAATTAAGTTACCATTGGCCAATAGCACTGGGAATTTTTTGTCTGCTTCCACACGTGTCGTAAATACTGACAATACATCTGGACGATCTGGATAGAAGGTGATTTTACGGAAGCCTTCCGGCTCATTTTGGGTCACAAATAAGTCACTACCGGCTTGATATAAACCTTCAAGCTGGGTGTTACTTTCAGGGTGAATCAGCACTTCTGTTTCAATCACAACCTGATCAGGTGCGTCGCTAATACAGAGCTGCTCTGCATCTAAGCGATAGTCTGCAGCCGTTAATGCCTGTCCGTTTAAGTGAATCGATTGCAGTTCGAGGTCGCGGCCAAGTAAGACTAAGTCGCCTGCGGTTTGACGCTGCATTTTCAGCTTCGCTTTGACCAAGGTCTGTTCTGCAAAGACACGAATATCTAAGTGCACTTCGTCCACTAAGAAGCTCGGTTTTTGATAGTCTTTTAAGTAAATCGTTTGATCGGCTTCGACCACGGGATTTGCCGCAATATTCATAAATGTCCTCATCCTATATACAGATTTTTTTTAATGTCTGAGTTTGATCATACGACAAGCATGCGCATCTGTCTGCGCTTTATCTCGCCTTTTTACATGGGCATGTTTAATTTTTTTTCAATTGATTCTCATCGACTACACACCAGCAAGCGCTGTATCCATACCCATGACCTTAGTAATACTTAGGCTATTTTGGCGCAGCACTTTGGCCTCAGAATCGGTGTATACTAAGCTCCGCTTTCTTCACCGCTTTGACTTTAGGTATGAGTTTTAACATTTTACGTAAGCAACTCGATGACAGTCGGTTTTGTCCCTTATGTCAGGCTGCCATGTATTGGGTTGACGCTGAACAATTTGAACAAGAGCTGCAGTTCCATGAATGTAGCCACTGCCGGCATCGTCTGTTTCAAGCGCCGCAATACAGCTGCCACTGTGAAGCCTGTTTAAACGAACGTAAAAAAGCCATGCGTGCCACTCGCCTACAAGAAACGCGTAAGTCTCAAAGTCGGCCCAAAGATCGGGTTGAGCTTGAGTTAAATCAGCTTAATTTTGTGCAAAAGCTATTTTTACTGGCTTTACTTGATGAACAGGTGCAAGAACACACCTCACATGATGAATTTATTCATTGGGATCACATCAAATACCATGCCATTAGTCCAAATTTTTTATTTCAGCATGCCATCTTAAAAGATCTGATCAAACAGCATATTTTGGTTGACCCACATAGCCATAGCGAAGAAGAACGCTATTATTTAAACCTGCGTTTAGATGGCTACTCAGAGCCGAGTTTATTTAGTATCGCCCATCAATTACGACAATGGTTCTATGAAAACTTAAGCCTTGGGGTGCCGTTTAAAAATAGTGAAGAAGTCAAAAGTGCTTTGTATTTGCTGCTCTATCAAGAGCTGATTCAGTTTACCCAGATGTATTGTCGCATGTGGGGCATTCAATTTGCCGGCAACCACAGTTTCCAAACTTTCTGTTATCGTTTACTGGACCAATTGGCGGTGGGGCAAATTTACTATCTGATTCAAACGGCGCTCGAATACCTTTATAAAAACAAAGTGCTGCAAACCCGTAATGAAAATTTCATTAACACCAATATGCTGAAGAAGACCTTGCAGCTGTATCGTGAACGGGCAGTGGCCGAATGCTGGGAAACCTCGACCTTACCACGCCCACCCAATTTACCGTTGAGTAAAATGAGTGAGATTTTATTTTTCCGTTTCTTAGGCTATGACGAACGCATTTTTGTGCAACCGGTATGGCGTGCGTGGAAAAAAATTGAACCACGGTTAAAATTTTATTCCGAAAAACGCTGCATGCATTGTGGTTCACATGAACTCAGTGTCGACTATGATGCCGAAGATTATGTCACGTTGTCATGCCGTGTCTGCAAACATCAAGACCATTACTTTACCCAATAATCGAGCTTTAACATGACTCAGCCACAACAAATACAACACAATAAACAGCAAATTTTGGAACAGCTGGTTACCGCATGGCAGCAGATGCAAGCCACGCAGCCCTTGGTGCATTATATTACCAATACCGTTGCTGCCAATTATGCTGCCAATGTGCTGTTGGCCTGCGGTGCATCACCGGCCTTGATTGATAATCCGCATGAAGCCAAAAGCTTTATGACCATTGCAGGCAGTCTGAACATTAATTTAGGCACTCCCACCGAACAGCAAGTGCACGCCATGCAGATTGCAGCCCAAACAGCCCATCACCTGAATAAGCCATGGGTGCTCGATCCTGTGGGTTATGGGGCAATTTTAGCGTGGCGTTCTGGCGTGATTGATGAATTGCTTGCCCTTAAACCGACCATTATTCGGGGTAATGGCTCAGAAATCAGTACCCTTGCGGGTCAACAAAGTGTCAGTAAAGGCGTAGATAGCACCTTAAGCAGTGCTGAAGTGTATAAGCAAGCGCAAGTATTGTTACAACACAGTGAATGTATTGCCATTTCAGGCGAATCAGATTTTATTTTATCTAAAGCCCTTCATGCTGTAATTCAAGTAAATGGCGGCTCGTATTTACAACCGAAAGTCACGGCTACAGGCTGTGCTCTAGGTGCGTTAATTGCTGCTTATGCCGCAGTGGCCAACCCAACCATTGCCACCCTTGCCGCGCATGTGCATTTTGCGGTTGCTGGAAAATTAGCCTTTGCCAAAGCGCAAACGGTGGGGGCATTTAATGTGGCCTTTTTAGATGAATTGTATCTTTTTGATGCAGAACGCATGCGACAACATGCCGATTTTGAGCTTTTGGCAATTTAAGATAGCCTTTTGCACAGGCTTATGTTTTAATGCAGACAGTATGAGATGAGCCTTATATGAGTATCACGCGAGTGATACGGGAAGCCCCTAACCATGGGGCTTTTTTAGGTCTGGTGTTTTTGACCCCAAAGTCAGTCTTGCCCTCTCAACAGTCGTATTTTTTAGGCGTACACTGTGTAGAAAATAACAAACAACGTACAACGCCTATGTCCACTTTTGAATCTTTCTATATCAGTTGTCAAGATGGCTACCCTTTAGCCGCTCAGTTTTACCCTACGACACAGCCCCATAAAAAGCCGCTCCCGATTCTGATTTGCCCTGCCACAGGCATCACCAAAAAGTTTTATCATCATTTTGCTGTTTGGCTCAGTGAGCAAGGCTATGACGTTTTGGTGTTTGATTTTCGTGGTATTGGTGAATCCTTATATGGCCATGTCAGACACTCTCAAGCCAGCATTGTGCAATGGGGTCAGCTCGATCTCCCTGCTGCCATTGACAGTGTGTTATTACGTACACAGGCCAAACAGGTAATTTTAGTTGGGCATAGTGCAGGCGGACAGTTACTTGGCATTACCCCCAATCATCACAAAGTGGCCAAGGTGGTGGCCGTGGCGGGTTCAAGCGGCAATATGAAGGGCTTAAAAGGACGTACCCGCCTGCTTGCCCCAGTGATGTTTAAAGTGTTGTTTCCTGTGGCGCGTTATACCTTGGGCTATGGCCCAACTCAAGCCATTGGCATGGGCGAAAATCTCCCCAAAGATGTGGCACGGCAATGGGCACAGTTTTGTAGCCGCTCAGGCTACGTGCAAAATGCCATTGGAGATACTGTTGCCACACATCAAGATTTTCATGCGCAAGTCAGCTGTCCGATTACCTCCATTTGGGCCAGTGACGATGAGATTGCGACTGCATCTACCGTCACTGATTTTTTACGTTTATTTCCCAATGCGAACACCACTTCGGTTGAGCTACACCCGAAACGTTATCAGCACGCTTCTATTGGTCATATGGCCATGTTTAAAAAATCCCATCAAAATCTGTGGCCAGTGCTTGAACAATACTGTGCAGCTTAAATGTCATTTAAAGCATGCCCGCATTGGGGCATGCCCTTTACGCACCAGTTAAAAATTTGAGTGTGGATTGAATCACCACCGCATTCACAATATCCACAAAGAAGGCACCCGTCAGTGGAATAATTAAAAAGGCTTTATGCGATGGGCCATAGGTATTGGTAACGGCTTGAATATTGGCAATTGCGGTGGGGGTGGCACCCAAATTGACCCCACATTGCCCTGCACACAGCACTGCGGCGTCGTAGTGTTTGCCCATGACTCTAAAGGTCACAAAATACATATAAAGGGCTAACACCAAGGTTTGTACCAATAAAATAATCAGCAATGCACCAGCCAAATCAGCCAATAACCACAGTTGTAACGACATTAAGGCCATGGCTAAAAAGAGGCTTAATGAACTATTCCCAAACACGTCAATACAGCGATCAAACATTTCAATTTTAAAGATATGTTCAAGAATATTACGTAAAATTACCCCACACATCAGCGCCCAAACAAAGGTGGGGAGCTCAAACCACTGCCCTTTCGCTACAGTCGTCATCAAGTAGGCAAAGCTAATACATATCGCAAACATGCCCAAAGTTTTTACAGCATCGTCTGCGGTAATTAGACGGGTTTTTTCAGGGTACTCAAAAGGCGCGGTTTGCGAGGCAGGAGGAATATCCCCTTTGCTGAGTGCACCTATAGGTTCGGCCAATTGATAACGCTGAATTAAAAACTTGGCCGTTGGCCCGCCCAACATCCCGCCAATAACCAAACCAAAAGTGGCACTGGCCATGCCCAACACCACAGCACCTTGTATGCCATATTGCTCTTCAAAAATAGAGCCCCATGCCCCTGCGGTACCATGTCCCCCCGTTAGGGTAATTGAACCGGTAATCAGACCCAATAATGGGTCAAGCCCCAACAGCTTTGCCAGACTGATGCCTACAGCATTTTGCAGCAGCACAAACACCACTACACAGCCTAAAAACAGTCCGAGCGCTTTACCTCCTTCTTTGAGTTTGACTAAGCTGGCACTTAAACCGACCGAAGTGAAAAACATCAGCATAAAAATTTGTTGAATTTGGGCGTTAAAGTTCACCGTAATATTTAAATATTTAAACAAGACATAGGTCACTGCAGCTGCAACTAAGCCGCCGGCCACGGGTTCAGGAATATTGTATTTTCTTAAAATGGGAATTTTTATACTCAGCCAATAGCCAATCATGAGCACAAAAACGGCCACAATAATGGTTAGAAAAGCATCAAGTTCATAGCTCATATATACTGCATCTCATTTATTGTTATGTGTTGAGTATGCGTGTAGTGCGCTTATGATTCAGCGCAAGATTTGTTAATCCGTTTAGCTCATTTAGGCGCACGACAGCTCAATTTTATTTGCTGTCTGCCCCATAGCAAAAAGCCCCACTGTTGGGGCTTTTGTTAGGTAATGTCATACACCCAATTACGGGCTTGTTGGTCTGTTGTGGTTTCACAGACGTAGTAATCGTGATCCCATGAATCAGGATGGAAGATTTCTTTTTTGGTGTAGGTGACGTTTTTACCTTTTTCGACACAGATAAAGCTGTCACCTTGGTCTTTAATTTGAGTTCCGTTTAAGAAACCACCAATACAAAGGAAGCGGGATTGTTTAGACATATTATACGCGACAAAATATACGATAGCAGATAATAAACAATATTGTGCCTCACTTTTTAGTTTTTAATCTTAAAAATTTTAATTTTTTGAAATAGATAAAATGTGCTTTTCTACTTTATCAGCCAGAGCTTCAAAAGCATTAGAAGTCGGATGAATGTCATCATACCAAGCATAAGGTTTAGTCACATCCATTAAATCCACAAATATTACATTATTAAATTCTTTCGTAGCATTAATAATAGCATCTCT
>CAVBYE010000077.1:0-11970 GCA_963599285.1 Bacteroidaceae bacterium | reverse complement strand
GCCCAATAGCGTGGTACATACCGAGCCAGGTTGGAATGAGTTTGACCATCAACAGGTACTCAGTTGCTATGACCCTCGCTTTAACCATCCTGAACTGCTGAAACAGGATATGGCCAATTACAGCAGTCCACGCGCATATTTGGCAGAAATTTTTGAAGCGGCCATCGCACGTTGGACCGATGCACAACATGATCAAGACTATACTGAGACATGGCCACAGTTTCAGCAGCGTGTACAACAGGCGATGCAGCAGTTATGTACGCGTCTGACGCAACAACAGCCGCGTTATGCTGTGGTGTTTAGCTCAGGCGGTGTGATTGCCAATCTCATCGGGCAACTGCTCGGTTTAGATGCACAGCACACCTTCCGTTTAAATTGGGCCATCGCCAACGCCAGTGTCACCAGTTTGCGCTGGCAAGAGGGTAAGCTTGAGTTGCTCAGCATCAACGAACATCATTTTTTAAAAGCACACGACCCACAATTATTAACATGGATATAACAAGGACAACACCATGAAATATATTCTCATTACTGGGGCAAGCTCAGGTATTGGAGCTGGCATGGCACGAGAATTTGCCAAGCAAGGCTATCATTTGGCCATTTGTGCACGCCGTGTTGAGCGCTTAGAACAGCTCAAGCACGAGCTCGAACGCGATTATGGTATTCAAGTGATCACCCAAAGCCTAGATGTCAACCAATATGAACAGGTATTTGAGGTCTTTCGCGACGTGCAACAGCAGTTTGGTCGCCTCGATCGTATCATCGTTAATGCTGGGGTGGGCGAGGGGCGTCGTATTGGCAAAGGTCATTTTGAACTCAATCGCGCCACGGTAGAGACCAACTTTATTTCTGCCTTGGCGCAATGTGAAGCAGCGGTTGAAATTTTTCGCGCGCAGAATGCCGGGCATTTGGTGGTGATTTCGTCCATGAGTGCTATGCGTGGTATGCCTAAGCACTTAACTGCTTATGGCGCAAGTAAAGCGGGTATTGCGCATTTGGCCGAAGGCATTCGTGCCGAGTTGATCGATACACCGATTCAAGTCAGTACCATATTCCCCGGCTATATTCGCACCGAAATTAATGCTGGGGCAAAAAAACTGCCCTTTGAAATTGATGTCGACACAGGATCGCGTTTGCTGGCTGAAGCAATTGAGAAAGCACCCGTCAAAGCCTATATTCCCAAATGGCCGTGGCAGCCTTTAGGTTTGGCTATGAAAGTGTTACCGCTAAAGTGGGTCAATAAATTAGGATAAAAGATGGAGATCTTACATTTTTATCCATAATTCTCATTTATAATTGTAAATGAGTTTTAATATCAATATGGAATAAAGATGAATAAACTAATGTTGGCGGTATTGCTTTTAGGCGCAGGTTTTACGGTACATGCAGCAGATGCAAAACGTCCTGATTTTTCTCAGTTATGCCAAGGCAAGGCACTCAATAGCAAAGTAAAAACTCAATTTGATGGCCGCAGTATTGAAGGTACCTGTCAATTGGGCTTTAAAGCCAATCAAGCTAATGCTTTAGAGCGTGGACAAATGCGCGAAGCAGCAGTTCAAAATGCCTGCGTCGGTAAAGCCAAAGGCACAGCGGTGAATGTAAAAGTGGCCAACAAGAGTGTGGCAGGCAAATGTGATGTTGTCTTTAAGTCAGCAAACCGTCCAAAGTAATCCCCTCAGCGTGTAAACAGGGTATTCTTTACGTGAAACTGCACATGAATAGAATGATTCTTATTTCTATTCATGGTGCAGTTAAATTACATAATCTTGGCTTTTTTCTACTACAAATTGCCCATTTTGCTTAAAAATGCAGCAAACCCACTGAAAAACCCCCGCGAAGCAATTCTTTTTTTGCAAATTTCCTTTAATGTACAACCGTCCATAAATTTAAGGTTTTGCATATGTCTATTTCTTCAGAAATGACAGACCAACAGCGGATTCAAAAGGTCCGAACTGTGGTGATTCAAGCAGGTGAAGACTTACGCCAACGTCATCCCATTCTCAAGCATCAGAACTTTATTGGTGCGAGTATTTTAGCCATTGCTTTAGCCGGCATGCTTGGATCAGCAGCTTTATATGCATATGGCATGATCTCTGCGTGGCTGTGTATCCCCTTGGTGGCGTTTTTTGCTTCGCTCACGCATGAATTAGAACATGATTTAATTCATTATATGTATTTTAAAAAGACCCCATGGGCACATCATTTAATGTTGGCTTTGGTGTGGTTGGCACGTCCAAATACCATTAGTCCGTGGGCACGTCGTCGTTTACATTTACATCATCATAAGTTTTCGGGCACTGAGCACGATCTTGAAGAGCGTGGTATTAGTAATGGTATGCCGTGGGGCATTCGCCGAGTCTTAATTATCAGCGATCAATTGATGTCGGTGTACTTGCGTCCATTGCAAATGCTCAAAATGATCGGCTTGTTTATTGAAAAACAACCCGAAAATGAACGTCGCAAAGCAGTCATCTCACAATTGTTGGGCTTTATTCCATTAGGCTTATTGTACTATGGCCTATGGTATTGCTTCGTATTATTCCATGTGGTGGATCATGTCGCAATTTGGTGGGGCAGCGCAATTGAATGGTCAAGCAATACCCTTGCAGCCATGAAAGTGGTGAACTTATTGGCAGTGGTCTGGATTATTCCGAACTTCATCCGCTCATTTAGCTTGCAATTTATCAGCTCGAATATGCATTACTATGGTGATATTGACCCACGTGATGTGATTAAACAGACTCAAGTATTAACCCCATGGTGGTTAGTGCCGTTCCAATTGTTCTGTTGTAATTTTGGTTCAACCCATGCCATTCATCATTTTGTGGTGAAAGAGCCGTTTTATATTCGTCAATTGACCTCCAAACAAGCCCACGTGGTGATGCGTGAAGTGGGGGTACGTTTTAATGACTACGGAACCTTTAAACGTTTAAACCGTTGGAACAAAGTTTAAACTGAAGCGCCAAAGCAAAAGCTCAACATCAGTTGGGCTTTTTTATTGCGCTGTTTCTTGTTAGGGTTTAGGAATCACCTCAGGATCAGCTCATATGTATTTACGCCTCGCCACCGCGCTGTTATTGCCAAGCCTTGTGCTACAAGGCTATTGGGTTAAGAAAAAAACGCCGCGTCTTGCTGAACCTGTAGGTGAGCGTTGTGGCAAAATTGGACAAGGACCTCTATTGTCGCTGCTCATTATGGGTGATTCTGCAGCAGCAGGTGTGGGCGTGGCGCATCAACAGCAGGCCTTATTGGGGCAAGTGCTGGCATTGTTATCACCACATTACGAGGTAGATTATCAACTGTATGCCCATAGCGGCGATACCAGCCAAGATCTAATGCGTCGTTTGGCAACTTATCCACCTCGTCAATTTGATGTCGTGATCAGCTCTATTGGGGTCAATGATGTGACACGCCTGATGGGGGCGAAACAATGGATTCAACAACAACAGCAGTTATATCAATTGGTTCAACGCCAATTTCAACCACGTCTGATTTTGGCTGCAGGTGTGCCACCCATGCAGCAATTTCCTGCATTACCGCAACCCATGGCATGGTTGTTGGGAAAATATGCACAGGCCATGAATCGTGCATTGGCACAATTTGCAGGTCAGCAACCTGACTTTGATTGGATTGAATATGACCTAGCTGCATATCAAGCCCTACAATTAGAGATGGCAGCTGATGGTTTTCATCCTAGCCAAGAAATCTATCAGTTTTGGGCACAGGCTTTGGTCGAAAAGATGCAGCAGCATCTGAATTTATGCATCAATACAGAGATGCAAAACGTCAATTTTCAATCCAAAACCACACATCAACCGAGCAAAGATTCATAAGGATGAACACCTGAATGCAACAGATTGAACAGCATCCATTAGCCCCATTTTTGCCACCGCATGCCAAATTGTTAATGCTGGGCAGTTTTCCACCACCTCAGAAGCGTTGGAAAATGAATTTTTATTATCCTAATTATCAAAATGATATGTGGCGAATCTTTGGCTTAATTTTTTTTAACGATCGAGACTATTTTCTAGATCTAGAACATAAATGCTTTTATGAGGCACGCTTACGTGAATTTTTACATGAGATTGGCGTGGCGATTCATGATACGGCGCAACAGGTCATCCGTTTACAGGATAATGCAGCCGATAAATTCTTACACATTCATCAGACCACGGATTTGGCGGCACTGCTCGCCCACATTCCCGCGTGTCAGCATGTGATGACCACAGGCGATAAGGCCACACAAAGCTTAATGCAGTCCTTTCCCGAGGCCACCCTAAAAGCCGAAATTGGCACATCGAGCCAAGTTTATTTTGCGGGGCGTCAACTCAAGCTGCATCGTCTACCTTCTTCATCAAGGGCTTATCCCTTGCCACTTGAACAGAAGGCCAAACACTATGCAGCACTTTTTCGTGAAATTGGATTGCTTAAATAGCCTAAGTAGTGTTTAGCAATTAAACATCGTATTCCACATAATCCCACAGACTTAAACGTGCTTTAATTTCACGGCGAATATGCGGTAAAAGCGGCAGTAGGGTACCATCAAGCCATAAACATAAGGCTTGTGCAGACAACACTTGCTGTTGTTCATCCACCAATTGCGCCCCGCTGACCAAAATACGATGAGGTGCATCGGTTTTGGTTTCTATACCTTTGAATAACACCTGTAACTCATGCCCAGTATCTTGAATCAGCCAATCTAATTCGATTTGAATATTTTGGTTCGACTGCAATACTGCCTGACCAGATAACTCTTGATGATCTTCTAAATAATCATATTCAACGCGAATTTTAGCCAAACGCCAATCTTGCTGACCTAACTGCTCTAAAGTGTAATGTGGCGTCAGTATGTCATCGAGGTGAAATTTACGGTTTAAATCGAAAAATTGCATAGTGCTAATATGAGGGATAATTGGGGGTTTGAATCTTAAAGCAAAATATTCAGGCAGTAAATTTTTGTGCTTATTGATCGAAAATAAGTCTAAATATTAAGCAAATTTAAATAACCCAATTCCCTATAAAAATGAATGTAATGACAATGTCATGACGTTTTAATTACATCATCCACTCGATGGGTAAATAAGCAACAGCGCGATTGCTGAGACGTTGAAAACGTGTGGTATGTGGCTCTTGTTGATGTTCGATGGGTGGATTGGTGCCTTGATGTTCAATCCATACGATCTCTCCGGCAGCATTCAGTTTGAGTTCATAGGCAATCTGTGGCAAATAGTGACTCAGATTACGGCTAATTTCATCTTGTAATGGCTCAGACTCAACCACTAACCCCACTTCGGTATTGAGATGTGCCGAGCGCGGATCAAAGTTAAATGAACCAATAAACACCATACCGTCAATATCAAAAAATTTGGCATGCAAACTTGAACGGTTGCGGTCTTGTGGTGCAAGCAAATTGCCGCTGATTCGCTCATACCAAGTGCGTTCTGCGCGTTCAATATAGGGTTTAAACTCATACAAACGCACGCCATTTTGTAGCAGTTGCTGGCGGTATTTTTGATAAAAGGCATGCACAATGGCCACATCATTGGCGACCAAAGAGTTGGTGAGTACACTGACATGCACACCGCTTTGGGCCAACTGCGTTAAATAGGCTGTGCCCGAGGCCGTGGGAACAAAATAGGCCGACACCAATTCTAAATGTTGTTGCGGTTGGCCCATCCTGTGGCGCATTTGTTGATAGATCAACTGTTGTGGTGTGGCCGTGCCTCGAATTTTATTGGGATGGTCGGCAATAAAGTGTGCCTTCGCCCAGCTGATCGGACGTTGTTTTAAATGCTGATGAATATGCTGTTCAGCCACATGCAAACGCTGTTGGGTTTTTGCACCTGTTTGCATTTCATTTTGATACTTTGCTTTTAATTCAGCTAAGCCATCTGACTTCGTTGAGGGCAAAAGCTGTTGTGCGCGGTAGCTTAGCGGATCATTCCAAAAGGCTAAGAAGGTCTGATTGGCCTCTTGAACTGCTGTGCCATAGAACAAAATGTCTAAATCCGTAAATTGAAATTTGTCACTGGCATCAAAATATTCGCGGCTAATATTGCGCCCACCCGTTACCGCAATCGCGCCATCGGCAATAATTAACTTATTGTGCATACGGTGATTAATTTTCAGTGGACGTAACAGGTAATCCAACGCGCGAAAACTGCGAAATTTATAGGGATTAAAAATTTTAACTTCAAAATTGGGATGTTGAATCAAGGCTGCCAACTGCTCATCCAATTGATTGCCATTTTGATCATCAATGAGCAAGCGCACTTTGACCCCGCGGTCAGCCGCACGTAACAGCTCAGCCAGCATTAAGCGACCAATTTCATCATCCGCCCAAATGTAATATTGCAAGTCGAGATGATGCTTGGCTTGACGGATCAAATGAAAGCGCGAGGCAATACTGAAAAATGCATCGTCCAAGGCCAAATAGGCACTCAGCCCTTGTTGAAGCTGTGGGGGCGGTGTGCTGCTACTGAGCCAATGGGAAAAATCAGGCGTTAATGGCGCATCTTGTACGGACGGATTGTCAGGCAGCTGACAGCCACTCAGGGTGAGCAGCAAGAACAGGGTCCATGTCAGGGTATTTCGGACTTGATTTATCATTATAAGGCGCCGATCCGCTGTGTTTTTAGCATAACTTCGTCTAATGTTAACGCTTGAATCTGATAATAAAAAGCGGTTACTGTTAGCGAACTGTAACCCCTAATCAAAGAAAGGAAAATCTTGCGATGAAATCACGTGCTGCTGTTGCTTTTGGCCCTGGCCAACCGCTCCAAATTGTTGAAATTGATGTTGCACCACCCAAAGCAGGTGAAGTCTTAGTCAAAATTACCCATACAGGGGTTTGCCATACCGATGCTTTCACCTTGTCAGGCGATGACCCTGAAGGTATTTTCCCTGCGGTTTTAGGACATGAAGGGGCGGGTATTGTGGTACAAGTCGGTGAAGGCGTTACTTCAGTGCAACCAGGCGATCATGTGATTCCATTGTATACAGCAGAGTGCGGTGAATGTTTGTTCTGTCAATCAGGTAAAACCAATTTATGTACTTCTGTACGTGCCACTCAAGGTAAGGGTGTTATGCCAGATGGCACCACGCGTTTTTCTTACAATGGTGAGCCGATTTATCACTATATGGGTTGCTCAACTTTCTCTGAATACACAGTGGTGGCTGAAGTTTCTTTGGCAAAAATTAACCCTGAAGCCAATCCTGAGCATGTATGCTTATTAGGCTGTGGTGTTACCACAGGTCTAGGTGCTGTTAAAAATACCGCCAAAGTACAAGCGGGCGATACAGTTGCAGTATTTGGTTTAGGCGGTATTGGTTTGGCTGTAGTACAAGGGGCCAAAAAAGCCCAAGCCGGTCGTATTATTGCTGTAGATACCAATCCAGACAAATTTAAATTGGCACAAGAGTTTGGTGCCACTGATTGTGTTAATCCAAAAGATTATGACAAACCTGTACAAGAAGTCATTGTTGAAATGACCGGTTGGGGTGTTGATCATTCCTTTGAATGTATTGGTAACGTCAATGTCATGCGTTCAGCTTTAGAGTGTGCACATCGTGGTTGGGGTCAGTCCGTGATCATTGGTGTTGCTGGTGCTGGTCAGGAAATTTCGACCCGACCATTCCAATTGGTAACGGGCCGTACCTGGAAAGGTACTGCATTTGGTGGGGTGAAAGGTCGTTCACAATTGCCGGGTATGGTGGAAGAAGCCATGAGTGGTGAGATTCAACTTGAACCATTTGTCACGCATACCATGGGTCTAGATAAAATTAACGAAGCCTTTGATTTAATGCATGAAGGTAAATCTATTCGTTCAGTGGTGCACTTCTAAGCGCACAGGTGAATAAAAAAAACGGGCGATCTGCCCGTTTTTTTATGCGCCCAATGGGGATGTTGTGTTGATGACTTGGCTTAAACTTTGTGCGACATAGCTTAGATTCTGCGCATTCAATCCTGCAATACAGATCCGTCCACTGCCGACCAAATAAATTGCATAGTCATCACGCAATTGTTGGATTTGAACAGGACTTAAACCAGTATAGCTAAACATCCCTTGCTGCTGCGTAAGATAGCTAAAGTCATGTGGTAGACGTTGCTCTAATTGATCACGTAACGCCTGTCGCATCTGTTGCATACGCAGACGCATTTGCTCGAGCTGTTGTTGCCACTGTATGTGTAAGACAGGGCTATTGAGTACATGACTGACTAACAGCGCACCTGTGGTGGGTGGGCTAGAATAGATTTTACGCACTAAAGCTTGTAGCTGACCTTCAACACGTAGCCGTGCATCTACATCAGCACAAACAATACTTAAACTGCCGACACGTTCGCCATATACAGAAAAAATCTTGGAACAGGAATGACTCACCATAAAGCTTAAGCCTTGTGCCAGCGCTTGTCGAATGGCGTAGTTATCTTGGGTTAAACCTCGACTAAAGCCTTGATAAGCCATATCAAACAGTGCCATCAGTTGCTGTGTTTTGAGCACCTCTATCACTTGATTCCATTGCGATTCAGTTAAGTCTGCACCGGTAGGATTATGACAACAAGGATGTAACAGTACTACACTCTGTGGTGCTAAACCCTTTAAGCAAGCCAACATGGCATCAAAATCGACGCTTTGGGTCGTTGCATCATAATAAGGATATTCATGACAGCGGACACCTGCGGCACGAAAAATACTCAGATGATTGTCCCAAGTTGGCCGGCTGACCCAAAGTGCATGATGGGGAAAGAATTGATGGATAAAATCGGCAGCCAACTTAAGTGCCCCTGAACCCCCCAAAGTTTGCACGGTGGCAATTCGTGCAAATGCTGCTGGGTGCTGTGCTGAAAAGATCAACTGCTGTGCGGCACGATTAAAATCAGCTAAGCCTGACATCGGTAAATATAATTTCACCTGTTGAAGCTGAGTGTCTAAATCGCGATACGCCTGCTGAATTGCATCTAGCTGTGGTACCTGTTGTTGTTCGTCATAATACAAGCCAATGCTTAAGTTGACTTTATGGGCACGTGGGTCCTGTTGATAGGCATCCATCAACGATAAAATGGGATCACCGGCATAAGGTGGAATATGCTCAAACATACGATTATCCTGAAATCTTGACATTTTGGTTGACGGTCTGCGCCGTAAGTTTCTTTTGCTGCACATAATAGGCAAGGCTTAAGATCACCAGCCAACACGGCAACATCAATACAGCAACACGCATTGGGCTTTGGCTCATAATGACCAGAATCCCTGCCATAAATGCGATACACAGATAATTACTAAAAGGATAAAACAAACTTGGGAAGCGGGTTGCTTGCTGCTGTCGACGCATATGTTGCTTAAATTTTAGATGCGTATAAGAGATCACCACCCAGTTAATCACAATGGCAGCGACCACCAACATCATCAATAAGCTAAATGCAGTCTCGGGGAAGAGAAAATTCAGTAATACACACAGTAAAGTAAAAAATGCCGAGACCATGAGCGCATTGACCGGAATACCACGACGATTAATACGTGCTAAACATTGCGGTGCATTACCTTGCTGAGCAAGGCCCAACAGCATGCGACTGGTACAATAATTGGTACTGTTATACACCGACACTGCTGCAGTGAGCACAATAAAATTCAGTGCAGTGGCCACCCCTTGACTGCCTAAAGATTCAAAAATCAGCACGAATGGGCTACCCCCTTGGGCCATTTGGTTCCAAGGGTACAGGGATAAAATAACCACCAAGGTCAAGATATAAAACAGTAAAACCCGATACACAATTTGGTTAATGGCTTTGGGTAGCGTTTTCTGTGGATTGTCCGTCTCGGCTGCGGCAATGCCGACCAACTCGATTCCACCAAAGGCAAACATAATCATCGCCATCGCCATAATTAAGCCCATGATGCCATGCGGGAAAAATCCACCGAGTTCCCATAAATTCGTCAGCGATGAACTCGGCCCGCCTGAACCACTGGCCAGTAAATAGCTACCAAAACCAATCATGGCAATAATTGCCAAAACTTTAATAATCGACAGCCAAAACTCCATTTCACCAAACAGTTTAACGTGGAGTAAATTAATGAGATTAATGACAATAAAGAAGCCTAATGCAGAGACCCAAGTCGGCAGCTCTGGCCACCAATAATGAATATAGAGCCCAATGGCACTCAGTTCTGCCATACACACCAAAATATTGAGCACCCAATAATTCCAGCCCGACATAAAGCCTGCAAATTTGCCCCAATATTTATAGGCAAAATGACTAAATGAGCCACTGACTGGCTCATGTACAATCATTTCGCCCAATTGACGCATCATTAAAAAGGCAATCAAGCCAGCAATGGCATAACCTAAAATGACTGCAGGCCCTGCCAATTGAATGGTTTGAGAAACACCAAGAAATAAACCAGTACCAATTGAACCGCCTAGGGCAATCAATTGGATGTGACGATTTTTAAGGCCTTTTTTGAGTTGACCTGATTCAGGGGTATGCATGGTGATATCATCCGTGTTGCGGCGTTATAGTTATTTTCGCCGATCTTCCAACAAAAAAGGGCTGAGGTATCGACTTACTGCCGATACCTTAGACACTCTTGTCCATAAGTGTGGGAAAATTAACCGTGTGAGATGTCGAGTACACCACGACGAATTTGGTCACGTTCAATCGATTCAAATAAGGCTTTGAAATTCCCTTCACCAAAGCCATCATCTGCTTTACGCTGAATAAACTCAAAGAACACAGGGCCAATCATATTCTCTGAGAAAATTTGCAGCAGTAAACGCTTTTCACCTTCGGTATTGCCATCAAGCAAAATGCCGCGCTGTTGTAAGGCTTCAGTGGGTTCGCCGTGATGCGGTAGACGCTCAGCTAACATTTCATAATATGTGGCAGGCGGTGGCGTCATGAATTTGGCACCAAGCGCTTTAAGTCGATCCCACGTTGCAATTAAATCATCGGTTGCAAAGGCAATGTGTTGAATTCCTTCACCATTAAAGGCTTTTAAAAATTCGGCAATTTGACCATTGCCTTGTTCTGAATCTTCATTTAACGGAATACGAATTTTACCGTCGGGTGCAGTGAGGGCTTTTGAGGTAAGCCCGGTATATTCACCCTTAATATCGAAATAGCGGATCTCTTGGAAATTAAAGATTTTTTCATAAAAATCTGCCCAATATTGCATGCGGCCTTGTTCTACATTATGGGTGAGGTGGTCAATTTCATATAAACCCGTGCCTACAGGGTGGGGATCCACAGCGTCTAAAAATATAAAGTCTTGGCTATAGATGTCACAATCGACGAAAAAGATGGGTGCACCACCAATCCCTTGAATAGCAGGAATATTCAGTTCCATCGGCCCAACAACATTGTCAAGAGCAACAGCACCCAATTGCAGAGCTTGCGCATAAGCTGCTGCTGCATCTTGAGTACGAAAAGCCATTGCACAGGCTCCTGCACCGTGTTGATTAAAGAACTGTGACGCATAAGATTCAGGTTGATAATTTAAAATTAAATTGATGCCACCTTGGCGCCATAAGCTGACGTGTTTAGATTTATGCTGAGCCACGGGGCTAAAACCGAGAGTCTTAAAAATGTGATCTAGTGAGCCTGCTTGGCCAACAAATTCAATAAATTCGAAACCACAAAGCTGTAGTGGGTTTGCCATGTTATCCATGAACGTATCCTTATGAATGCGATGCAATCCAATTGCATTTTTAAAATTTTTAAACCTCAGACCTTGAGGCGAATGCGCTCATCTTAACAAGCTCAATTGATCAAGCAAGAGGGTAAAATTACGTATTGCGTAATTAAATTATCTTGAAAATAATTTATATAAAATAAATTCATGATATTGATAAAAAATTGTTTTCATTTTGAGCGTATTTTAATTTGTTGTGTTTTTGTAAATTAAAAAACAGAGTAAGGGATTTTTTGTTTTAAGTGATTGAAATGTAAAATTTATTACTTATGTATTGAAA
>CAVBYE010000076.1:0-12285 GCA_963599285.1 Bacteroidaceae bacterium | reverse complement strand
GGTTTGGTTCACGGAATCAACCTTCGGAGGCTCGAAAGGGCCTTCGAATACTAGGTTAAGCGTATGGCAAATTTAAAAGAAATTCGCGCCAAAGTAGCTAGTATCAAAAGCACGCAGAAAATTACTCGCGCGATGCAGATGGTAGCAGCTTCTAAGATGCGTCGTGCGCAAGAGCGCATGGCTCAAGGCCGTCCGTATGCCGAAAATATGCACCGTGTAATTGCTCATTTGGTTCAAGCGAATCCTGAATATAAACACCGTTATATGGTTGAACGCCCAGTTAAGCGCGTTGGCTATATTATTGTGTCATCGGATCGCGGCCTTGCTGGTGGTTTGAACATTAACTTGTTCAAAAAAGTGGTAAAACACGTTCAACAGCAACAAGAGCAGTCAATTGAAGTTCAATTTGCTTTGATTGGTCAAAAAGCGGTTTCGTTTTTTAAAAACTACGGCGGTAAAGTACTTGGTGCAACGACAAATGTCGGCGATGCTCCAAGTCTTGAACAGTTATCTGGTTCTGTACAGGTGATGTTGGATGCGTTTGATAAAGGCGAGTTAGATCGTATTTATTTAGTGTCTAACGGCTTTGTCAACGCCATGACTCAAAACCAAAAAATCGAACAATTGGTTCCTTTAGCAGCTGCTGAAGAAGGCGAAAGCCTTAACCGTCAATACGGTTGGGACTACATCTATGAGCCAGGCGCTGAAGAGCTGCTAAATGGCTTATTGGTTCGTTATATTGAGTCTGTGGTATATCAAGGCGTGATTGAAAACATCGCTTGTGAACAGTCTGCGCGTATGGTTGCAATGAAAGCTGCAACAGACAACGCAGGCGAGATCATTAAGAGCCTACAACTTATTTATAACAAGCTGCGTCAAGCCGCGATTACTCAGGAAATTTCTGAGATCGTTGGTGGTGCCGCTGCCGTTTAACATTATTTTGAATTGAGGAGACAGCAATGAATAGCGGTCGTATCATTCAGATCATCGGCGCGGTTATCGACGTCGAGTTTGAACGCAACAGCGTTCCTAAGATCTATGACGCTCTACAAGTTGATGGTACTGAAACTACTTTAGAAGTTCAGCAACAACTTGGTGATGGCGTAGTTCGTACTATTGCAATGGGTTCTACTGAAGGCCTTAAGCGTGGTTTGAACGTAACAAATACTGGCGCTCCGATCTCTGTACCTGTAGGTACAGCGACGCTTGGTCGTATTATGGACGTTCTTGGTCGCCCTATCGATGAAGCTGGTGATGTTGCTACTGAAGCACGTTTACCAATTCACCGTGCAGCGCCTTCTTATGCTGAACAAGCAGCTTCTACTGACCTTTTAGAAACTGGTATTAAAGTCATCGACTTACTTTGCCCGTTCGCTAAAGGTGGTAAAGTTGGTCTGTTCGGTGGTGCGGGTGTTGGTAAAACCGTTAACATGATGGAGTTGATCAACAACATCGCTAAAGCGCACTCAGGTTTATCTGTGTTTGCTGGTGTTGGTGAGCGTACTCGTGAAGGTAACGACTTCTACCACGAGATGAAAGACTCTAACGTTCTTGACAAAGTAGCAATGGTTTACGGTCAGATGAACGAGCCACCAGGTAACCGTTTACGCGTAGCGTTAACTGGTTTGACTATGGCTGAGTACTTCCGTGACGAGAAAGACGAAAACGGTAAAGGCCGTGACGTATTATTGTTCGTAGACAACATCTACCGTTATACACTTGCGGGTACTGAAGTATCAGCATTGTTAGGTCGTATGCCGTCTGCTGTAGGTTACCAGCCAACTCTTGCAGAAGAGATGGGTGTTCTACAAGAACGTATTACTTCTACTAAGTCTGGTTCTATTACGTCAATCCAAGCGGTATACGTACCTGCCGATGACTTAACAGATCCATCGCCTGCGACAACGTTTGCTCACTTAGACGCAACTGTAGTATTGAGCCGTGACATCGCATCTTCTGGTATTTACCCAGCGATCGATCCACTTGACTCTACTTCACGTCAGCTAGATCCACTAGTAGTTGGTGCTGAGCATTACGAAATTGCTCGTTCAGTTCAAAACGTTCTTCAACGTTACAAAGAATTGAAAGACATTATCGCAATTCTTGGTATGGACGAATTGGCAGAAGAAGACAAACTTACTGTATACCGTGCACGTAAGATCCAACGTTTCTTCTCTCAACCGTTCCACGTAGCTGAAGTGTTTACTGGTGCTCCTGGTAAACTTGTACCGCTTAAAGAAACGATTCGTGGCTTTAAAGGTCTTTTAGCTGGTGAATACGATCACATCCCAGAACAAGCGTTCTACATGGTTGGTGGTATTGACGAAGTACTTGCTAAAGCTGAGAAACTTTAATTAGTTCCCTAATTTAGGAGATTCTCATGGCGACTATGCAATGTGACGTTGTAAGTGTTCAAGAGTCTTTGTACTCAGGCACTGTAACTATGCTAATTGCTAAAGGTGCAAGTGGTGAATTGGGTATTATGCCTGGTCATACTCCACTTGTAACTTTGCTCAAGCCTGGCGCAATCCGCGTTGTGCTTGAAAACGGTACAGAAGAGTTAATCTATGTATCTGGTGGTGTTCTAGAAGTTCAACCGCATGTTGTTACGGTTCTTGCAGATACTGCAGTCCGTGCAGAAAACTTAGATGAAGCTGCAATTGTTGAAGCGCGTAAAAACGCTGAAAACTTGTTAGCAAATCAAAAGAGCGATTTGGACGCTGCTGCTGCTTTGGCTGCTCTTGCAGAAACTGCTGCTCAGTTGGATACAATCCGCCGTATCAAAAACCGCGCTTAATTGCAGGTTTGAGATTCAAAAAAACCACCCGAAAGGGTGGTTTTTTTATGCTATAAATTAAGTTGTTCTAAAATAAAAATTGCAGCATGAAAATCATCGATCAACAGCCCCATTTTTGGGAACTTTACCAAGATCAAGACAACTATTATTTAGGCTTTGCTATAGATACAGGCGATGCCATGCACTGTTGGCATTTACAGTTAACGGATCAACAAACTTTAGCGTATCAACAGCAGGGTAGAGCCGCGATTCAACAACTTGCTAAAGCGTTGAGCCAACACGTTTATCACGCTAATTTTAAAGTGCTGCAAGCACAGCAAGTTGACCAAGCAACTGAAGCAAAAATGCAGGCTGCTTTTAAAGCATGGCGTCAAAGCACATCTAATACTTGAATTGAAAACTCGCTATTCCCTATAATTTTGACTTGATATATTGCGCTAAAGCCTTCGCTCAATGTTGGCTTTTCAAGCTTTTTATAAGTCGCGCGAACGCCAACTTCCGGAATATTCGCCTTACCGATTCGCTGACGATTTCTCATTAAAGTACTTTTTAAGTCGGTATCAAAATAATAAGCAAGCACTTCAAAACCTGCATCAAGGGCGCGTTGGATATAACGACTACGTGCCTCTACATGGGGATTGGTGTTATCAATCACCATTTTAGTTTTAGAGGCTAAGCCTGCTTCAAACAGCATCTTTTCACGATGCCGTGTTTTGAGCATATCTAAATTTAAGCGTAAATGTGTATGAGCAAAATACTGCTGGTAAAAGGTCGATTTTCCCGAAGCTTGTACACCACAAAAAACAATCAGTTGCATCAAAATACGCTGCTTAATTCAGACCCATTCAACATATTGCGATTCACTCTAAAAGGCAACTGACTTATTTTTCAGGAAATTCCTGTTTTTCACCACCGTTGTACGTGGCAAAACGCGGTTGCTCACGTTTAAACACAGGTGCCGAACTTGGCCAAGGCCAATCACCAAATTGTGTTGCGCGATAACGCTTAAACGCTGCATCTAGCTCTTGCTCGGTATTCAGCACAAAAGGCCCACGCATTGCAATCGGTTCATTAATCGGTTCGCCTTCTAGCCATAAAATACGTGCTTCTTGATCACCTGCTGTAAAAGTCACTTCAATGTCAGGTTGTAACTCGATTAAATGTTTTGCTTGTATGGAAAGACCAAAGGCATCTAAAGATGAACCTTGATAAAAATAAGCAAAACGTGTGGATGTTGCAGTTGTTGCAGGCAAGGTGACTTGTGCATGCGCTGGAATTTGAATGAGGAAAATATTGACGTGATTCTCAGCTGCTGCTGCCCAAGAATGCGGTGGACGGGCAAGTGCTGGCGTAGCATGTAATTGGCCCGAAATGACCCGAATATCTGTGGTTTTTCCCTGAGCATCCTTTAAATACACATGTGGAATTTGCTCACGCCACAGCATTTTATAATCAGGCGCTTGTTGTTTTTGTTCAGGTGAGGAATTAAACCAAATTTGAAATAACTCTAAGGTATTGGGTTGATCGGTATGGATTAAAGGAAACATCTCACAATGTTCAACCCCGTTGCCTGTGGTCAGCCATTGTACATCTCCTGCGGCATAACGTCCGCCATTGCCAAGTGAATCGAAATGATCCACAACCCCTTGTTCGACAATGCTAATTGTTTCAAAACCTGTATGGGGATGTTCAGGAAAACCTGGCACAACATCACCATAGTACATCCGATATTCATTATTCAGCGCAGGATGTTTGGGGCCTAAATCTTCATTCCCTTCAGGAAAAGCATCAACATGATGTGCAGTAAAGATAAATGGATCTTTTAAATCTAAACGAAACTCAACCGGTACAATGGAATAAATAGGTTGCATTTTATTCTCGGCAATCAGACAGAGTTTTGATGCTAGCAAGATTCAAACAGTACTGTGTTGTATCTGATTGAGCAGGATGTATCGAATCCGTGAAGCTCAATCAGACGCTTGCGCTTAAGGAATAAACTGTTCGGCCATAGCCAGCATTGTGCTTAAACGCAGCAGATCACTTTCAAGCTGTTGTAGTTGTGATGGTAGATGCTCAACGTCTAGGACTACCGCTGATTCAGCATGCAGTGCTTGCGAAGAGCTGACAATTTGGCGAACGGTATCCAGCATACGCTGACGTAATTGTTCAACTTGCGCGGTTTCAAAGCTAAGATTGTTCAGGCGCTGAGTGAAATGCTGAAGTTGGTGTTGCAGCTGTTGTTGATGCTCAGTCCATGCCACTGCATCCTGATCACGTAGCGCGTTTTGTAGGGCTTGATAGCTGGTCTGTAGCTCAAGCAGATCAGCGCTAGCATGTTGTTGGAGCTGGATCATTTCTGTGGCCAAAGGCAGGAGTTGATTATCTTGCAGCAGTTCAGCCCCGTTTTGTACGCGACTATTAATAGACTGTACGCTACCGTTAAGTTGATCTGCAGCCTGAGCCACGTGTTGGGCGGCATCTTGCAATTGAGTGGCCTCTTGACAGGCACTAAGGAAGAAACAAGAACTGACTACGCCGAGGGTGAATGCAAATCGCAACATCAATCAAAACATCAAAATCAGACATTCTAACCCCAAGATGCGTCAATATGATGACAAGGAAGATGTCTATATGACGAAGCACATGAGCGACTAAGGGCAGGTTGGGCTTGAGTATCCGCAGTGCCTACACTGCACTGCGGATGACAGTTTATTTGGCTAATTCGGCTTCAATTGCAGCACTGAGACGAGGATCATCTGCTGCAATATCTGGTGCAAAACGTGCGACCACTTCACCTTGTTTATTGACTAAGAATTTTTCAAAATTCCATAACACTTCAGGTGGGTTATTCGGAGTTAAGCCATATTCAACTAAGTCGTCCCACCATGGGCCTTCACCTGTACGTTCAGGAATTGCTGTGGTTAAGGCTGCGTATAAAGGGTGTTTTTCTGTACCGACGACTGGAATTTTAGCAAACAGCGGAAAATCAATTTGATAGTTCACGCTACAGAATTGTTGGATTTCGTCATTTGTGCCTGGCTCTTGTGCCAAAAAGTCGTTTGACGGGAAAGCTAAAATTTCTAAGCCTTGCTGTTTTTTATCTTTATACAGCTGTTGCAAGCCTTCATATTGCGGTGTTAAACCACATTTTGATGCCACATTGACAATTAATAACACTTTACCTTGATAGGCATTCAGCGTGGTTTCTGTTCCTTGAATCGTATTTACGGCAATGTCGTACACTGAAGTCGTCATGACTGGTCCTTATGTATTTTCCAAAAGGATGTTGTAACGAGAAAATAGGCTTTGAGCAAGTGAAAACTTGTAGTGTTGCTGTGTCGGAAATGCATACAATAAAGCGCTATAAAAACAGTATGATGGATTATGCATATTCAAAATAAAGCCACTCAACCCTCGATTGCATGGTGGGTATATAGTTTTCCCTTAATTCCAGTCATGATTTGGGCGATTAATATGGCCGTCACACGCTATGCGGCTCAAGTCATTGAACCTGTGAGCATTAGCTTTTGGCGCTTGGTGATTGCTTTATTGGTGATTACGCCGTTGGTACTGCCAAGTGTGATTCGACAACGCCAACAGATCTGGCAACATATCGGTCAATTGAGTGTCTTGGCCGCCTTGGCAATGGTAGGTTATCAGTGCTTATCCTATTGGGCGGGGCACACCACCACAGCCACCAATATGAGCATTATTAACGCATTTATTCCAATTTTTACGATTTTTGTCAGTTTAGTGATTCTGTCAGAGCGGCCTACGCGCTATGGCATTGTTGGAGCCTGTATTTCCATTGCGGGTTTACTGTTGCTGATTTCCAAGGGAACGCTCAGTCAATTATGGTCAGGTGGCGTATATTTTGGTGATGCATTGATGGTAATCGCGGTGATTGCTTATGCATTTTATGGTGTTTTACTGCGCTATTGGCAGCTGCCGATTACACTAGGGGCCAGTTTATTTGCCCAAACTGCGCTTGCTATTGTGTTACATCTGCCCTTATTAATGTACTTAGGCCTACAAGATTTAACTCGCCAAAACCTTGCACCGGTGCTCTATGCAGCATTATTGGCCTCTATTGTGGCGCCATTTATGTGGATGAAGGCCATGCAAACCTTAGGCCCAAATCGCTCAAGTATGTTTACCAATTTGGGTCCGATTATGACGGCGGTGGTGGCCTATATTTATCTCAATGAACAGTGGATGTATTACCACACAATCGGTACAGTCATGACCATGATAGGCGTAATTGTGGCACAAAAAAAATAATTAAATAAAGGATGAAGCATGCAACAGCCGCAAACGCTACGATGGGCATGGATTTTACCACTCACTGCGGTCATGATTTGGTCGCTGAATATTGTGGTGACGCGTTATGCAACAATGGTCATTGAGCCGATGAGTATGAGCTTTTATCGTTGGTTTGTGGCTTGGTGCATGTTAACCCCATGGCTACTGCCGCGCGTTTGGCAACAACGTGCACAAATCCGACCTTATTTTGCACGGCTTGCGGCACTGAGTGCATTTGGCATGTTGCTGTATCAAGGTTTGGCATATACTGCCGCGCATTACACGACAGCCACCCATATGGGCATCATTAATGCCTTTATTCCTATTTTTACTGTGTTTGTATCCTGGTGGATTCTCGCGGATCGACCGCATATTTTTGCGCTGTTTGGCAGTGGCTTATCGTTTTTAGGTCTTATTTTTGTCATTGCACAGGGGGATTTGGGGCAAATTTTAGCTGTGGGACAACATTGGGGCGATGCCTTAATGCTGCTGGCTGTGTTCTGTTATGCCTTCTACGGGGTATTTTTAAAAAAATGGCAATTGCCTTTGCCCATGATGTGGATGCTGTATCTGCAGATCTGTTTTGCAGTACTTTATCATTTGCCCCTGATTGCGATAACGGGTTTAGATGCGCTCGATTCAGATAACCTCAGCAGTGTGTTGTATGCGGCAATTTTCCCTTCTTTACTTGCCCCCTTGCTCTGGATGTTGGCGATTCAAAACTTAGGTCCAAATCGAACCAGTATCTTTATGAATTTAATGCCTATTTTTACAGCGGTGATTGCATTCTTTTGGTTGCATGAACAGTGGAGTATTTATCATAGTATAGGCGGGATTGTGATTCTGATTGGGATTTTGCTGGCGCAACGAAAATAGATAGATTGTTTTTTGAACATCTAATCTGTGTAGACCATAACTTTTCACATAAAAAAATTAAAAAAACGACAATTTTTTACTCATTCTAATTTAACTGTTTTTATAAAAGTAGATGAAAAAGAGCGATATAATTTGAACAATTTGGTAAAAAAGCAGATTTTGTTATATTATTAATATATTGATTAATCGTTATTTTATATTGGTGTTGTGGGGGGCTTTCTCACATAATAACTTCATCGCAAATACTTAAGATTTTCTTAAATATCTTAGGTTTGCTCAAGATTTAAAGACCCTCTGGATGTGTATTCACATCCTTTTTATGCTCAACCATCCCTATATGGTTGAGCTTTTTTTTGTCCAAAAAAGACCATCTTAGGCACGAATCACGCGGCCATCTTCGGCGTCTAAGATTCGGCTCGGCAGTTGGCTTAAACCTAGAGCACCATCTAAATACTGTAGTTGATCTGTGAAATAGTGCTGTGCTTGAGCCAAAGAACGTGCTGGCTCAAGACCTGCTGGATTGGCACTGGTCGAGACAATAAAGCCACCAAATGCCTCACATAAGGCCATACAGAGCGGATGTGTAGTCACACGAACTGCGACTTTTGGATGATTGCCCTTAATCCACGTGGGAATATGTGTTGTGGCAGGCAGTAACCACGTCGTGGCACGTTCAGTTTCACAATGATGCGTCCATGAAGCAATGACTTGTTCACGCATGCTCGGTGGCAGCGAGGCGAGCATGGGTTCAACTTGAGCAATATTGGCTGCAAGTAAAATTACCCCTTTTTCAATTGGACGTTGTTTTAAGCGTAGGATCTCTAAAAAGGCTTGTTCATTGTACGGATCACAGCCCAAACCCCAGACAGCTTCAGTGGGATAGGCCAAAACACGTCCCGCCTGAAGACATTGTGCGGCTTCAAGTACTGTGTTGCTGATCATGCGTATTCCTAGGGAGAGTCAAAGACACCGCTATTGTGAACTTTATTTGAACTGACCACAACGCAGATACATCCCCCCTTGTTGTTGAATGAAACCCAAAAGCTCGAGTTCCATTAAGTAGGCCATTAAAGTCGCACTATCGAGTGAATGATTTAAGGCCAATTGATCGACATCTTTACCTACCCAATCCACATTTGCATAGACTGCTTGTAAATGGGGTGGGATGTGCGTCATGTCTAGGTGCTGTGAGGCTGTAGCATGCAGATGTTGATTTTGCCAATGCGTGGCAAGGCTCAAGTCTTCGACCACTTGCTCTGGGTGGTCAATTAAAATAGCCCCTTCTCGAATCAAGGCATGACAGCCTTGGTGATACAGACTATAGATATGTCCAGGAATGGCAAAAATACTTTTGCCTTGTTCAGCAGCGAGCTTGGCCGTAATCAGTGAACCACTTTTGAGCGTCGCCTCTGCGACCACTACGCCTAAACTTAAAGCACTGACAATGCGGTTACGGCGTGGAAAGTGATGTTGTAAAGGCCGAGTGTAGGGCAAAAATTCAGTGATGACTGCACCGTGTGCTGCGATAATCTCTTGGCGTAGTGCATGATGCTGCTGTGGATAGGTGGTCTCTAAACCTGTGGCCATGACGGCAAGCGTTCGTGCATGTGCAATCCCACCACGATGTGCAGCTTCATCAATACCTAAGGCCAAGCCACTGTTAATATAAAAGCCTTTTTCACTTAAATAGTAAGCAAAATCGTACGCCACTTGCCGTCCATGTGCGCTTGGCTTTCGACTGCCGACAATGGCAATTTGTGGTTCAAGTAAGCATTGTGGATTGCCTTGACCAAATAAAATAGGTGGCTTATCGCTATAGGGTAATAATTGTGGAGGATAGCCACTGTCTTCTATACACAGCACAAAATCACAATGCTTTTGGATAGATTCGATCACTGTTGCAAATTGCTGTTGTCCAGTAGGTGTTTGCCACGTGTCGAGACGTTTTAAATGACTGGCGTGAAGTTTAAGTTTTGACCATTGCTGTCGTTGCGCAAGTGCCTGTGAGGCACTGCCAAAATGTTGGATTAATCGATCAAAGCTTGAGAGGGAGTGTTGCAGCAAGTACCACAGGGTAATGCTGTCTAGTTGGGCTTGTGATATTGACTGCAACATAACATCACCTCAAGCACTTAACTACTCATTGGCATTGGGAGCGAGTAGTTGTGCACCAAGCTTAATCGGAAGGGCACTGTCGAGTACATAGCCATAACTGAATTGATCAAACGCTTTGAAGATCATGACATGGCCAATTCTTTGCCCTGGTAACTGAATGCGTTCTTTGGTCTTCGGATCGCTCACCACTTCCCCTTTTTGTGATAGTGCAAAGACATGTCCCGTTTCAACGCCGTGCTCACTACCACGATCGACAGTAATCACACTGCCTTGGGCTGCTGTGCCAATGGAACCTTGTACCCGTACCACTTGACCATTGGCTGTTACGCTGTCAGCTTCGACGGGATAAAACAAGGTAGGCAACATTGGATCATAAATTGGTAAAACCCGATCTCCGCGGCGCACTTCGTAATTATAGGTATCTGTAATTTCTAAGGTGGTAATGTCCGCATTGACTTGGCTCGAAATGGCTGTAGCCACTTGGGTAAGCTCTAAAGCCAATGGGTATTTGCGGCCATGTTCATCAAGTGCCGTGTAAGCTTCGCCTTCACGATAAATTGCATAGCGTTGTCCTGATTCAAGACCAATACCACGTGCATATACCGTTTGTCCTTTTGCGGCTAAGACACGCTGATCTGCTGTACCCACAATATATGGCGTCATTTCTAAGGCATCAGGACTCACAATATGGGAGCGTTCTAGGAAGTGCTGAATATGATCGAGCGCAATGATGGGAATAGCATGATTTAACGATTCAACGCGTACTTGGGGATGTAAGGAGCTGCCACCCAAATAACGCTGGATAATTCCGGCACAGCCATCTCCCTCATCTTTACCTAAAATTGGGCGACCTTCATAGGTACACATCAGCAAGCGGTCACCCGGGAAAATCCAATGTGGATTTTTGACATGTTTATTGCTGGCCCAAATTTCACGCCAACGCAGTGGATTATTTAAAAAACGTTTGGAGATATCCCAGAGCGTATCGCCTTTTTTGACAATATAGACGTTAGGTGCATTGGCCTTTAAGCTCGGTGGATTGTTGTTTCGTGCCGGAGCCGCTTGTGCTGTACTCAGTAGACCCACACCTAAGCTCAGACAGACTGCAAGCGTTAAAGCAGCTTTTTTAAACCCCAAAACACCAAAAAGAGCGGTGTCGTTAAAAACCTTTTTCATTATCATAATTCCTAAAATTATGTATGTAGTTTCGTTATGTTATAATAACGATCTTACACACAATTTTCTGATGAAGCATTCCTTCAATCGATTTTTAGTTCAATGGCAATAAATTGAGGACGCAGTATGGCCTTGTTACCGATTTTAAGTTTCCCGGATCCCCGTCTTCGTACCATTGCAAAACCTGTCGAAGAAGTAACTGACGAGATTCGTCAACTCGCCGCAGATATGTTTGAAACCATGTATGCAGCACCTGGTATTGGCTTGGCAGCAACGCAGGTGGATCATCATATCCAATTGATTGTCATGGATTTGTCTGAAGGTAAAGACCAACCCATGGTATTTATTAACCCCAAAGTGACCCCATTGACTGATCAAACACAACCTTATGAAGAAGGTTGCCTGTCAGTGCCTCAAATATACGACAAAGTTGAACGTCCGTCACGCGTAAAGATCGAGGCGATTAACCTTGAAGGACAAGCATTTGAGCTAGAAGCGGATGAACTTCTCGCTGTTTGTATTCAACATGAAATGGATCACTTAAACGGCAAATTATTTGTTGATTATTTATCACCATTGAAGCGTCAACGTGCACGTGAAAAAGTGGAAAAAGTGGTGCGTCAGCGTGAGAAAGTGAAACGCTAAGCCAATCCAAAATGATGCCTTAGGCATGATAAAGCCCATACTTCTTATATGGGCTTTATTTTTTTGTGCCTTTATACAATTACAATGTGAAAACTGAGTAGGTGGAGAGATCTGTACGGGGCATGAGAAATAGAAGGTGTACATCTCAACATGATGGATATACACCATGACTATATAGAAGTAGACCTTGAGCTGATCTATCTAACGTTCCTCAAGTCTTTGGCCCAAAAGCTTATGCTAAAAAGCAGCCTGCTTGAAATGAGATCAGTCAGCATGATTTAAGCTGCTTCAAGAAGCCAACACCTTCAGCAATACTGTTGATCTCATCAAGGTTGGATGTATGGCTGTTTTAAGCCTCATTAAAATGTATTGAC
>CAVBYE010000075.1:0-12333 GCA_963599285.1 Bacteroidaceae bacterium | reverse complement strand
GCCTAGACCCACCGGATTATGCCACCATGCGGACTTCGCCGGACGAATCAAGGGCGACAACAACAACACGCGCTGCACAAATGGGTTTTTACGCTGCGCGGCAAAATCAAGCAGATGATGCATCCAAATTGCCCCACCTGTGCTCTGCCCAATGCCTAACCAAGGTTGAGGCAGCTGTTTGGCGTGTTTGACTTTGGCATATACGGCATGCAAAACCTGTTGATAATGATCAAAATTTTGAATATTGGCAGGTGAGCCATTACTTAAGCCATGTCCGGGTAAATCATACGTTAAAACACTAAAGCCTTGCTCTAACAATTCATGGAAAATCGGTTGATACAAACCACTGTGCTCTAAGTAACCATGTTGTACCCATACCGTACCTTTGGGCAAGGTGTCTTTAGGCAAAAATACTTGCACATGCAGTTTAAACAACGGCATTTCAATATAGCCCTGCCAATGCTCAGACTGTAATTGATCTAACCCATACAGGCGTCGATACGCCACAATTTCAACACTCGGCTGATACGGTTGGGTGAGATCTAAAGGTGCTAACAATTGTGAAGTATGTTCTCGACTCGGTACAGGCAAATCGAGCTGTTTTAAAATACTCGGATTTAAAAACGGGATATTGGGCATTATGGAATCTCCCGACAGTCACTCGAGCCAAATAAAATATCGCGTAACGTCGCTAATAACTCGTAATTTGCACGGCGACTATGGTCATAGTTTTGCCGACTCGGTCGCCATGCGGTGAGCTGACTGGGCATAGGGGCTTCAACCGGCAAGGTATAAATGCCATTTAATGCAAATAGCCGCCTTGTCCGTGGCATGTGGTAACGGTCTGTCACTAAAATCACCCGTGGTGCCCCCCCTTTTTTCTGCAATAACAGCGAACTAAAACGGGTGTTTTCACAGGTATTCATACTGCGTTTTTCCAACAATTGCGCATGCACGCCACGTTCAGCTAGCCAAGCTTGCATATAGGGTGCTTCTACCCCACTTAATACAATCGGTAAAGGGTACTTATGCACCACACTGAGTGTGGTTTCCAAGCGTAAGCGGGTGTAGTCATTCACCACAATCTGTTTCGTGTTGGGATCTTGGGTTAATCCACCCCCTAAAACCACAATAGCATACGGTTGGCTGTCATTCACTTGCAGCCCAGCATTTTGCTGATGAAGCACCGCTAAATCTTGATAAAAGTCATCACTTAAGCTGGACAGACTCGGATCAATAGGATGGCTACGTAAGAAGTGTAAATATTCTTGTGTTAATTCCTGATGCTTCAGCTGATTCAGCTCTAATAACATTTGCAGCTCATCTTGAATGACAACGGACTCCTCTGCCGGTTTCACCAAGGGGATGTAATACTGCTGCTGTTGTTGTGATTTTTCAAGCTGCTGTTGTTCTTGAATAAGTTGTTTCAACGCTTGATAGCGCATATAAATCAGCGGCAAATAATGCGCATCTGAACTGCCTAAATATTGCTTGAGTAAGCTTAAATAGGCTTGACGTGCGATCCACAGCTCAGAGCCCGGTTCTAACTGCTCAGAGGGCGTCAGTGCTGCCCGTTTTTGACTATTGGCCGCCACAGGATTCACTTCAACCGGCACCAAGGCGTTTAAGGTGCGAATGATGAATTGAGAATACAAAGGGGAATACACCAACAGGATCAACACGGTCAGCACAGCAAAGAGGCCTGCGATCTTACGTACAAGATGCAACATCAAGCAGCCTCCTCGGACTTAAGCCTCGGTATGTGGGCAAATCAAACCATCTTTTGCAAAAAGCACAGGCTCAGGTTCTAAACGAATATGAAATTTCTTCCACACCGCCTCTTGCACCGCACGATAGGTGGTTTGTACATCGGCCAAACGTGCATCAGCATAATTGACCAACACCAACGCTTGCTTATGGAACATACCTACCGGGCCCAATTGCTTGCCCTTCCAACCGGCTTGATCAATCAGCCAGCCTGCAGCTAACTTCACCTGACCATCGGCCTGCGGATAGTGGGGTAAATGTGGGAACTCATCACTAACGCGGGCAAAAATTTGCTTACTCACCACAGGGTTTTTAAAGAAACTGCCCACATTTGGAAATGCTTGTGGATCTGGCAACTTACTTTGGCGAATCTGAATCACTTGCTGTTGCAAGTTTTCTGCGCTGAGCTCATCCCCCACGGCAGCTTTGAGATCACCATAGCCTAACGTTAACTCCGCCACTTTACGCAGTTTAAAACTCACATGGGTAATAATGTAGCGTGTTGGCTCATCTTTAAAAATACTATGACGATAAGCAAATTCACAGGCATTTGCAGTGATCGAACGGAACTGTTTTTGCTCACGATCATAAACGTGAACGCTGTCAATAAAATCACCCACTTCAACCCCATAAGCGCCAATATTTTGCACGGGTGAGGCACCTACACGCCCTGGGATTAACGCTAAATTTTGTAGACCATAGAGCTTTTGCTCGGTGCTCCAAAGTACAAATTCATGCCAGTTTTGGCCCGCACCTACGCGCAGTGTTACCGTCTGCTCATCTTCAGCGATACGTTCAATGCCTTGAATATCCATATGCATGACTAAACTATGCACATGTTCAGGGAGCAACATATTGCTCCCGCCGGACAAAATCAGCAGATTTAAATTGGTCAACTCTGCATAGGCAATGGCATCTAAGACATCGGCAAGGCTACGAATATTGACATAATGGGAGCAAATCGAATTTAAATTTAAGGTGTTAAATGGTTTCAGTTGTACATTGTTTTGAATCTTCATGGTGTTCAACTTTAACCTTGTTGCCATTGTTGTTGAAAAATTTTAACCCAAGCGCGACTGCTTGACTCACACTGGTCGAGCACCTGTTCAAAGCCTGCTGCACCGCCATAATACGGATCTGGCACATCGTGTTGTGGGTAATTTACATCGTGTTCGCTCATTAAAGCCACCTGTGCACGTAATGTGCCCCACTTGGCTGTTGCCTGTGCGTGTAATGCATGAATATCGGCTAGATTTGCTTGATCCATCGCCAAAATTAAATCGAAATCTAAGAAATCTTGCATATGCATTTGGCGTGCGCGCAGTGCGGACAAATCATAGCCACGTTGGCGAGCATGTTCCTGACTGCGTAGGTCAGGTGCTTTATTAGGATGATAGTTACTGGTGCCTGCTGAATCGACCACCACATTTAGGTTTGCTGCCTCACAATGTTGCCTAAGCACCACTTCTGCCGTCGGCGAACGACAGATATTGCCCAAACATACACATAACACCTGATAGGGCGTTTGAGATGACATAAAGAACCTCGAAAAACAGCAAAGCATAATGGTCTATGTTACGAGATTTAGGGCAAAAATCCTATCATTTGGCACAGATTTTAACTGTGTTTGCTTGGCTTTTAACGCAGTGGCTCCTCTGGCTCATTCAGATGACTGTCGCGACTGATCGTCACTGCAACTTCATCTTCTAGGCTCAGGCGAACCACGCCTTGTGCATTAATCAAGTTTTGTTGGGTTTTAATGCGCTGCACCATACGTTCAAGCACTTGAATCAGCTCGGTGTATTCAAAGTTTTGTACTTCATCTAAATTCAGCAGCAGATGGAAGCCCTTATACTCATAATCAAACCAACGCTGATATTCGGCTTGGCTGGTGGCGTACTTTTCCATCACCTGCCAAGTTTTAACCGGCTCTTGAATGCCTTTGAGGCTCATCGGTGCTTTGGGTGCACATAAGAAAGTATCTTTAATCAGTTGATACGTGTCATCAGAAATTAAAATTTCATCCACCTCAGCTGCACTTTGTAAACGTGCGGCAAGATTGGCATCTCGTCCCACAATGGTATACGCCATACGATGCGCTGCACCATAGTTGCCGACGTGACAATAACCCGTACTGATGCCCATACGAATGTGCAAGGCTGGATAACCCATTTTAATCCAACGTTCACGTAAAATTTTCATCTGTTGGCGCATGGCCATCGCCATTTCCACACAGGTCTTGGCATCTTGTTCAGCACCTTGACTGGCAGGATCGCCAAAGAAAATTAAAATCGCATCGCCCATAAATTTATCGACCGTACCTTCATATTGCTTGGCAATTTCGGTCATATGACGTAGATAATCATTCAGCAAGAAGGCTAAGTCATCGGGAATGAGGTTTTCTGATAATTCGGTAAACCCTTCAATATCAGAAAAAAAGATGGTCATTTTTTTACGTTTGTATTCAATTTTGGCCTCAGTTTCCCCTTTCATAATCGACTGCCACAGCTGCTGTGGGGCATAACGACTCAATTGGTTGGCAAACTCCATGTAGCGGTTCATTTGTGAATAGTAATATTCACGTTTTTGCCGCGCTACGTCCATGCTATTGGCATGGTACAAGTTGCCCACCGCACAGTAGGCCATCAGACACAAAAACGCCAATACGGTGATTTCAACCGAGGTTTGCTGAAAGTAAGGTTCAAAACCAAACGCCAAGATATTGGAAAAATAAAAGGCCACAATCCCAAGCATGCTAGAGAGCAGCACCACTAAAATCGAAATACGGCTGCTAATGACTGTGTAAAGCGTAGCGAGCAACATACATAACGTCAGCACCAAACTCAGATGCACCGCAGACAAGGTAATCGCGGTAAAGGTAATGTCGATCAGGAAGAAAATGTTTTTTTGAATTTGAGTACTAAAGCGGTATTGTAACCACGATGATAAACGTGGATAGCTCAAGACCAAAAGTGCAAACAAAAACAATAGATACAGCCGAGCCGGACTATTGTCATCATGGGTCACATGGTAGATCAATAAAACCAAAGACATCATGCCATAACCCATCAAACGATAGTAAAAGCTAAATCTCTTTGGTTCTCGATCAATCCAATAATTTAACGGTAACACGTAGGTACCTGTCTTGCGCAGCAGAAGGGTTTAGTCCATACGCCAGTCAAATGGCATATCCCCTTGTCCACGTAATGCAAGCATTAAAGTTTGACGCATATGTGCCAAGACTTCGTTGCTGTATGGCACAGCTGTGTGGCCCCAGACCGGTTTTGGCCATGCCACGTCATTTTGATAACGTACCACATGATGGAAATGCAGTTGTGGCACCATGTTGCCTAAGGCTGCGACATTCATTTTGTCAGCACGGAATACACGTGACAGTTGGCTCGATAACCAGCTTGACTCACGTAAAAATTGTTCTTGGTCTGCTTGGCTCAACTCATAAAGTTCCGTCACACCAGGGACACGTGGAATCAGAATTAACCAAGGAAATTGCATATCATTCATTAAACGACATGTTGAAAGCGGAAAATCGCCGACAAAAAATGTATCTTGAGCAAGTTGAGGATGCAAACTAAACATATTCTTTATTTATGACGCAAAATGAAATTGATAGCTAATACTAACACATCCATTTACGCCTGAGTACGTTCTGCTAAGGCTTTCCTGATAAATATCACCGTGATTTTTAACCAACTTAATCCAGCTTGCTTATTTTGGCCCTAGACATCAAAAAACCATGCCAAAACAAAGCCGTTTTGGCAGGTTTTTCGCGCTTAAGTCGCTTAAAATTGGTTAACTTTTCAACAAATAAGCCAAAATATCGTGTACAAATTGCAAACGTTTTTCTGCTTCTTCAAGCAGCAGCATAACTTTTAAACGTTGCCCACCATCCATTTTAAAATAGGTCGGATGCTTTTGCATCATTTGAATGATCGTCATTGCCTCAACAGGGGTATCGGGTGAAAATTCGATGTATCCCCCATGGCCACCTAAATCAATTTTAGTAATCCCCAATTGCTCTGCTTCGAGTCGTATTTTATGTACGCTAAACAGGTGTTTCACCGCAGTAGGAGCAATACCAAAGCGATCAATTAATTCCATACGAATATTGTCGAGCTTGTCTTGGCTGTCGGTATTACTGATGCGTTTGTAAAACAGTAAGCGCTGATGTACATCACCCAAATAATCATCTGGAATTAAAGCAGGTAAATGGAGGTTAATTTCAGCCGTCAAGGACAATGGCGCATCAAAGTTTGGCGTTTTACCTTTTTGAATAGCTTGGGTGGCCTTTTCTAGCATTTCCATGTACAAGCTATAGCCAATGGCTTGCATAGAACCACTTTGTGATTCACCCAGCAGTTCACCTGCGCCGCGAATTTCCAAATCTTCCGTGGCCAGCATAAAGCCTGCTCCGAGGGTTGAGGCGCGTTGAATGGCATCTAAACGCTTCTCGGCATCGCCTTTTAAGGCTTTAAGTGAAGGCACCAGCAAATAAGCATAGGCTTGATGATGAGAACGTCCCACACGGCCACGCAATTGATGCAGCTGCGCCAAGCCCAATTTATCCGCGCGCTCAATAATAATGGTGTTGGCATTTGGGACATCAATCCCGGTTTCAATGATGGTCGAGCACACTAAGACGTTGTATTCTTTGTGATAGAACTGTTGCATCACCTGCTCAAGTTCACGCTCACGCATTTGACCATGTGCCACCGCCACGCGCGCTTCAGGCACCAAATCACGAATACTTTCTGCAGTACGCTCAATGGTATCGACTTCATTGTGCAGGAAATACACCTGCCCACCGCGTAGCAACTCACGTAAAATCGCTTCTTTGACGGATTCATTGGTATGTTCTTGCACAAAGGTCTTGACCGCTAAACGTCGTGCTGGTGGCGTGGCAATAATGGATAAATCCCGCATTCCACTAAAGGCCATATTCAAGGTACGTGGAATCGGTGTTGCCGTCAGCGTTAACATGTCGACATCAGCGCGCATGGCTTTGATGCGCTCTTTATCGCGCACACCAAAGCGATGTTCTTCATCCACAATCATCAGGCCTAAATTTTTAAACTGCACATTTTCTTGCAGAATTTTATGGGTACCCACCACAATATCAACTTTACCCTCGGCCAAATCCTCAAGGGTCTTTAAATGTCCCTTACTGCTACCAAAGCGCGATAACACTTCAATACGTACCGGCCAATCGGCAAAACGATCCTTAAAGGATTCATAATGCTGCTGTGCCAGTAGCGTAGTTGGCACCAATACCGCCACTTGTTTGTTATTTTGCACTGCAACAAAGGCGGCACGCATCGCCACTTCAGTTTTACCAAAGCCCACATCACCACAAACCAAACGATCCATGGGTTTTGCCAGTTGCATATCATATAAGGTACTTTCAATGGCATTGGCTTGATCTAAGGTTTCTTGATACGCAAAGCCTGAGGCAAATTGCATATACAATTTTTCATCAAGCTCGAAGGCAAAGCCCGGTTTAGCATGACGACGCGCCTGAATGTGTAACAGTTCCGCAGCCACATCATGGATCTGTTCTAAAGCTTTACGTTTGGCTTTATTCCAAGCATCGGAACCAATTTTATGCAACGGTGCTAAATCAGGATCACCGCCACTGTAGCGACTAATGAGATGTAAGTTGGTCACTGGCACATATACTTTGGCGGCATCTGCGTAATCGAGCTGTAAAAACTCGTGCGTCTGCCCATCAATCTCAAGTGTCACTAATCCAGCATAGCGTCCAACCCCATGATCGATATGCACCACAGGCGCACCAATAGAGAGTTCGGTTAAGCTTTTAATTAAAAACTCTTCTGAGACTTCTTGCTGACGTTTACGCCGACGCTGGACCACGCGATGTTCATAGAGCTGGTTTTCTGAAATGACCGTAATGCCCTGCTCAATCACCAAACCGCGGTCTAAAGGCGCATGGGTAATCGCAATGGCATGTAATGCTTCTACAAACTGTGCAAAGCCCTCCACCACAGGAATTTCACCCAGACTTGGGCGCAAGGCATCTTTTAGACTCTCACGGCGACCAGCACTCTCAGCCACCAACAATACGGGATGCTGTGCCGCTTCAATATATGCTTTGACCACAGCAAAAGGCTGCTGCTGTTTCGGGTCTACCGCTAAACGAGGTGGTGCTTGCGTGGGCACATTGAGATGACCCGCCTTGGTTGATTCAACCGGCTCAATTGACATCACTACACGTGCAAACTGATTTAAAGCCGCCAAGATCTGATTGGGCTGCAAAAACAGTTGTTCGGGGGCTAACAGCGGCTGATCAATATTATGACGACGATCTTCATAACGACGCTGTACGTCTTGATAAAAATTATGCCAACTTTGTTCAGCAGCCTGATCGGTAAAGATCATACTGCCTTGAGGCAAGTAATCAAATAAAGTGCTCTGCTGCATGGCCTGTGCTGTAAAGAACAGCGGCAGATAAAACTCAATTCCTGGCGAGGCAATCCCATCGAGCACGTCTTGGTAGATTGGATTTTTCTTGGGATTGGCTGTGGGGAATTGTTCTGCATAACGATCACGAAACAGTGCACGTGCTTCTTTTAACGGAAATTCTTTAGCAGGCAAAACACTAAAATTTTGCAGGCTCTGGGTGGTGCGCTGCGTTTCAGGATCAAAGAATTTTAAGGTTTCGACTTCATCATCAAACAAATCAATACGCACAGGCGCGGCTTGCCCTGAGGCAAAAATATCCATAATGCTGCCGCGAACTGCAAATTCACCATGGTCATACACCGTATCAACCAACTGATACCCGGCTTGCACTAAACGCATTTTTTGTTGTTCTAAAACGAATTTTTGTCCGACTTGAATATCGAAATGTTCGCCTAACACCCATGAAGGCGGTGCGACACGCTGTGCTAAGGTTGCAGCCGAAACCAATAACACGCCTTGAGTCGGCATATGCGATAAAATCGCCAAGCGCTCAGAGACAATGTCTTGATGTGGCGACAAGCGGTCATAGGGTAGAATTTCCCAGTCCGGGAAAATGGTGGGCGCTAAGCCATAAAATTCTAATTCACTTTCCAATTGAGCTAAATGTTGACTGTCACGTGCCACCACCACAAATAGCGTGCGGTGTTGCTGAGACATTTCTTTGAGTAACAACGCAGCAGCGGAACCTTGCAACTGCCCAATCCAGCGTTTTTCACCGTGTTTGAGTTGTTTTAATTGAAGTTGCGCAATGAAATCTTGAAACATGGCTTTTCTAAATAGCGAACACTAAGCTCTATCATAACACGATGTTTTTAAAGCTTTTGTAATTTTTAGTTGGGGGAGTCTTCTCCCCGCTAGATGATGGATTAACGTTTTTCGCGTAAAAAATCACGGTAATATTGATTCAAACGTTGCACAATCGACTTAAAGTGCAATAAATTTTGTTCGGTATTGCCCACATGCGCAGCATAACGACCGGTGGCAATCTCAAGATCAATTTTTTCATTGATGAGCATTGCAGTGAAATACAGCGCTTTGAGATCATCAAAATTTTTCATCCGTCGATTAGATAAATATTCTAGACGCTGTGCTAAGGCCTGATTCAGTACAATACCATCCACAATGTAGCCTTGCTCATCATCACAAACAATCTGCTGCTCTCGCAAAAACACTGCTGCAGGATTTTCTTTGCTTTTAAACAGTTGACTCAGTTTACCCAACATCTCGATTTTCCAGACTCAAACATTGAATAGATTGTACCCTGTTTCACGCTGTAAGAGCGCTTCGCTGCACGGTCTGGCTAAAAAAGCTCACTTGAGATAAAAAAAAGACATGGCCTATTGGCCATGTCTTCTGAATAGAATGCACTGCTCAGCGGCTTAAAGCTTAATCAAGGCCTCACGTGACAACACTATGCCATTGTTGTCGACATAAATATAATCCCCTGAACGAATAATCACCCCACCAAATTGTAAGGTTAAATCCACCTCACCCACGCCTTTACGGGTACTCTTTTGTGGAATGGCCGCCAAAGCATGTACGCCCAAATCTAATTGTGCAATGGCATCAACATCGCGTACACAGCCATAGATCACCACGCCATTCCAATGGTTTTTTACTGCTGACTCCGCAATTAAATCCCCCATCAATGCACAGCGCATCGATGCACCACCATCGACCACCAACACTTTGCCTGTCCCATCCGTAGACAACAGTTCTTTTACACGTGAATTGTCTTCAAAACATTTCACCGTCACAATTTGACCGGCAAAACTTTGACGTGCACCATAACTTTTAAAAAACTTCCCATCTAAACAAGGTGTCATGACTTGTAAATCTTTACTTGGGTAATCATCCAATAAATCGCAAGTTACAAAATCTGCTGTTGCCACAAGTGAACCCTCTTTATGAATTTAATGTTTTTGTATCTGTAAATTAGCATACATTTCACATTTTTCTTTTTGATTTTGTGCAGCATCGACCATAGTATAAGCCACCTGTTCAGGGGTCACAGGTTTATGTAAAAATGAACTCGGAATGAGATGTTGATAGCGTTGATACAATTTTTGTACAGCGCGTTCAGCAAACCTTGTTTCTTGTCGCTCAACAAGCAGTAAAGATGGCCGAAAAATCGAAAGTCGATCCAGATTTAAGGCCATCAGCGCGTGTTCAATTTGACCTTTAACGCTGGCATAAAAAAATACTGAGCGTGGATTAGCCCCTAAACTACTGACAATAAGAAACTGGGGTTGGCAGGCTTGTGCTGCCACCAATTTGGCCACATGCACATTGATGCCGTAGTCAGTGGCATAAAAGGCCGCACGAGAACCCGCCTTTTTTAATGTGGTTCCTAGGCAACTAAACACATGGCTATAGCCGTTTAGGTCATTTTCATTGAGTAATAAAAAATCAGTTAAGACAAATTGTTCAACTTTTTTAAACAATTTGTAGTTCAAATGTTGTTCGCGCACCAAAACCACAATTTTTTTACATGCTTCCAAGGTGTTAAGTACTTTTACTAAAGCCTGCCCTACGGCACCTGTTGCACCGATTATGAAGACTTTTTCGATCGAATTAATCATTTTTTATACAACATCCTAACAATATGAGTAATCTAAGGTTTTCTTTCAGTTTTTTATCGGGCTAAAATGGCATCACGGCGTGTCAAGACTTGACTTAACAGCAATGTTAAATCAAAATATGGCACTTGTTTACGGGCTGGTTATAGTTCTTCTGATATTGTCAGTTGAGTTGCTGCAGCCCGCCCAGACCAATCTAATTCAAGGAGTGCACGAGTGGCAAACTCTGCTCAAGCAAAAAAACGTGCTCGTCAAAACGTTAAAGCACGTAAACACAACGCAAGCTTACGTTCTATGGTTCGTACTTATCTTAAACGTACAGTAGCTGCTATTGCTGCTGGCGACTATGCTGTTGCTACAGAAGCTTATAAAAAAGCTGTACCTGTAATCGACCGTATGGCTGATAAAGGCATCATCCATAAAAACAAAGCTGCTCGTCATAAGAGCCGTTTAAATGCACAAGTTAAAGCGTTAGCTAACTAATTTATGCATAAAAAAAGCCCTTGTTAAAAGGGCTTTTTTTACGTCTACTGTTCTGTGTTTTGCTGCAAAGACTGAAATTTTGCAATATCCAGACTATGTAATTGACCTCGCCAAATCCATTTCAATTGGCTGTCTAAAAACGCGTCTCCCTCAAACCACACAAATAATCCTTCCATCATCTGTGGCCAGTCTTCGGTGGTTACCTCATTTCGCCCTGAGATCAGCGCTAAGATCGCTGCAATAATGGTGTCGTGACTCACAGCCAAACTTAAACCATTCGCGTGCTGTGGATGAGCATTATAAATCAGCTCTAACACATCTACGACCCCCGTAATGGGATGCTTCATGCCAGGCAACGCATTATTGACAAAGCTGTTAATAAAGCCGAGTGCACCTTGGCGTTTGAAATACGGACCAGCCTGCTGAATATCGAGGACAAAGCTTCCCGGTTCCACCAACAGTCCTTGTTCGACAATTTCGATACGATGGGTATGTGCATGGCTACAACTGTCTGCCCCTTGAATCATAAGCGCTGCGGTATCCACACAGCGTTGAATAGGACTAGAAATGCAATGCTGAATTTCACGGTCCGTATTTTCAATTAAATACGCACCCCACGCCATGGCCAAATCCCGTCCCTGATGGGTCAATTGCAAATCATATCCAGCCAAACCTTGCCCTTTGACCTCTTCACGCAGCGAGTGACGGGTAAACAGGGTGACAGGAATATGCGGATCAGGTAGCAGATCCATTGCGTGTAGCATGCTCATTGGGAGCAGATCGAGCGCCATAATGTAGCCAACGATAAAAGGACTGTCCCACTATAACATGTTCATTTTTCAGCTCAATGCATGTTCGACATTCGTCCAAGTGCTTGTAATGCGAGTTTTTTCATTTCTAGATTACGATAGGCCAAAAAACCACCATTTAAAACGCTGTCACGCTGATTATAAATAAAAGGCCGGCCTTGAAAATCAATCAGTCCTCCGCCAATCCGCTCAATCAA
>CAVBYE010000074.1:0-12716 GCA_963599285.1 Bacteroidaceae bacterium | reverse complement strand
TTGACAAAAAATTAACGGAAACAGGTGTATTAGCACGTCGTCTTCCATTCCAAGTGGATAACACATTACGTAAAGCCATCAACAAAGGCGAAGTGATGTTTATCGACCAACATTTGTCTGAAACTGTTGAGCAAATGCGCAATGGTCAGTTAAAGAAAAACGAAATCGCGATCATTGAAGCGGTTGCGATTACTGAAGATGGCGGGATCATCCCAACGACTTCTGTAGGTAACTCAGCAAGCTTCGTACAATTTGCAGATCAAGTGATTGTTGAAATCAACACCAACTTAAGCCCAGCATTTGAAGGCTTACACGACATCTACATTCCAGAAATGCGCCCAACACGTGGTCCAATTCCGTTAACCGTATCTGATCAACGTATTGGTACAGCAGCAATCCCAGTTGATCCAGCGAAAATCGTGGGTATCGTAATCAACAGCGAACTTCATGACTCTCCGTCTACTGTGGCTGAAGCAGATGACGAAACTCAAGCTATTGCAGATCACTTAATCGCGTTCTTCGAGCGTGAAGTTGCTGCAGATCGTTTACCGTCTAACTTAGGTCCATTACAAGCGGGTATTGGTTCGATTGCAAACGCAGTACTCACAGGTCTTAAAGAATCTAACTTTGAAGATCTTGTTATGTACTCAGAAGTGCTTCAAGACTGTACCTTCGAGTTAATCGATGCAGGTAAAATGAAGTTCGCTTCAGGTTCTTCAATTACTTTATCTGAAAAATTCGGTGAGAAAGTTTTCAACAACATCGAAGCGTACAAAGACAAGTTAGTACTTCGTCCACAAGAAATTTCAAACCATCCTGAATTGGTACGTCGTTTAGGTATCATTGGGATCAACACTGCACTTGAGTTTGATATCTACGGTAACGTGAACTCAACACACGTTTGCGGTACCAAAATGATGAACGGTATTGGTGGTTCAGGTGACTTCGCGCGTAATGCGCATATTGCGATCTTCGTAACCAAATCAATCGCGAAAGGCGGCGCAATTTCATCTGTAGTGCCATTTGCATCGCATATCGATCATGCTTGCCATGACGTTGACGTATTGGTCACAGAACAAGGTCTTGCTGATCTTCGTGGTTTAGCGCCACGTGAACGTGCTCGTGCGATCATTGATAACTGTGTACACCCATCTTACCAAGATGCATTAAACGATTACTTCGATCGTGCATGTGCAAAAGGTGGTCAAACACCACACATCTTAACTGAAGCGCTTGCTTGGCACTCTAACTTCGAAGAAACAGGCACTATGCTTGTGACTGAAGAAGCTTAAGCTTTTGCTTTAAAAAAAACGCCCAATTGGGCGTTTTTTTTATGCCTCATGTGCACTGAGTTGACCTAAACGCAGTAACACAGGAAACGTCACACTAATTGAAGTATCACTGTGTTGCCTTAAATCATCGGCAATTTCAGTTAAAGCAGAATGCCCTGTTTTACGTTCGTAATGCTGCACTGCTGACCATGTGGTTAAATATTCAAATAATTGCTGTGCCGTCCACACATAATTGAGCTCAAGCTGAGGTGTACTAATTTCTTGAAAGGGAAAAGGAATGGTTTGGTAACTTTCGTCAATATAGCGACGCTCCGCATCCCAATAGCTTTTTAAGGTGTCATAGTACAAATGCTGCACTTTGGCATTTAAGTTTTGATCATGAATTTGAATTAAGCCATAGCCAATCACCGCAAGCACTCCCTCAGGCTTAAGCACACGGCGAACTTCGGCATAAAAACGATCGAAATCAAACCAATGAATCGCCTGCGCGACGGTAACTAAATCTACCACATGTGCCATTAACCCACTGTGTTCAGCTTTTTTAACCGCATAACGCACATTATCCAGTTGAGGCGCGTGTTGTAGCTGATTTTCACTAATATCGGTCGCGAGCACATGCTCAAAATAGGGTGCAAGTAATTGGGTGAATTGGCCCGAGCCTGACCCCACATCCCATGCCAGCTGTCGATCAGGTACAGACAGTAAAATTTGCCCAATAATTTCTTCTGAATAGGTTGGACGTGCTTTTTGATAACACTCGCTATGCTCTGAGAATAGATCTTTCATTGTTGTACTCATTGTTTTTATTTTTAATCATTATACGCAAAAAAAATGAAGACATTAAAAAAGCCCCAAACTTTAGTTTGAGGCTTTTTTGAATATGGTGGCGAGACCCAGGATCGAACTGGGGACACACGGATTTTCAATCCGTTGCTCTACCTACTGAGCTATCACGCCGATGCGGTGTATTAAGCCGTATATTGAAGCAATAGTCAACACTTTTATCAAAAAAATCTTATCTTTTTATTGCAGGGGTAAATTTTAGGCAAAAAAAATCCCTGATCATGTCAGGGATTTTTTTGAATATGGTGGCGAGACCCAGGATCGAACTGGGGACACACGGATTTTCAATCCGTTGCTCTACCTACTGAGCTATCACGCCGATGGCACGTATTAAACAATTTAAATGACACAGCGTCAAGGACTGAACTTATTTTTTTAGCTCAAGTGCTTATTTTTACAGCACATACATTAATTTGTGTCTAAATTTTTCCCAAATGTACTAAACAACGATGAATGGCACCGCAACCTGGCTTAAATTCAGTCACTCCCTGTGCTGCATCCATACGACAGGTTTCTTGCACCAAACGCTCTGCCACCCCACGCCCACGATGTTCAGGATGCACCACTACATATTCCAAAGTCCGACGACTACCTTGCCCCGTGCTCCACATTGCTGCAATCAACTCCCCAGCCAACTCTGCGGTATAAAGTAAGGTATACTCTGCTAGATTGTGCTCAAGTTCGAGTAGTGCGTCCTGACCATCTGCAAATTCAGGACTAATGTCATATAAGCGTTCGATTTGATTACGTAACTCATCATTTTGCACTGACTTATAGGCATGTACAGTAATAGGCATTGCTAAACACTCCTGAGCACTCTAGTATTTGCGCTTCGCTTCAGCGAAATTTATTTTAAGTCCATCATTTTTGACGTTTTGAGGAATGTGTCTATGACGCAACGTATCAGTGAAGTAGTAAGAAACACTAACGAAACTAAAATCCGTGTTCGTGTGAATCTTGATGGTACAGGTCAAGGCACACTCAATACTGGTATTCCTTTTTTAGATCATATGATTGATCAAATCAAGCGTCATGGTTTATTTGATATCGACATTCATTGCGATGGCGATTTAGAGATCGACGACCATCATACCGTGGAAGACTGTGGTATTACTTTAGGTCAGGCTTTTGCCAAAGCATTAGGTGATAAAAAAGGTTTACGCCGTTATGGTCACTTCTATGCACCATTAGATGAATCTTTAAGCCGTGTTGTGGTCGATTTATCAGGTCGTCCTGGTCTATTTATGGATATTCCATTTACACGTGCCATGATTGGTCGTTTTGACGTAGATCTATTCTCTGAATTCTTCCAAGGTTTCGTTAACCACGCCTTGATGACGCTGCACATTGACAATTTAAAAGGCAAAAATAGCCATCACCAAATTGAAAGTGTGTTTAAAGCCTTTGCACGTGCGCTACGTATGGCGTGTGAAATTGATCCACGTGCTGAAAATACTGTCGCATCAACCAAAGGTAGCTTGTAATGACACGTATTGCCCTTCTTGACTATGGCATGGGAAATCTACACTCTGCAGCGAAAGCTTTAGAGCATGTGGGTGCTACTGTAGATGTGACCAATGACCCTAAACTGATTGCCCAAGCAGACAAGATTGTGTTCCCTGGTGTGGGTGCCATGCGTGACTGTATGCAAGGCATGCAAGAGGCGGGTATTGATGACGTAGTGCGTAATGCTGTATTCAATAAACCTGTACTGGCGATCTGCGTTGGTATGCAAGCTTTAATGCAGCATTCAGAAGAAAATGGCGGTGCGGACGCTTTGGGTATTTTCCAAGGTCAAGTCAAACGCTTCCCAGATATGGACGGCTTAAAAGTGCCACATATGGGCTGGAACCAAGTCCATCAAGCTGATCCGAGTCATCCTATGTGGAATAACATTGCTCAAGATGCTCGCTTCTATTTCGTGCATAGCTTCTATGTCGAACCACAAGACAAAAACCTTGTCGCGGCAACCTGTGACTACGGTTTAGAGTTCTGTACGGCTTTGCATCAAGATAACTTGTTTGCAACGCAATTCCACCCAGAAAAGAGCCATACCGCAGGTTTACAGTTGTTGAAAAACTTTGTCGAGTGGAAAATCTAAACAGCACCCTCGCCTACTCATTCAAGCTCAACTTCGGTTGGGCTTTTTTATTGATTTAAGTTAGGCATTCTTATTTCTAGTGCCACAGTTGCCCTCTTTTTAAGTACATGGTGTAACAGGAAGATCAACAAAAACTAAAAAATGAATCTTGGGCTTGCACAGCAATTTGTAACAAAATATTAATTTAATTTTCTCCAACATTAGCAAAAAACATCATTTCCTTCACAATAATTTTTCGCATAAATGCTATACAGTTCACATAAAAAACCAGAAATCCGAGTATTTCAGTCAGAATTAAAAACAAAAACTACCAACGTGTGATTAAAAACATGATAAATAGATTTTATTATTATGTATTTATTGGTAGTTTATTTCATAGTTTTTTAATAAAACTATGCTATAAATAAACTCACAAATTTTATTGTTTTCCGTGAGTTAGTTATCTAATTATAGCTATTTCAATAGCAAGGTAACGACTAACGTATCAACACTAATCATGCGATTGTGAACGATAAATTTGGGGTCATAACAAACATTTCCTCTTTCATGGAGTTATTCAAATGAGCTTATTAGGTACGCTTAGCGGTGCATTATCAGCAGCAACTCAAGGTTTCAAAGGCGCTTTATCTAAAGTGACTGACATCTTAGGTCTTGTTGTAGGTACAGTGGTTGAAACTGTAGCAAACGTTGTTGATTCAGTTGTTGATGGCGTAACAGGTATTCTTGACCCAGTAACGAACATCCTTGGCAAAGCGCCAATCGTGGGTGACCTCGTAGGTGACGTTAATGACCTAGTAGGTAACTTAACTGATAACTTAACAGGTGTATTACACGGCGCAGCAGATGGCCTACAAGCTGGTAGCATCATCGGTACTGTAGACGGTTTACTCAACGGTGTAACAAACACTTTAGGTAACGTTGTAAATGACGTTGCAACTGTTGTTGACACAGCAGCTGATTCAATCGTTGATCCTTTACTTGGCAAATTATCGAATGTACCTGTATTAGGTAACATCTTCGAAGGCCTAGAAGAAACTCTTGATCGTCTTCCTGAAACTGTTGACGGCCTTGGTGACTACGTTGCAGCAATCGATCCGCTTGACCTTGTAAAAGATTTAATCACTGATCTTCCTGGTACTTTAGGTTCAACTTTAGTTGACGTTGCAGGTACTGTAGACGACCTATTAAACGACCTTGCACCAACACTTGATGCAAGCGTACCTGTTTACACAGAAGTAGGTAACATCGTTCAACAAGTTGGCGACAGCGTTGTTGGCCTTGTAGGCGGCGTAGGTTCTGCATTAGACGGTATCCCAAGCATCGCTGACGTGCTTCCGTTTGTTTAATTGTTCACACAATTAACATGCAAAAAAGCCTGAGTTTTCTCAGGCTTTTTTTTATTTACTTGTTGCCTGATCCACACTTGGTCGTTCACGCAAGCCAATTGTGATGATTTTTCTTTAGACATTCGAGATTTGTTTGCTAAGATGGCGCACATTCAAATTTAATACGATTAGGCTAGGAGCGAAAGCATGCTAATCATCCCTGCAATTGACCTTAAAGACGGCAAATGTGTACGTTTAAAACAAGGTCGTATGGAAGATGACACTGTATTTTCTGATGACCCTGTAGCAACTGCACAGCATTGGGTAAATGAAGGTGCACGTCGTTTGCATCTCGTTGACTTAAACGGTGCTTTCGCAGGTACGCCTATTCATAAACCTGTGGTTGAAGCAATTGCGAAAGCACAGCCGAACCTGCCAATTCAAATTGGTGGCGGTATTCGTTCACTTGAAACCATTGAACATTACTTAGATGCTGGCGTGTCTTATGTGATCATCGGCACTAAAGCGGTGCAAAATCCTGAGTTCGTTGAAGAAGCATGCAAGAAGTTTGCAGGTCACATCATTGTAGGTATTGATGCCATGAATGGCATGGTGGCAACTGATGGTTGGGCTAACGTGACTGATGTCAAAGCGACTGAACTTGCGAAACGTTTTGCTGATGCGGGCGTCTCAAGCATTGTTTACACTGACATCGCGCGTGATGGCATGATGCAGGGCGTAAACATTGAACAAACCGTCAATCTTGCAACCTATTCAGGTTTACCTGTCATTGCTTCTGGTGGCGTGACCAACATTGATGATGTTCATGGTCTAAAAGGCCAACCAGGCATCTTAGGTGCGATTACAGGTCGCGCAATCTATGAAGGCACGTTAAACCTTCGTGAAGCACAAGCCGTATTAGACGCTTAATCTAAGCATCTGATTTTGCTTTAAAAGAGGTCTTCGGACCTCTTTTTGTTTTGTTATTTTTAAATTTTGATTGCAGCCATGTCTACTCTCCCAACACCCGTACCTACGTGGAAAACTAAACTGCCTCAGTTGTCCCTTATTTTGATTACCATCATTTGGGGAACCACCTTTGTGGTGGTGAAATACGGTCTCAGCTTTACGAGTCCTGTGCTGTTTGTCGCCTTTCGTTTTGCTGCAGCAGCCATTGCAGTCACGCTGATTTCATGGAAATACTTAAAAGGCATCACTGCTTTTGAAGTCTTTGCTGGCGCTGTCATTGGACTCTTAATTGGGCTAGGTTATGGTACACAAACCGTAGGCTTACAAACCATTAGCAGCAGTGAATCTGCTTTTCTGACTGCACTGTATGTGCCCTTAGTACCCATTTTACTGTGGCTGTTGTTCCGTAAAAAACCACATGTTATGACCTGGATTGGAGCGAGCTTGGCCTTTTTAGGCTTGGTGTTTTTAACTGGCAATGGTTTTGGTGCGATTCAACTGAGTTTCGGGCAAATCCTCACGCTCCTTGGCTCAATTGCAATTGCACTAGAAATTATTTTTATCAGTTACTTTGCCCCGCAAGTGGATACACGTCGTGTGACCGTGTTACAGCTGATTTTTGCTTCTGTGTTTTGCTTTATTTTGGCACCCGTGGTGGGTGAAACCCAGCTGCCCGCATTCCACCCTCATCTCGTGATGATTTTGGTCGGACTCGGCATTGCCAGTGCTTGCATTCAATTGGTGATGAACTGGGCACAAGAGATGGTCGACCCCTCACAAGCGGCGATTATTTACGCCGGTGAGCCGATTTGGGCCAGCTTATTTGGCCGTCTTGCAGGCGAACGTTTACCTGCTTTGGCATTGCTCGGTGGCTTATTGGTGGTGCTTGGTGTCATCGCAAGTGAATGGAAACCTAAATTCCTACGCCGTAAAGCTAAGACGCAGGATGCAGGCTAAACAAGAGGCCGTGTTTTGTGATTTAAACAGGCATGGCTTCCCCATTATTCAAGCGAATAATGCCTTTAAAGGCACGATAAATAATCCAAATCCAAGCCGCCAATACAACCAATGCGCAGAATACTACTGCCCCTAAGATGACAGGGCGAAGTGCATCTGATGTAGGATCCATCACCAATAAAAATAAAAAAGGTACGAAGGCCAATAGGTTCCAAAACACATAATACCAAAAGGTTCGAATTTGCCAGGTGAAGTGGCTCGCAGCAATGCTGCCTTGCACCGAAGAACGTTTTACGTAATTAATAATTAGGGCAATAATCGCTAAAATGCCGCCTGTAAAAATAGCCAAGATATACAGAATATATAAAATGAGCGTTAAGGTTCGATTGGGATCTTTTTCTGCAACGTACATCATCAACACCTTATTGTTATTCAATTTAAAGCATGATCAGCACCACAAGTAGCGCTAAGTTCACTCCAATCATACAAAAATAGTGCTGTCTAAAGGGTTGTTTTTGTGTTTTATGACGTAATTTTTGCTGTGCCCAATGCGCTGCTGGCCATCCCCCTGCTGCTGCGAGCAGATGCAAAGTTTGCTCAGGGACACGGCGTCGATTTTCGGTTGCTGCTCGCTTATCTTCATTGTAAAACCAGTAGGTGAGCAGATTCATAACAATGATCAATAACAGTAGGCCATTGGGTAAAACACCCAATAGAGTTGCTAAGGCCAACCCAATAATATAGCCAATACTGATCCAATTTAAGGGATGTTGAGACACAGTTTGCGTCGTGACTTTATGGGCAGACGCTGTACCTTTAACCTGTGTCGCTTTTAAATAACGGACTTGTGTAGCCCGAAAACGCCCTTGCCCATCGACCTGTGTCACGTATTCTAAGGCACAGCCCAAAATTGGCCGAGGACCGGGACGGGCAAAATCTTTAATGTGTAAAAATACACGATCTTGAGCAGCATCATTGGGCTGAATAAAGCCATAGCCTTTTTCATCAAACCATTCAATTAAACGACCTTGATCGCGCATATTTACCCCAAAAAATTAAGTATTAAGCTGTCACGAATTTTAAGCGCTCAATCAACATGTTGCGCATTTCATTTGGATTTTTTTGCAAAATGTCTGCACCTGTTAGCCCTTGTTGTGCATTTTTCGCAGCAACACGTAAACGCATAAGCCAGAAGCGCCCTGCTGCCATAGCCAAGTAAATTTCTAAACACGCTTTTTCATCCTCAGTTAATGGACGAATGGTTTCATAAGCGGTTAAGAAGGCAATCGCTTTATCTTCATTTAAATGCACATCAGGATATGCTGTACAGAAGTCATTTAAAGTAATCGCAATATCAAACAGCAACTCATCACGGTTCATTTCATAAAAATCAAGAATTCCCGTTAAGGTATCCTGTTGGAACAGACAGTTATCACGGAATAAGTCGGAATGAATAAAACCTTGTGGACGATTCGGATACATCGCTGTTAACGCATCATACAAACCTAACAGCTCGCTAAGCAATACTTGATCGGCTGCGTTTAGCGTTGGCTTTAAGGTGTTCGCCACCTGACGCCAATAGGCATGATCACGCACTTCTGAACGTTGTAATGGAAAATCTTGCAGTGCCACATGCATTTTGGCTTGTGCCACCGCAATAGCACGTACCTGCTCAATGCTGGCTGGCATTGGATGCTCGCCCAACATCCGCGGTGCAATTTGTGCAGGCTTATCCTTTAAACGCTGAATGGCCTGTCCATTCACATTGAGCGGCACTGGCACAGCAACGCCGTGTTGGCCTAAGTGCTCTAATACAGGGACCAATTCACCTGCGGCTTTAGCGTCTAACTCTTCAAAAATGGTTAACACATATTGGCTGGCATCTTTGCAGACCAAAAAGTAGTTTGTATTTTGAATACCTCCTTGAATCGGAATCAGGTCGATCACCTCTAATCCATAAGGTGCTGAAAAATCCTGAACTTCCTGTAAAGTCAAAGTGGTATAAACCGACATAGAAAACCTGCGAAAAAACTTACATATTTTTGCTAGAATAGCGTGTCAATCTGCCAAGGTGTAGCACTTGCGTGGGTTAGTTTTATAATCGGCTGTAATTATTGGAAAAAATTATGCTAGCTAAACGTATTATTCCTTGCCTTGACGTTGACAATGGTCGCGTTGTAAAGGGTGTGCAGTTCCTTGATATTCGTGATGCGGGTGACCCTGTTGAGGTGGCACGTCGTTATAATGAACAAGGTGCAGATGAAATTACCTTCCTTGACATTACAGCTACCCATCATGGCCGTGACACCACCTATCGTACCGTTGAGCGTATGGCGGAATCTGTATTCGTGCCGTTAACCGTAGGTGGGGGTGTACGTAAAGTTGAAGATATTCGTCTGTTACTCAATGCTGGTGCAGATAAAGTGAGTATTAACTCAGCAGCTATTTATAATCCTGAATTCGTTCAAGAAGCTTCTCAGCGTTTTGGCGCACAGTGTATTGTTGTGGCAATTGATGCGAAAAAAACTGGCGACAACAAGTGGGAAATCTTCACCCACGGCGGTCGTAAAGAAACCGGTATTGATGCGATTGATTGGGCAGTCAAAATGGCTGATTTTGGCGCAGGTGAACTGTTAATTACCTCCATGGATGCCGATGGCACCAAAGCAGGCTATGACATTGCCTTAATGCGTGAAATTAACAACCGCGTTACCATTCCGACAATTGCTTCAGGCGGTGTGGGCAATTTACAACACTTGGCGGACGGTATTCTTCAAGGTGGTGCAGATGCTGTATTGGCGGCATCTATTTTCCACTTTGGCCAACATACCATTCCTGAAGCAAAACAGTATTTAGCAGCTCAAGGCATTGAAATGCGTCTCTAAGCAGCTATTAAAAAAAGAGCACATTTGGTGCTCTTTTTTTGCCTTTAAAATCGCAATTTTGATTAAACTTTAATCTTGCATCAAAGTGTATTGAGTTTTAGATTAGAGAAGAAAAAATATCATCTTAAACATCACTTTATAAAAAGTACCTTGGAGTACAACATGAATAAATATTTAGCCGAGTTGGTGGGCACCTTTTGGCTGGTGTTTGGTGGCTGTGGTAGCGCCGTACTTGCTGCTGCCTTCCCTGAATTGGGCATTGGTTTTGCGGGCGTATCATTAGCCTTTGGTTTAACTGTACTGACTGGCGCCTATGCCTTAGGCCATATTTCAGGGGGTCATTTTAACCCAGCCGTTTCTATTGGTTTATGGGTGGGTGGCCGTTTTGATGCCAAACTGCTGGGGCCTTATATTCTGGCACAGGTCATAGGTGCCATTTTAGCCGCATGGCTGTTGTATGTCATTGCATCTGGACAAACCGGCTTTAGCGCAGGTGGTTTTGCAAGTAATGGCTTTGCTGAACTTTCCCCAGGCAAATACTCTATGCTGTCTGCTTTATTGATTGAAGTCATTCTGACCGCAATTTTCCTCATTGTGATCTTAGGCTCAACCGATAAACTTGCCCCCGCTGGTTTCGCCCCAATTGCAATTGGTTTAGCTCTCACCTTAATTCACTTGATCTCAATTCCGGTCACCAATACCTCAGTGAACCCTGCACGAAGTACGGGTGTTGCCTTCTTTGCAGAAACAGCCGCGCTCAGTCAACTGTGGTTATTCTGGGTGGCCCCAATTGTGGGTGCAGTCTTAGGGGCGATTATTTATAAAGCCCTTGCGCCTTCGCAAAAAGCCTAAAATAAAAAGCCCAGTTGAACTGGGCTTTTTTTTACAAGAAGGGATTTTCGACTTCGTCAATCTCCGGACGCTGTATCTTTTCCGGCAAATCCGTCTCGGCTTCAAGTTGACTGACAATATCATTTAACAAGGCCTGTAGTTTCTTGGCCGCAGCTAAGCCTTGCTGGTCTTTATGAATTTGTAAATTGCCATAAATACTGACCCGATCCAGATCATTTTCTAAAGTCAGATCATAAATTGCATCCGACTCAGTTCCTTCATGAAATGCTTTAAACATAACCTATCTCTTGTTGTTGGTTCTTAGGTGAAGTGTCTTTTACCTTACGCAATTATTTCAACAACTGCACGATAAATTGCAAAATCTCTGAAATAATTTTTAATAGGCCTGAACTTTCCGTTGAACTACTTTCAGACTGTGCTTGGTGCTGTTGTTGCGTATTAGCGCCCTCTTGTGGCTTTTTTGCTAAAACGTGCTCCATAGTACCTTCGTAAGTTGCACTCGGTTGAAACATTTTTTGTGTAGCCTTCATTTGCTGTGCGGTGACGTCTGCTGCACACGTACTTTTTTGATCTGTCGTCTTAAATACGATCTCTTGCTTCGCTTTGACTTGGCCCGCGGTTAAAGGCAAATCGTAGACTTTACGTTTTTGCGCTTGCGTCAGTTTAGGGAACAAGTTGATCCCAAGCTTATCCTCTAGGGCACAAATACTGATGATTTCAACTTGCGGTTTGGCCACATTCATATCATTGCTGACGTAATAGGCCCCAATCATCCCCGTTTGAGGTGCATAAACCGCCTTATAAGTGGCTGTTGGCACCAACACACCACTCCCTAAACGTTTAATATTTTTGCCTGAATATTCAGGCCCAGTAATCACATAAAGGTCTTGCTTTTGCTTAGTCACAAAAGCACGTACCCCTTCTTCCAATTCACGCCAAACCTGTTGGTTATTTTGTGGCGTTTGCGGCACCATATTGGCGAGTGAAAAACTATCATGCTGCGCGGCCTTGGTTGGCATATCCGCATTAGGTGCCATATGGCCACGGTCATAACCTGAGCCACGGTAGTCTTTAAGGGTCGCACGTGCACCTTTGACTAAGTCTTCTTCATGAAAACTGTCTTGGCGTTTAAGTTTCATACTCAAGCGCTCAGGCGTAAGATGTTGAGCCACCCAAAATGAAGTTTTTGACACCCCTGAATGCATGGCGTTAAAACCATTTAAACACAGGGGTGTAGTGTCTTTTTTTAAACTCTCACGTTGTAACTCAGGTGCTGCTGCTTGATAAAACTGGTCTAAACATGCAGGCGATGTGGAATTGGCTGTTGCCCATGTAGAGGTGGTAACCGTGGTCGCAGCCAAAAACAGCATCGCAGACAGTGGGATAAGTTTTGCCATGGTAAATATCAACGTCAGATCACAAAAGTGCAAGCAGTATAGGTTGCGTGACTGCTAAAATCTATGTTGTTTATAACCGTGCAAATAACCAATGC